>CAZBFH010000001.1:0-6990 GCA_964491185.1 uncultured Gammaproteobacteria bacterium
GAATAGCCAATAAGTAAGAAGACCTACTCACAAAGCGGGTCTTTTTACTTTTTAACCCCAGTTTCCTGAGAAGATCCACTATTTTTAAACACACCCAATCTGATAAGAGCATTTTTTTCATACTGTTGAACTGCTTGCCGAGAAAGTCCACCCAAAGCTTCTCCAATTTGCTCAAAGCTTAGGCTTAGTCCACCATCAATCCTATATCTGAGCTCAATAACCTGTTTTTGTCTAGGGCTAAGCATCCTGTACGCTGGAATACCACGAAGACTCTGAGCAAACTGAAGTTCTCTTTCCGCTTGCAATCTATCATGTTCACCTAAAGAAGCAACTCTTTGACTTCTCCTTTCAGCCGCATTTTGACTAAATGCTTCTCTTGCTTTTCGTATCCTAATTGCTTGTTCCGAACTAAAATCAGGATCTGTCTGATGCCTTTTTCTCAATGAATCTGCCTGCTTTATTCTTGCTTCAGGGGTATGAACCTTAGAATTCTTTTCTGCTACCTTAACCGGATCTGAATAAAAACTGCTTATTCCTTCCAGTCTTCGCTCTCCATAAACTGGATCATATGAACTTCTCATTACAATTCCTCGTCTTTGCATTAGCCGACTAGCATTATCCCTAGATAAACCAACCGCCCTTCCCACACTTTTACTAGACATACTTAAATCTATATATAAAATTCTTAAATTTGATTCTCTGAAATTTATGACTGGCGTAACTTCTGAGGCTATTTCTACGCGCGACCTTACATCAGAATATCTGATGGCTTCTGCTGGAATTTCAGCTGATACAGGAAGTGGATATACTCGTCTTTCCATCGCGGAATTATACCAAAATAATTATTATTTAACAACTATAGGACTATATTACTAAATGAATTCTAAGCTTCCGAGGTTATTTTAATTCCCCTATATAAAAAGAGGATAGATAACTTTCAGGTTTTCCCTCTCCAGCATGTTGACCATCAAACTGACTGGATCCGTCGATTCCGCAAATTCCAAGTATTCTTTTATCTCCACCAGGATGCTGTCCGATCCAACTAGTTAAATCATAAACTTTTCCATTAATCGCACTCCAGCAGCTTGATGAATCTTTATGAGTTGCAATATCCGCTAGGCTGTACTGTTTTCCATTTGAAGCTGTAATTGGAACTTGAGAATTAGAATCTTGCGTTTGAATTTTAACATCATCTTCATCGTTTTCTGTTTCAAATTCTTCTGTGTTAATCACATTTCCTTTAATAAAAACAAAGCCAATGCTTAGGATTATTAAGAGCAATCCAACTCCTAGTAAAATAATTTTTTTATTCATAATGTTATGTTAATAGTTGAAACTGAAATTTAGCTGAATAGAAAAATACGTCAGATTTCAAATTCTTCGTTATGAATTGGTAGACTGATGTCTGTTATTTTCAATTCAGTCTTAAGCTTTTCTTTAAAAGATTTTCTAGAATCTTCATCTCCATGCACTAAGAAAACTTTCCTTACGTTTTTTATGTGCCCTACCCATTCTAACAACTTCTTCTGATCTGCATGCGAACTTAAAGATTCTATTGAACGAACTTTTGCATTCACACTTACATTCTTTTTCTCAATCGTTACATTCTTAGCTCCTTCTAAAATCTTTCGCCCAAGTGTTTCATCTGCTTGATAACCAACAAATAGAAGCGTAGTGCTAGGTTTATTTAAATAATTTTGGGCGTGATGTAAGATTCGCCCACCCGTCATCATTCCGGATCCTGCAATTATAATCTTCGGATCCATGGCTTCAATTATTCTTCTACTTTCCTTCTGATCTTCAGTTACAACTAATCCCTCAAAATTAAATGGATCAGTCTTGTGAGATTTTAGTTCTTCGTTAAAAAATTCCCTGAAATCCCTAAAAATAGTTGTCACCCTTATTCCCATAGGTGCATCCAGAAATACAGGGATGCTTTGGGAAATTTTCCCATCTTTCTTCAAGTGCTTAATCTTATGTAGTAAGTCTTGAGTTCTTTCAATTGAAAATGCAGGAATAAGTAAAACGCCACCATTTTTATCAGTATTATTAATTTCTTCTTCCAATATTCCTACGGAATCTTCTTTTTTATGTAATCTATCGCCATACGTAGTCTCCATAACTACAAAATCAGCATCATCAATTAGCTCTGTTGGTGGCACTAAATCCTCAGGACTATTTCCCAAATCTCCACTAAACACAATCTTTTTAGATTCACCATCTTCATTAAAGGTAACTTCTATGGTAGAGGAGCCCAGAATGTGGCCAGCATCTTTAAAATTAAAAGTAAAATCTCCAATTTTTAGCGGCTTGTTATAGTCAATAATCTCCACCATGTTAAGGACTTTTTCCACCTCTTCACCACTATAGAGAGGAAACCTATCCTTCTTTTCCATGGAAATCTTAGCTGAATCATTTAGAATAATTTCAATTAGTGAAAGAGTCGGAGCAGTCATATATATCTTCCCGCTAAATCCCCCGTATGCTAGAAGTGGCAGTCTTCCACAGTGATCAAGATGAGCATGAGTCAAAAGAATTGCGCTTAGGTCTGAAGCTTTAAAATCTAACTTTTCGTAATTTAAATCCTCAAGAAGCTTGCCGCCCTGAAACATTCCAAAATCCACCATTATTTGCTCATTTGATTTAGATGTTAATAGAAAAGAAGAACCGGTCACTTGACCGGCTGAGCCCATAAATTTAATTCTTGCCATCTTTAAAATTATATGAATACTTGGGACTAATTACCAGAAGAATAATTAACTCTTAAGCCTAACTACAACCTCACTCATTACATTTTCCAAACCAATATTATCTTTAACTGAAATAAAAATCGGCGAATACTGCCTAAAATCCTCCTCCAATTTATCTATATCTGCTTTTGAAATCTTGTCAATCTTATTAAATACATAAACCACTTTAGATTCATCAATTTCAAGATCATTTAATATTTCCTCAACAACTTTTAATTTCTCAAAACTTTCGCGGTCTGATGCATCAATAAGATGCAGGATAACATCTGCATGAATGGATTCCAGAAGTGTCGATTTAAAAGCTTGGATAAGACGAGGCGGTAAATTTCTAATAAATCCAATCGTATCTGTAAATAAAACTTTTTGAGAAAGATCAGGCATGTAAACTTCACCTACTACACTATCAAGTGTTGCAAAAAGAGCGTTTTCTACTAAAACGTCTCTCCCGGTTAGCTTATTAAATAAATTACTTTTCCCAGCATTTGTATAACCGACAATTGAGACTGTTTTAAAACCTTCTTTTTTTCTTCTCTCGATTCTTTTCTCTCGCTCTTCACTTAATTTATTTAACTCATCATTAACTTTTTTAATCTCATTTCTCCAGTGCCTTTTCATAAGCTCTGTATTTGTCTCTCCTACTCCAGATGTTCCAATTCCACCACCCTGGCGCGACATAACAAATCCCATTCCATAAATTCGAGGACCCATGTAGCGCATGCGGGCTAACTCAATCTGAAGCTTTGCTTCTTTAGTGACAGCATGCTTGTCAAAAATATGAAGAATTAAATCTACTCTGTCAAAAACTTCTATACTGGGGTTGGCAACTTGCAGAGCGGTCTTTAAATTAAATACTTGCTTAGGTTTAGCTGTATTATTCAAAACTACGACGTCAATCTTTTTCTCTTTTACGATTTGGGCAATCTCCTGTACTTTTCCTTTTCCGACAAATGTAGCCATGTCAGGATTATTTAATTTTTGAATGACGCGATCAATTATTTTTCCGCCTAGTGTATCAATCAAAGACTCAAGCTCTTCACCTGCATCGATTGATCTTTCTTTATTTGCTCTAGGATTTATAACGTGAATCGGAAGAAATCTTAGAAGCAGGTTATTATCTTTCATGCCACTCATTATAACAGCGCAAGTACATAAACGTTAACAGATTACTAAACTACAATTCTGCAGGATAATTTTAAAAGCTCTATTAATCAACAATTATTTTTGTATGCTTTACCTGATTTTTTACTTTAAAAAGTAAATTTTTAACTTTTCCTCTTGTTATACTATCTCTTAAAGCTACTGCTCCGGAAACTGCAAGACCTGCTCCGATAGCAGCTCCTGCAATTCCTACGACAACCGAACCTAATATATTATTTATTTTCATTTTTCCTCAACTCCTTTACTCAAATCATTCTATTTGTGGATTAGACGACCCAGGAAAATAAGAATAACTGCGCCTATTACAGCTACAATTAAACTATATATATTAAAACCTGTTACTCCCGGCTGACCAAAGAAGTTAAATATAAACCCTCCTATGAATGCTCCTATTACGCCTAAGATTACATCTTCAATTATTCCATGACCACTTTTCATGATCATTCCCGCAATCCATCCTGCCACTGCGCCTAAAACTATCCAAAGTAGTATATTCATTATTTTTCACCCCCTTTAAAATTTTTCTAAAACTATTCAGCTAACTATGTAGTTGACTGCTGTTTACCAGACAATATCCTGATTAATTTAACAATCCCAAATCCTATTACCGCATAAACGATTACTGCAACTATTGTTGCTGGTTCGAGTACTGAAGTGGTCTCGACTCCCTTCGTAAACCATTTACTAAAAATTCCTTCAAAAGGCATTACGAGGATATTTGTTATGGTATAAATTATTCCTATAAATGCACTTGAATAACTTGCCCCCAAGAATTTAAGTATAAATCGGAAAATTAAAAGAACTTCAAGTACCCCAAACAGAAAATATACTAAATATTCAACGGTTTGGTAACTTGTAGCATCTCTATTAGTTACACTCTCTACTTTCCTGGTAGCATCTGTTCCCTCTGTTATTATTGTTTCTTTTACTAACTCTGTCATATTTTTCACCTCCTAACACATAGAGTATATGTCGAAAAGAAAAATCATACAGTAACGTGGCAAGGCTAGAAATGTGCAATTTGGCTAACTACTTATTGGTAACCTTTATTACACTTTTAAACGAGCTGAGGTCAATTCTGTGTTTAATTTATCAATATTATCAAAAATCATGGAATGATCAACATATCTTACCAATCCTTTTTTCTCAAGCTTCACCAATTCAAGACTTGCAGTTTCCCTAGCAACTCCAACTAATGTCGCTATGTCCTGCTGGGTAAAACGGTGCTTAACAATTATTCCTTTTTTAGTTTCTTCGCCAAAATGCTTCGCAATATAAAGCAAAACGGAAATTACCCTTCTGTATGCATCACTAAATACTAGATGCTCAATTCGGGTTAAAGATTCTGCATAATCTTCTACCAATTCGCTCATTAGCTCAAAGATTACTGTGGGCTTATCTTTTATGAAATTTACTACCTCATCCCGAGGTGCCCGTCCTACCTCGACAGGCGTCAAAGCTTCGAAATAATAAACATTTGGCGTACCATTTATAGCCCAAACCATAGGGAAGTATGAAATAGGTTTTAGGATGTGCAATGTTAATTCATAGCCTTGTTTGGAAATCGTAAATTGCCTTACAAATCCTTTAGTTAAGCAAAAAATACCTTGAGGATCATCATCTGCTCGAATCAGCATTTCGCCTTTTTTATAATTACGAATTTTAAACTGTCTGTAAAACGTTTCAAATTCCTGAGTTTTATTTATATCCATTTATCTTGAGGAATTCTATAGGACTATTATATACGATATTGAGCTGAAAATGAAATTTACTATTTAACCTGAGATGTCAAAACCACCCAAAAGGCTTTTACGACACCTATTTCATAAAACTTACTCACCCTTGTTTTTTGATTAGTTTTATCAATAATCAAGTTTTTCCACAGATATTTATTTTGCTCGATGGGTCCGAATAATAATCTGCTTGGAGTAGCTACTCTCGAATGAGTTAACGGAACTGTAATCATATTTATGACTAGGCTGGGGCAGGTAAGAAGAATTAGATATTACTTTGTAATTTTCCTAATTGTTTCTCGATTAACTAATTTAGGTTAGTACATTTAGTTAATTTCCTGCCTCAACTTAGACTAAGACATATCATAAACCTAAATCTGACTGAGAACAGTGATCTTGATTGCTTAATAACTGTAATTCAAAAGTGTTCCTATATGACCATGAAGGATTTTATTATCAAACGAATATACTCGATCAATAACTCTACGCACGCAAGGCCAGGCCTTGCGAGGCTAGTATTATTTGGTCAATAGGAGATATTCTCATTCTGTATTGGATTTTATGATTTAATTCACTATAATGTGTCAGGAATATGAAACACATTGGTAAACTTGAAGAAAAAGATAATGATATGGGTTTAATTTTTGCAAGTATTGCAGGTGCAATTGTTGGAGCAGGTGTTGCAGTCGTGGCTACCGTAGCCATGAAGGATGAGAAAACAAAAAAAAATATTCAAGATATTTCAATTAGTTTTTATGAGAAATTTAAAGAGCAATTCAGAAAATCTAACTCAACAAAATCTAACACCACAAAATCTAAGCCACGTAAAAAGACAGTTAAGAAATTAGGAAACGGAAAAAAATAAAAGAGAATCTACTTTTTTTTATTCTTTACAAAGATTTCGGAAATTGTTTCTATTATCGAACTGGACCCTTTACCCATAAATCTAAGAATATATTTTTCCTTATGATCATAAAGATCTTTAGCATGTTCCACTTTATTCCCTAACTGACCAGACAAATTATTAATTTTTTTCTTAACTATAAAGAGAGTTATTAGGATAAATAAAATTAGAATACATAATAATGTAAAAAAAATAATTCCCAATGAATAAAAAATTAGCTGAAGAGTTTGTAGGTCCATTTGGGGTATTATAGCAGATTCTCTGCTGAAGTTAGCTTTTTCAGTAAATTAGAGATTACTTTTCCTTGATCTTAATGGGTTTTCTATACTTGATGTGTTATTTTATTTGAACTGACTGATTATGAGACTAGAAATGATTCTATTTACTCACCGTATAAAGGTAACTCGCCAGCAGTACTCTAATTTTTTTGTCGAAGGAATGCGGG
>CAZBFH010000001.1:7090-87140 GCA_964491185.1 uncultured Gammaproteobacteria bacterium
ACATTATAGTTTTCTCTAATAGGTGGCGCTACAAATTCTCTTAAAGTTTGTCTTGCTGAGTCAAACCCTGTCGCTATAACCGTAATTTTCATTTGATCTCTCATGGTCTCGTCAATTGTTGCACCGAAAATTATATTTGCGTCACTATCAGCTGCAGCAGAAATAATTTTAGCTGCTTCATCTACCTCGCTCATTGTTAGATCTGGCCCTCCGATAACATTAAAGAGAACTCCACGAGCGCCTTCCATGGTTATTTCTAAAAGAGGCGATGCGATTGCAGAACGCGCTGCAGCCTGTGCTCTATTTTCTCCAACTCCAGTTCCAATACCCATAAGAGAAGATCCTGCATTTTGCATAATCGTTCTGACGTCTGCGAAATCAACATTAATAAGTCCTGGCATAGTGATAAGGTCGGATATTCCCTGAACTCCCTGGGTAAGAACTGAGTCTGCAACCTTAAAAGCTTCAAGAAGTGAAAGCTTCTTATCCACAACGTCTAAAATTCTCTGATTTGGAATCACAATTAATGTATCTACTTTATCTTTTAGTAGCTCAATTCCTTCTTCTGCAGCTACCATTCTTCTAGTTCCTTCAAATGTAAAGGGCTTAGTAACAACGGCTACGGTTAACGCTCCTACCTCTTTTGCAGCACGAGCAATTACTGGGGTAGCACCTGTTCCTGTTCCTCCACCCATACCCGCTGTAAGAAAAACCATATCAGTTCCCTCTAGGATATCTTTTAATTTTTCATAAGATTCCTCTGCAGCAGTTGCGCCAACTTCTGGATTTCCGCCACTTCCAAGTCCTTTAGTAAAATCTTCACCTATTTGAACTTTTGTAGCTGCTTGATTAAGGAGTAAACTTTGCGCGTCTGTATTAACCGCTATAAAATCTACGCCAGCAATTGTGGACTGTGAGATCATGGAATTAAGAGCGTTGCTTCCTCCTCCGCCTATACCCATAACACGAATCTTAGCGAAATTTGTTGTTTGAGGCTTGATGAGCATAGTCCCGAAATCGTAACAGATGACTTATCATTTTGCAAGAGGGCTAAACGCTACTAGGGCAATATTTACGAAGCAAATTATGGAATGAAAGATTTTATAAGATCTAATATTTTCTTTGGCGCCTTACCCATCCTAATTGAAGGAATTCCTGGAATTTGCATTTTAAAATTAGAAGTGGATTCCATTCCAATCATTGCACCATATATAGACAAACCCACCACGGCAGAATATGGAGATTCCTGAATTTCATCAATAATTCCCTTAATATTCATGGGTTCCCCAATTCGAACTGGCATTGCGAGCATTCTTTTTGCGCAATCTACTGCTCCAACTGTTCTTGCTCCTCCTCCAGTTATGACTAATCCTGAGGGAGTTTGACCACCAAATCCTGATTTTTTAATTTCAAGACCTACCATAGTAAATATTTCGTTTAAGCGTGGTCGAATAATTCCGTCAATTAAAGTTTTTTGTGAAACCTTACTAAGCTGCTCTGGAAGACCAAGCGATGCTAAATCAACTTCATCCGTTGCTTTCTTTTCTTTAGCTTCCCCTTCTCCCTCATCAAATCTCAAAACTTTTTTTAAAGGTTTTGAGAGAAAAAGTTTTACTTTTTCAGCTGACTCTAAAGAAATTCTAAGTCCTATCGCTAAATCATTTGTAATATGTCTTGCTCCAATTGGAAGCACTGAAGAAAAAGCTTGTGATCCATCAATATAAATTGAGATATCCGTAGTTCCAGCACCAATGTCAACCAGTACTACTCCAAGCTCTTTTTCTGTATCTGAAAGAACTGACAAACCAGAAGCATAGCCTGAGAAAACCATTGCATCTACATCAACTCCTACCTGAGAGAATGCTTTTTCTAAATTTCTAACAGTCGGGCTTCCAGCAGTAATAATATGTGTTTCCACCTCAAGTCTCGTACCACTCATTCCTACTGGATCTTTTATTCCTTCTTGCCCATCAACTGTATAGCTACGTGGAAGAACATGTATAATTTCGCGAGTTGAAGGAAGAGAAATGGCTTTTGCTGCATCAATTACTCTGGACACATCCGTAGAATTAATTTCACCTTCAGGCTGAGCTACGGCTACAACTCCCCGAGAATTCTGAGACTCAATGTTACCACCTCCAACTGATGCTATAACTCGAGATACTGAAACTCCGGCCATTCTCTCAGCTGCTTCAATCGAAGAATTGATTGCGAGAACTGCTTCTTCTATGTTTACGATTTGGCCCTTTTTTATTCCTGAGGATTTTACCTCTGAAACTCCCATGACATTCACAAACTCATCAACACGCGTAATGATGGTGATAATTTTTGAGGTTCCAATGTCTACTCCAACAACAATTTTTCCTTCAGTCATGATTTAAAATGAAATGATCGGTTTTTGATAACTAAAATCAAGACGTTTAAACGCCTTACCCTCTATTTTAAGCTGAGAGAGGATGAGTTGTAAAGAGGATATCTGTTCTTCTATGTCTTTTTTTGGATCTATTATCGCTTCAGCATCATTCTCAAATTTTATTTTATACATGAGGTCTCTTGTTGTCTCTAAATCCTTATATGATATCTTATGTTCTTTTAGCGTTTTAGAAATTATCCTACTACTAGAGGTCTGGTCTTTTGATAGAGGATTTAAAATTGGTGGATCTTTTTCTAAAAATACCAAATAAAACAACACTCCCGCATTGATAAGCAGCCCTAGGAAAATTAGGACTATTCCTAGTCTTCTCCGGGAAATTTCCTTTTTTTGTTTTTTAGTTAGACTTCTTCGAGGCAGCATAAATTACTTCTACAATTTTTTCGGCTGCATTCTTTGGAAAATGAGACTTGTGATGCTTTATTTTATAATTTTTAATATTCTCCATCATTCCGGTCACTTCTCTAAAAAACATCTCTACAGTTAAAGACTTTTGGTTTCCCACCTCTCCAAGACCAAGTTTTTTTAGAAATTCAGCGTTTTTCATTTGCTCATCTTTCTGAGAAATTGGAAGTGGAATCAAATAAGAGGGCTTCTCTAAAATAATGAGCTCTGAAATAGTATTAACTCCAGCACGCGAAATAACAAGATCTGCTCTTTTCATAACAGCTCCAACTTCATATGGTGAATAAAACTTAGAAATAATATATCGATCTCTTTTTCCATTATTAAGCCCATCTTTAAGAATAGAGAGTTTGTCAAAATCTTTAAATTCTGATGAGTCTCCAGTCTGATGAACTAAAACATATTTGTCTAAAAGCTTTGCTAAACACTCCGAAATCATATGATTAATAAAATGTGAACCTTGACTTCCACCAGTTATATAAATCACAGGGTCATTTGTTTCTAGCGGAAACTTCTTTTTGGGATAATGGATAGCATCTCTAACAGGATTTCCAGTTAAAACAACTTTTTCTTTTGGAAAATACTTAAGAGATGTATCAAATGAAATACAAATTTTATCTGCAAAACGTGCGACAAATCTATTCGCTCCACCTGCTTCAAGAGTTTGCTCATGAATAACGACAGGAATCTTTAAAGTTTTTGCCGCAAGAATTACCGGAACACTGACATAGCCACCAAATCCTACAACTACATCTGGCTTGAATCTTTTTAAGATTACCATGGCTCTCAAAAATCCAGCTGGAGTTTTTGCAACGGATGGAACAGTGTAGCGAGTAATTGACCTTTGAAGCCTCCCAGTCTTTAATTCCACAAAAGGAATCTTCCTATCATTAATTGTCGTATATTCTAAGGAAACTGCTTTATCACCTTCTATTCCGTGTTTTCTTCCTACATAAAGAATTTCAGCTTTACCCTCTAATTTTTCTATAACAGAAAGAGCAGGTGTAAGATGCCCTCCTATAATTATAACCTTCATAATTTTAATTTAGATAATTTAAACCCAATCCCTTCTTTAGGATTTATCGTCAAATTTCCTTGCCTTGAAATATTTAATAGAATTCCAATCGAAACTAAATTCACTGTCAAAGCAGATCCACCATAAGAAATAAATGGCAACGGAACTCCAGTAAGAGGCAATAAAGCAGTCTGAGCACCCAAATTAACAATTATCTGAAGTGCAAGATATGATGTAATTCCACCTGCTAAAAGTTTACCAAAAGTGTCTTTGGCTCTAACTGAAATATAAAATCCTCTGTAAATCACGAATAGAAAAATTAATATAAAAATTGTAACACCAAAAAACCCCACCTCTTCTGCAATTATTGCAAAAATTGAATCAGTTGTCGCCTCTGGAAGATAGGCATATTTTTGAAGGGAATTTCCAATCCCAACGCCAAATAGCCCACCCGATCCAAGTGCAATTAAAATTTGTCTTAAGTGATAAGAGGAAGTAGCGATATCTTGGTGAGGATTTAGAAATGTTGCAAGTCTTGCTGCACGATAAGGCTCAAGAAGTACTAATCCAAGTCCTCCAATTCCAACAATTGGTGCTAAACCTAAGATATGCAGAACACTTCCACCAGATAAAAAATAAAGAATCACTGACAGACCAAGAATGATCACAGCGGTGCCCATATCAGGCTGAAGCATAACAAGCATTATCACAAATCCGATCAACATAAGAAACGCCAAAAATCTCCCCTTTTCTTTAGTAGAAAACCAAGCAGATAAGTAAATGGCTAGAGAAAGCTTAACAAGTTCCGATGGCTGAAGCACAAAAAAACCCAAATTAATCCAGCGTTTCGCACCCAGCGCCGATATTCCGAGACCCGGCACGAAAACTAAAAACAAAAGTCCAATGGCAGTAATTAGAAATGGCAACGCAAGATTATAATACTTATGGTAATCGATAAAGGAAACTAAAGTTAAAGCACTAAATCCAATAACTACCCACATCATCTGGTCTTTTATGTATCGGTATTTATCACCAAAATCTCTAAAAGCTACATAGCTTGAGGCATCATAAATCATGAACAACCCAAAAGCTGTTAGGACAATGACTGATAAAAGTAGTAAAAAATCTGATTTTCTTATACTGATTTTTTTTACTTTAAGCATAAGTATTAATATAGTATACGTAAAAATTGGGAACGGAGAAAGAGGCGCTACTTAGATAAAACCGCGATAAATAGACCTAAAACAGCGAAGAAAAATCCTAAAAGCCAAGCGCGCATTACAATCTTTGGTTCTTCCCAGCCTCTTTTAAGAAGCAGAAGATGGAATGGAGCTACAGGAAAAATTTTTCTACCTAAATATTTTTTACTTAAAATTTGAAGCAGAGAAGATCCGATTTCGATTATAAAAACTCCTCCAATTACGGCTAAAGCCAAAATTTTATTATTTAAAAGTCCGATTACCGCAAGTGATGCACCTAGTGACATTGAACCCACATCTCCAAGCCAAATTCTTGCCTTATAAATATTAAAATACAAAAATGCTGAGACACTTCCAATAAGAATCGCAATAAATATTGCAAGAGTTGAATCCAGAGCTGTTGAAGAAATTGCTAAAAATGCCCCGAGACAAATCAGAAGTAATCCTGGAGCTAGACCGTCCAATCCATCTGCTATATTGAATGCATTCACAAAAGAAACAATTGCGAACATGGAGAGAAAAATATAGAAAATTCCTAAATCCAAAGTTCCTATTCCTGTTATAAAAATAGACTTATATCCCAGCGGGAAATAAAGAATTAAGGAAATTAGAAATGCGAGCCCCCATTGAATCAAAAACTTATGACGAAATCTTAGACCAAAAAAAGCATGCTTTGTAGGATTACTTACAAGTTTTTTTAAATCATCATAAAGACCTAGTATTCCAAAGCTTACGAATGAAAAAAGAAGAGCTAGAACTTCCCAAAGCTTTATATCTACACTAAAAATTCCGTAACTCCAAAGAGAAAGAACTGTAACTACTCCGATAATTAAAGCGCCCCCTCCAAAGGGGGTTCCAACTTTCCATTTATTAGACTTGTCAAAGAAAGGCGTAGGCTTGTTAAAAATATCCATCGTCTTTTGATTTTGACGTCTGAGTTTTACTTTATAAAGAAAATCTATGAATGGAATTATGAGAATTCCAGTCGCGACAGTGGACAAAAGCATGAGTCCTAATAGTTTTGCTAGATCCATAGAATACAATTATATCTTTTGATACACTTTTATTCAAATTTTAGGAGTTTTATGAATTAACTTTTTTATAGAGCTTCTCTGCTTCCAATAACTCCTCTGGGGTATTTACGCCTCGCCATGAAACAAGCCCACCTTTAATCGCCTCAAATTTTTCTTTATTTTTTTGCGCTACTTCAATTAGACTTACTAAGTAGTACTCCCCGGTTACGGGGCTCTTCTCTACAAAAGGTAAATATTTTCTGAGAAATGAAACATTAAAAACATAACATGCAGCATTTATTTCTTTTACCTCTCTTATTTCATCCGTCGCATCTTTTTCTTCAACAATTTTTAATACCTTTCCCTCTTCATCCCTAACCACTCTTCCAAGCCCAGTTGGGTTTGATAATTCGACTGTTAAAAAAGTGAGCCCATTATTATTAGATAGATGCACGTCAATCATTTTTCTTAACGCTTCTTCTTCGTAAAACGCTGAATCATCTCCCTGAATTACCAATATATTTTCTACACCCTCCGGTAATTGGACAAGTGCAGTCTCAACTGCATGAGCAGTTCCAAGTCTTTCTAATTGCTCTGCATAAATTACTTTTTTCGTGACTTTTGACATCACAGATTCCTTGGCAAATCCAACTACTATAATGACTGGATCAACATTTAAACTCTCTAAAAGATCAAGCGCGTGGACAATCATAGGTTTTCCCGCAAGAGGAAGCGCTACTTTATTTACAGTAGTTGAGTTCATCCGGGTTCCTTTGCCTGCAGCTAATATTACACCACCTATTTTACTCATCCTTTTCCCTTACAACTTCTGCTCCCAAACTATTAAGCCTGTCTTCAAATTTTTCATATCCCCGATCTAAATGATGAACTTCTAAAATAACACTTTCTCCTTCCGCAGCAAGAGCTGCAAGAACTAAAGTAGCTCCTGCTCTAAGATCAGTAATTGAAACAACAGCATTATGTAAATTAGTAGGACCTATAATTCTAGCTGCGTGCTTATTATCCTTTTTGTCATCTTCAATATTAAAATTATAGAATTCTTCTGGATCCTCAACTTCTGGATTAAAAAGCTCTATATCTGCCCCCATTTTCTGAAGCTGACTAACATAACTGAATCTACTCTCATAAACTCTTTCGTGAATTACAGATTCTCCTTTCGCTTGACTCATTAAAACTGCCCATGGCGCTTGCCAATCCGTCATAAATCCTGGATAAACCCAGGTCTCAATATTTGTTGCAGTAATTTCTCCTTTATAAAAAAATCTAATTCCCTTATCTTTTATCTCTACTCCTCCACCAATCTCTTCAAGTTTTTTAACGAATTCTAATATGTCAGTGTTTTTAATATTCTCAATTAACACGTCTCCTTTTGTGATAATTGCAGCAATCGCAATCGTCACCGCCTCATTCCTATCAGGACCAATTTCAAGAGTTGCGCCATGCATTTTCTCCACTCCCGTGATCTCTATGGTTCTTTTATCTTTCTTAATAATTTTAGCTCCCATTTTATTCAAGAAAGAAATTAATTCATCAATTTCTGGCTCTTCCGCACTATTTCTTAAGGTCGTTACTCCTTTTGCTAAAACAGCTGCCATTAATAATGTCTCAGTTCCTGTATGAGTGCTCTTTTTGAAAGTATAATCTGCGCCATTAAGGCCATTTGGAGCTTTCATATAAAAATATCCGTCAGAACTCCTGTATTCGATCTCCACTCCCATGGCTTTCAAACCTTCTACTGTCCGGTCTATTGGTCGAGCGCCAATTCTGCAACCCCCAGGGTTTGGAATTACAGCTTCATTCATTCTTGCGAGAAGTGGTGACATAAAAAGAGCAGATGTTCTAATCTCTGCGCCATTTTCTAAATCAATTTTTGTTTTTGAGAAATGAGGAACATTAACAACAAGCTTGTGGTCTTCTTTTTTAACTTTTCCTCCCAATTCTTCGATAATATCCACCATAGTAAATAAATCAGAAATCAAAGGAACATTTTCGATTACTACTTCTTCCGAAGTTAAACACGCCGCTACTAAAGCTTTTAAAGCTACATTCTTTGCGCCACTTACCTGAACAGTTCCAGAAAGCCTTTTACCACCAGTTATTATGAATTTATCATCCATTTAAAATTTCCTTTCCAATCTTATATACATCTCCTGCTCCCATTGTAATTATAATTGTATTCTTATCAAAAGTCTTTGAAGTCACATATTTTACCACATCCGAAAGAGTGGGGAAATAAAATGCATCTTTTCCAAATTTTTTAACTTCTTCGACAAGTAAACTTGAAGAAAAATTCTCATCAACTTTCTCCCTGAAGGAAGGAAATATTTCAGCAACTAGAACTAAATCAGCATCAGAAAAAGAAGAGGAAAATTCAGAAAAAAGTGCCTTTGTACGAGAATACATATGAGGTTGAAAAATTGGAATTATCTTGTGTTTTGGAAATGCTTTTCTAAAAGCAGCCAAAGTATTTTTAATTTCAACAGGATGGTGAGCATAATCATCATACAAAAGACCCCCTGAGGTTAGATTGCCAATAAATTCTGACCTTCTTTTAGTTCCCTTAAATTGACTTAATCCGTGTCTAATCTGTTCAACTGTTAACCCCGCTTCTATTCCTGCAACAATTGCTCCAAGTCCGTTTACTGCATTTTGTTCTCCGAAAACATTCATGGAAAATTGTCCTAAAGAAGCATTGTGAGATTTTACCCAAAAAAACATTTTATCCGGAGAAGAGCTAACCCTTTCTAAAACATAATCATTATCAGGTGATGATCCGTATGTAATTTTCCTGGCGTCTACTCTTTTAAGAAAATCTCTATTATCAACCCCATCGCCACAAGCAATCAAAACTCCCGAAGGCGCAATTCTCTTTGTAAAATCTACAAATACTTTTTTTATTTCTTCAAGACTACCGTAAATATCTGGATGATCAAAATCAATATTTGTAACAACTAAAATTTCCGGATTTTGATATAAAAATTTTGGAACCTTGTCCGAAATTATATCTGCAAAATATTCATCAGATTCGGTTATAAAAAAATCTCCGCGTCCATAGTGTCCGGAAGAACCGAGTGAGGGAATGTCAGAAGTTCCAATCACATACGAAGGCTTAAGCCCTGCATTTTCAAATACTGTGGCAGTCATAGCAGTTGTTGTAGTTTTTCCATGAGATCCAGATATTGAAATTCCTTTTAATTTTTTACCAAAAATTTCCCCCTTTTGAAAAGCGCCCAGTGCTTGTCCTTGATTGAGAACTGAAATTCCAAGTTCTTTTGCTCTTAAAACTTCTATATTCTCTGATCCACCATGTGCCGCTGTAGCAATCACAAGATCCACACCTTCAACATTACTTTCGGTAAATTCTTCAATCTTTTCAATTCCGGCTTTTTTTAATTCTTTGTCAGTAATAAACACATCAGAAACATCTGATCCGGTCACTTTAAAACCTGCTTCTTTAGCAATTATTGCAAGCGGCGTCATCCCAACCCCCTTAATCCCCGTAAAGTGAATTTTCTTTATTTTTTTATAATCCATATTTTCGTCTTGAATCAAACTTATAAATTACTTTCTTGTTCTAATCGCAGTATCTACAACTTTGTATTCATCCCATGGTAAATCACGATTTCCATAAGTCATAGATTTTTCGTGAGCCTTCCCAGTTACAACAACTAAATCTCCTTTTCCTGCCATCTCAATTGCTGCATTAATCGCATCTTTTCTATCGGCTAATCTAAATACTTTTGCATCTTTTTTCTTAATCCCACTTGCAATCTCGTCAATAATTTTATCAACATCTTCGCTTCTTGGATCTTCAGCAGTTAATATTAAAATGTCAGCATGCTTTGAAGAGGTTTCTCCCATGAAAGGCCTTTTTGCATGATCCCGCTCCCCAGCTGAACCAAAAACATGAATTATCCTACCACTTGTATGCTCACGTAATGAACCGAGCAATTGCTCGAACGCATTTGGCGTGTGTGCAAAATCAATTAGAACTGAAAAATCATCCTCATATACAAAGTCCACTCTTCCAAGTGGAAGCTTAAAGGTTTTAATGGCGCTTCTTATCTCTTCGTGAGTTAAACCTAATGTCTTAGCGACAGCTGCGCCAGCTAGAACATTATATTTATTAAAACTATCAATCATTACACGGGAATCGAACGGAAAGTTATTAAGATTTACATCAGCGCTTTCGGAAAATCCATATGTAATCCAATTTTTATTTTCTTTACTGTTTTTTGCATCCGATAAAAGTGTATAACTCCCATCATCCCTATTAACTATTGCAATCTTCGCCATTTTTAGAAGCTTTTCTTTTGTATGTAAATAATTATCAAAAGTTTTGTGATAATCTAAATGCTCGCTTGTAATATTTGTTAAAACACCCACCTTAAAAGGTATGCCCCAAGTCCTGTATTGGTCAAGCGCATGAGAGGTTACTTCCAAAACGAAATACTTACTTCCTGATTGAACAGCCTGTCTAAGAAATTTTTGAAGAGCAAAAGGATTTGGAGTAGTTACATGAAAACCAGTTTCATAATCTTTCTTGCCAACTGATGCACCAATACTCGTAAGCATGGACACATTTCTACCACTTGATTTTAGAATGTGATAAATAAGATTTACTGTGGTTGTTTTTCCATCAGTTCCCGTAACTCCAATTACTGTAAGTTTTCTTCCTGGGAAAATATATGTTAGATTTGCAAAAAAAGCTACTACATGATGGTAAACATTTTTAATTTTTTGAAACATAGTTTAATTATACCCCAACTACACTCGGCGCATCTTATTCCAAAAGCTTCCTCGTCTCGGTAAAAAATCTTCGTCTCCTTTATTCTTAAGAAGCATTTCCACTGCTCTTTCAAGAAAAAGCGTATTCTGCGAGCCTTTTACTAAAACTAAATCTCCTTTATGAATTTCTTCTCTAATTACATCCTTAGCCTCTCTGAAAGTTTCAAAACATTTAAATTTAAAATTATTTTTTTCTAAAATTGGAGCGACGAATTCGCTCATTAGCGGGCCAATAAGAATTACGAAGTCTAAATTTTTAAGAATTACTTTTGCGAGATCCGTATGCTGTATTCTACTTAAAGTTCCAAGCTCTCTCATATCTCCCAAAATTCCTACTGTTCTTCCTTTTTTAATTTCACCAATTATCTCAATTGCACCTTTTGCTGCAGCTAAAGAGGAATTATACGAAGAATCTATGATTAGAGCATCCTTTACACCTTCAAATATTGAAAACCTTCCCGGAGGAAGAGAAAAATTTTCCTCAATTAATCGTAGTGCTTCATTAATGCTGAATTTACAAATAAACGCTATAGCAACAACTTCCATAAGTGAGTAGGCAAAATACTTAGGCAGAGGCATTGGAATATTGAGACTATATCGATCTTTTAGAAAGATAAAATTAATTGTAAAATTTTTCTCAGACACCTGAATACTAGAAATATAAAAGTCTGCATTTTTATCATTTGCTGAAATCGTAACTGTTTTGGACTTTAGAGGAAGAAGGTTTCTTATCTGATTGTCATCAAGATTTACTACCGAAGTACCATTCGCATCAATTGCCTTAAGGAGTCTTCCTTCTTCCTTAGCGGTAAGATTCAAAATTTGCTCTCTCCTTTTTATATCATCCTCTTCATTTATTAAGTTATCAAAGTTAAGACTATGCTCGATATCTATATTTGTCAAAACTCCAACATTTGGCGTAACGATAGAAAGAAGATATTCCATATTTTTCGGAGGTTTTGGACTATCAATTCCCATTTCTAAAACCAAAAACTCATATTTCCTGCTGTTTGTTAAAATTTTAAAAGGTGCAAAAAGTAAAACCTTAAACCATTCCTTGAGGGTATAATTTACAACATCAATATCAAGAATATTTAATGGGATCCCTGTCTCGCTATTTTTCCCTTTTCCTTCTTTAATATTAAATTTCGATCCCAAAACTTTTCCAACTAAAAAAGCTGTTGAAGATTTTCCACTCGCTCCTCCAATCCCAATTACAACAGGATTTATTTTCTTAAGTTGAATCTTTGCAAAATACCGAATATAAGACAAATAAAATTTTATTAATAAATTCCTCATATCTTAGTTAACCTATTCGTCGGGAGCTATTCCATAATAAGTAAAAAGTTCTTTTGCAATCCCAAAGAATATTGGTGCAGCTGTCTCTGCACCGTAGATTCTAGCAGTTGGCCTGTCTAAAATCACTAACATAATGAATTTAGGATCATTTGCAGGCGCAAATCCTATAAATGAAGCTATAGTTTTGTTTGGGTCATATTTTCCCTCAACTGGGATAGAGGCGGTTCCAGTTTTTCCTGCTACTTTATACCCATCTATTTTTGCCCATTTAGCTTCTCCTTTATCAACTGCATTCACTAAAACCTGCGTCATCACTTTTGCTGTAGCTGGGCTAATAGGTTTTCCAATTTCCTTAGGTGGAATTTTGGTTACCTCTCCATGAACATCAGTAACAGAAGAAACAATATGTGGCTCCATCATGATTCCATTATTAGCTATGGACGAAAAAGCTGTTAAAAGTTCAATTGGAGTAATCGAGATTCCTTGTCCAAAACCAGTAGTTGCAAGATCTACTGCATACCAATTCTCTTTAGCTTTAATATCAGAAACTACTTCTCCCTGCAAGTCAATCCCAGTAAGTTTTCCTATTCCAAAGCGATCTAAATATTTCAACATTCGATCCAGGCCTAACTTTTGAGCCGTATAGACCATTCCAGTATTATCGGAATGCTGAATTACTTCAAGCATAGTCGCATTTTCATAATATTCATCATTCCATGTATGAAGATCGTATCCGCCTACTGAAACTGGACCCGAGCAGATCGGACATTTACTTTGAGGTGTTAATAGTTTTTCATTAAAAGCAGCTGACATAACAAGAGGCTTAAAGGTAGAGCCAGGCTCATATAGATTTGTGACAAATGTATTCTTATATAAATCACTTGAATATTCGCCGTATTTTGCAGGATCATACGTAGGAAAATTTGCCATCGTAATTATAGCACCCGTCGCTGGATCCATAATTCCCACCATTCCACCTGCTGCTCCATATCTTTCAATTCCCTCCTTAAGCTTTTTTTCTGCCAGAAATTGTATTGAGCGATTAATATGAAGGTTTAAACTGCTCCCGTCAGTTCCAAAGGATTTCTCATTATCTACTCTTGCTAAAATTGGCCTACCTATAGCGTCGTGTATTTGAATCGCAGATCCATTTTTTCCCCTTAAAAGCCTATCATAGTATCCTTCAATTCCAGAATAACCTTTACTGCTGCCATTATCATCTTTTCCAACAAAACCTAAAAGATTTGCTGCCATTGAAGCCTCAGGATAAAATCTTTCAAATTGTTTTTCAAACCCAAGACCTAATATTTTTTCTTTTTCTATCTGCGCCCGAACCTGAGGATCGATTCCATGGGCAATTGGCACCCAAAAAAGATCTTGATCCAGCTGTGCACTGATTGATGCTTCATCAATTCCTAAACTCTGGGATAAAAATCTTGAAACTTGAGTTTTATTTTTTACTTCTTTGGGATTTGCATATAAAAGATAGGTAATTTTATTCGCTGCAATAGGAAATCCATCAGAAGTCATAATTTCACCCCTTACGGGTTCAATTTTTATAGATTGCCCATACTGGATTTGACCTAACTCAGATAGAGCTTCAGCCTTAACAACTTGCCAGTAGAAAAGACGAAGCAAAATAACCCCGAAAATTAAAGTAAAGAAAAGTAGAACTGTACGATATCTTAAAATCATCTAAGAGATGCGATTGGCTTAGCCTTTGTTAGGGCAAAATTTGACTTACTGTCAACAAAGCCGATTCGCGCAGCTTCTGAAGCAACATGAGTTAGGGAGCTTAAGGAATAAATTTTTTCTCTTAAAATAACATTCTCAGTCCTAACCCTCACTAGCTCATCTTGAGTTTTTCCAAGAGCAACTCCTTTTGTTGAAATTTTATTAGAAATTGCAGTTCGAGTTATAAATAGTCCTACAATTACTAATATTAAAATGGCTAAAACAAATATTGGTTTTTTCATAACTTTTCAAATATCCTAAGCTTTGCGCTTTTACTCCTGCCATTTTCTTTAATTTCCTCTTGTGTTGGTAATATCGGTTTATCTGTTAAAATTTTCCCAAGTTTTTTTGCTTGAAATTCCAGGAATGCTCTTTTCACTATCCTGTCTTCCAGGGAGTGAAATGTGATTATCGCAATTCTTCCCTCATTCTCAAGTAAATCTAATGCCTTAGGAAGTGCTTCTTTTAAGCTTCCTAATTCGTCGTTAACCGCTATTCTTAATGCTTGAAATACTCTTTTTCCTGATGTTGCTCTTGCAAAGTCATTTACTGTCTTGAATCCATAAGCTGTTGCTAAGGTTAACGTTAAGTCGTCTGTAGTTTTAAATGGCGCTATCTTTCTTCTCTTAATAATTAAATCCGAAACTCTATTTGCATTTGTTTCTTCACCAAAATTTTTAAATAATTCTATGAGCTCACTTTTACCTAAGGCATTTACTAGATCGCTAGCCTTAACAGTTAAATCTTTATCCATCCTCATGTCTAAGGGTCCAGGTAAAATGTATGAAAATCCCCTCTCCGGCGTATCAATCTGGTGTGAAGAAATTCCTAAATCAAAAAGAATTCCCCATACCTTCTCAAATCCGTGTGCCCGAGCTACTGTGTCAATATTCCTGAAATTTCCCTTAGCGAGAATCAAGTTTTTACTATCAAGTCTAGCTTTAACAAAAGAGAGTGCTTCATCGTCCTGATCAATTCCCAGAACTACTCCACCACGGTTTAATAACTCTTCAGTGTGTCCACCGCCACCAAGAGTCGCATCAATATATTTTCGACCCTTAGCAACATTCAATGCATTAATACCTTCATTTAAAAGTACAGATTTATGATATTTCATTGTTTTTTGTTATTTTTTCAGTAATTGGTTCGATTTTTTTAATTAATTCTAAATTATGTTGTTCCCAACGCTTTTTGTCCCAAATTTGCACATATCTAATTACTCCCAAAATACTTACTTCATCACTCAAGCTCGCATATTCTCTTAAATAGGCAGGAATTATAAACCTTCCCTTGTCATCTAGTCCAACTTCCGAAGCATTACCCAAAAGAAATCTTTCTATCTCTCGTGCGTTTTTATCAATAATTGGTTTTCCTCTTGTTCCTTCGAGAAGAAGTTCAAATTTACTAACCGATATAACTATCAAAGAGCCTTCAAATCCTTGAGTAACAATTAAATTGTCACCCAGTTCACGTCGAAATTTAGCTGGTAATATAATTCTGTTTTTCTCATCAATTTTAGTATCTTGCCTGCCTATCAACATATTTACCCCGCAGTTGGCGCGGGCTGCCTGATTGGATCAATGTGGATCAATTGTCCCACTTTTTCCCACTTTGAACCATAAACATATTGTGCTCAATTCCGTGAAAAGTGTCAAGAGGCATTTCACGAAAATAGTGTGATTTAACAATCAAAAACACTACATAAAGTGGGCTTATAAGAATTTACCAGGAAGCTCTAAAGACCAGCTTCAGACGGAGGCAAAGGATTTGCTCTATTGTAAATTTCTTCAGCTTCTTCCAGCGTTAAGCCCCATTGCTGTCTACCAGGGCCTAAGTATTGACCTTGACTGTTTTCTAAGCCCCATAAACCTTCGCCTTGATAAACTAATGATGTATCTTTAGGAACCACAAAACAAATTACTCGACTTTCCTCTTCCATAGGTTTGCCGACTTGATAAGGCATAAACACAAGCTCACTTCCATCTCTCACTAAATTGTCGATTACACTTGGCCATCTTAAATCAGCAGGTGCGGCAATTTTAATTTCTTCTGGACGATTTTCAACCATAACGAAACTTATATCACGGGTTTTCAAAAATGTCAAACTAAAACGAGGCTAATTAAAGTTTTACGATTTTTTGGACTTGGTACTCTTTTCCATCTTTCTTAGTGACTTTTAAGTTAATTGTGATATCTGAGGTTACATTATCATAACGGCATTTTCCAGCTGAACAAGTTCCAAATTCTCTATAGTTGGTGTCTGTTCGTCCGTCTTTTCCGATTTCCATAATTCCGAAAATTCCTTCATTCGCAGTCTCACCCTCAACCTCTTTCTCATATTCAATCGTATATTCAACTAATTCTATGTCCGAAGCTTTTGTGAGATCAAACATAAGAGCTTTATTGTCAGGCCTTATGGTTACTTCCATTCCTATATCTTCGGGGGTGAGAGTAGGCAAATCTGACTCTGTTATTTCATCAGATGGACGCTCCGAAGAAGAACCTTGCCTAGACCAGAGAAATACTCCTCCTACAACAGCAAGTATTAAAAATACAGCTACCGCTGCAATTAACTTTTTATTTTTTAATTGATTCACTAGATCTAGAATAAACGAAAAAACGACTTAATGTCAAGGATTCCTAATCTTAGCCTCGCAAGGCCTGGCCTTGCGAGGCTAAATCCCAAACCATCTCTTGTTAAGCAATTTTAGCTACAGGAGGAAAAATGTCTGGAAATGCATTGGGAATTTCTCGAAGCGCTTCTTCTCCCCTAATTGGCTCATCTTTCCCTTCCATCATGAGCTCAATATCTGCAATCTTTATATCTGGATTTAATGTGGATCTAGAAATTTGCATAAATAAACTACTTGATCCTTCTTTAAGAGCAACAGCGTCAATTGGAATTATACCCGCGCGTTCGCGAATATCTCCAGAATAACCATAACTTTTATTTTTGTGGTCAAAGAAAATTAAAGATGGATAAGGCTCACCTGTATTAACTCCATGCAAAGCATGTGCCGTGATTTGCCCTTGCGCTTCTGGAATCATTTCAAGCCTGCTTCCTAATAACTCAATAGCCTCTTCTACCTTCTCAGGAAATGTTAATTGGGGTTTTTCTGCTACCGCAGTGCTTTCAGCCATTACTTTATTTTATCAACTATAAAATCATGAAGCTTACTTATTTCAATTCTTTCCTGAGTAGCGCTGTCACGGTCTCTGATGGTCACGGTATCATTTTCAAGGGTTTCAAAATCCACAGTTATACAATAAGGAGTTCCTGCTTCATCCTGAGAAAGATACCGCTTTCCGATATTTCCTCTATCATCCCAAGATACATTAAAGTCTTTCTTCAAACTATCATATACGCCACGAGCCTTCTCTACTAGCTCTGGCTTGTTTGCTAAAAGAGGAAATATCGCAGCCTTAAACGGAGCTATTTTTGGAGAAATTTTCAGTAAGGTTCTCCCGTCAATTTCAGAATATGAATCAACCAAAACCATAAGAAGAAGCCTATTTAAACCTACCGCAGGCTCGATAACATGGGGCATAATTTTTTCATTTGTATTTGGATCCATAATAGTTAGATCTTTTTTAGAAACATCTGAGTGCTTCGCAAGATCATAATCTGTTCTATAAGCTAAACCCCACAACTCCTTAAATCCAAAAGGAAATTTATATTCCAAGTCTTCAGTTCTCTTGCTGTAAAAAGATCTTTCTTTCTCATCATGCTCTCTCCATCTAAGATTTTCCTCTCGTATTCCTAAATCCTTAAGCACAAATTCAAATACTCTCTCTTTCCATTCATTAAAAAGTTCCTCCCAATTTGATCTATTAGGATCAAAGAAATATTCAATTTCACCTTGTTCGAATTCAATTGTTCTAAATATGGAGTTTCCTGGAGTTATTTCATTCCTAAAGCTTTTTCCGATCTGTCCAATTCCGAAAGGAAGTCTAACACGAGTGGAGTCGACAACATTCTTAAAGTTAATAAATATTCCTTGTGCTGTTTCTCCTCTTAAATATGCTTGCCCTTGTTCTCCTTCTACAATTCCAAGCTGGATAGGGAAAAGTAAATTAAAATTTCGAACAGCGGTCCAATCTCTTTTACCGCAAACAGGGCAAGAGATTTCATTTTCGTTAACTAAATGCGAATATTCAGGCGGAGTCAAACCCTCGACTGATTTCTTCTCACCTTTTTTCTCAAAATATCCCTCAATAAGATGATCCGCACGCATTCTAGCTTTACAATTCTTGCAATCTATCATAGCGTCAGCGAAGCTTGCCGTGTGCCCTGAAGCCTCCCAAACCTTATGATGAGAGATAATACTTGAGTCGAGCCCTACCATGTCAGATTGGTTTTGAATGAAAAACTTCCACCAAAGATTTCTTAGATTTCTTAAAAGTTCTGTTCCAAGCGGACCGTAATCATAGCTATTTGCAAGACCTCCATAAATTTCAGATCCTGGATAGATAAATCCACGTCTTTTAGAAAGCGAGATAACTTTTTCCATTAACCCATCCATAACGCAATGATAGCAAAATAGCTACAAATGAACAATGATTTAAAAAATAAGAAGATTAACGATGCATTTCTTGCGCAGCTTTAATTCCCAGTAAATATCCTGAGGCTGCAGTTATCAATGCTCCCCGATTATTTCCACTAATAATAACCCTTGCAGAAGATGATTCGGGACGATTATCAAAGCCAACAAATAGTCGTCCGTCTCGGGTTGTTTGATGTGATTTTACAACTGAACCAATTTGTGTAAGTTTTGGAGCCCCAACATCATCTAATTGAAAATTCTGAAGAGGTATTACTTTTAAGCTATCAATTTCCGTTCTAAGCAAGACGTGTTCATCTGGAATTGCAGACACGTATGAATCCGGTCTTACGCCTCGAGAATAATTACCATCTAAAAAGTGAGCGAGCATTTCCCGTCCGTAAGGATCTAATCGTAGACTTAAAGCGCCTGGATACAATTCACCTAAATGTTCCAACATCCTTTCTGTAAATTTGGCAGGATCTCCAACTTCTAGATTAAGAGTTGTTTCCTGCTTTCTTCTCACTTCCTCATCTGGCGTACCCACACCTGGTTGCCTCCTATCTGTCATAAGAAGATGAATATTAGCACTTTTTCTTAATTTGTCAACAGCTTATTAAAAATTATTGAAGATTCGACGGGTTTTTATTTTCCGCTCCATTATTCCCTCTATAAAACTTTCTGAATCTTCCAAGAAAATCTGCTCCCTTGGCCAAAAGCCCAGCAAAACAATTAGCTCTTCTTCAAATCTTTTTATTCTTTTTCTTGGATCAGGAGTTATTTCTAAATCATAAAAAACTTGCTGAAGAAGATTAAAAGCTGCGCGGTTCTCCTGATGCTCTGGGAGCAAACCATCAACCAATTCACAAATATAAAAAGCATATCCTGCTCTTTCAAGATCAGATTTTAATCCTGAATGATGATTTAGAGTTTCTATTTCTGTAAGGATTGGCATGCGACCATCATGAAGATTAAAAATGCTTAAGTTAAGAAGCTCTATATGAGATGATCTGCGACTTGAAATTTTTCTAACTCCCTTAGCGATGACAGAAATTTTTCCTCTATTCTTTGTTAAAACTGTAAGAATTCTATCAGCCTCTCCGTAATTTTTTCTCTTTATGACAATTCCCTCGGTTTTAAAGGATCTCATATTACAAGCTTAGTTCAATTTCTTTATCCTGATCGAGTATAAACTTTTGTTTTTGTTTACCATTTACTTTAATCGTGTATTCATCCTCCGCAGTTCCTGGCTGTTTTTGAATCATAACTGGAAGAGGTGAGCCTTTTTCTACTTTAAATGGAAGAGTATATTCAAGTGTAAGTTTTCCAATACCAAGTGGCCTGACCGTCAAGAATCCTTCGAAAACAGTTTTTCCAAACTCTTCATATGTGGTCATTTTTACTTCTGATCCGCTTGAATCTTTTAATTTACTTCCCTTTGGAACATAAACGCGGAACCAATTTCTCCATGGAGCATTAAGACAAAGGCTATTCTCAGCTTCTAGATTACAGTTTGAAGGCTTATGTGTATTTTTATAGTTAACAGTAACTTTTTTAGTAATTACTCCATTTCCTCCAACCGTATATTCTTGTTCTACATTTTGATCTACGAATAGATTTGATTTTGCCCCTCCGAAATTAGCTTCGTTAAGATGGAAATAATCACCCTCAAAGTCCCTAATTTGTCCTGTCGCGTTAACCGCAGAGAGTCCTTCCATAGCATCTTTATTTTCTAAGCTAAACAAAATATGCTTCTGGCCAATTTCAGAGAACATTGCTTGCATAAGAGGCCCCCAATACTGCTTAGGCGAGGACTGGAAAGCTTTATTCATAATCGCAAGCATAAGATCCCCTATGATACTTTTCCTATCAGATCTAATATATTGAACTCTGATTCCCGCAAACTCTTCTAATTCATAAATAACTTGTGGACAATCGCATCTCTCATCAATCTTAGTTGTGTAAGTTTGCCCATTTACCTGAATATCTCCTAAAACATTCATCGCAGCGACCAGCGCATTGGTATCAATAGCAATAATTCCGTCTACATCTACGTAATTACCTGCATCTTTATAAATATCTCTAAATTCTTTCATGGACTCCTGGAAGTCTGGAGAAAGATTACTGTCACGAAGATTTAAGACTGGAACTTTTGGTAGATATTTTAATATTGGCTCTGGAGCTTTTTCCTTACCTGAAATAGTGTTATCTAGGGTATAAATATCTTCTGAAGTATCAACTTTAATTACGCCTTTATTAATTCTAAAAATCGCATAAGCCGTAAGAAATCCTCCTGTAGGACGAAGCTCTTTATCATTCTGGAAAAGCACGAAATATTTCTTTTCTTCTTTCTCTCCTAGAAGCTGCGGGAGAACCTTGATAAATGGACTCGCATCTTCTATGAATTTAGTTCCATCATCTGCCAGAGTTCTCATGGTTACCATTCCATTCCTGACTTTTCCTCCTGCTATAAACTTTGGATAATCATTTGGATTTACATAAGATATTTCTTTCTGGGCGAGCTTTAAAGATTTTGCAATATCATCAATCCTAGGAGTGACCTTTCCCATGGTTTGAACTGCTGTTTCAATCCTTTTTTCTGCACTTCCCCCGACAAAGCTTCCTTGCCCCTTAAGTCCTAAAACATCTGCATATGGCTCTACCGACTCAACGAACACATCAGCTGCATCTAAACCATAGAAACCAGCATTTACCATATGCCTCGCATCGTTATAGTAAATATTAGGTCCAGGAATAAATCTCATAAGAAAAAGTAAATTTAGTTTTTTCTGAGTATCCTTTAGAGCTTCGCGGGTTTTCTTAAGCTCCTTGCCCGTAGCTTCTATATCCTGCTTCTTAAGTGCGTCCACAGTGGCGTTAACCTGAGCATATGTCTTTTTAGCTGAAAGGTATGTTAGGAAACCCGGAATGATAATTAAAAGCACTAAAATAACGAAAACCACAAGAAGCCCAAAACCCACTTTTTTATTCTTAAGTCTGCCAAGTTTTGAAAACCTAGAATTTGCTCTAGGGCTTGTTTGGATTTTTTCTGTTGGAGTATTTGTTGATTTTACGGGCGCTTCTGAGCTAAGCTCAATCTTTTCGAATCCATCCATTAAGATATGATACTAGGTCACAAATGGTCGTGTCAAATTGACAAAATGTGAAAGAAGAAGATCACGCAGTTAGTAACTAGTCAATCTTTCAAGGCCTCCCTGCGAGGCTAAAGGGCGCCTTTCCCTGAAATCATGGCACCTGGGGTTTTCATAATTATAGACATATCATATGCAATTGATCTTTTCTTAACATACTCAGCATCCATTTTTATTCTTTTATCAAAATTTATCTCAGATCTTCCAGAAACCTGCCAATATCCAGTCACCCCAGGACGTACTGAAAGTACAATTTTTACAGGCTCCCGAGTCTCCGGATATCTAACCTGTTGATCCCTAAGCTCATCTGGATAATATGCGCGAGGCCCAACAAGACTCATGTCACCTTTTAAAATATTAAAAAACTGAGGAACTTCATCAAGAGAATGCTTTCTAATAAAATGCCCAACATTTGTAATCCTTGGATCATCTTTTAACTTATAACTTCCTTTCTTATAATCCCTATACAGTTCTGCAAATTTAGGATTTTCCCGCAAAAGCTCATGAGCATTTTCAATCATGGAGCGGAATTTATACATCTTAAATAGCTTGCCGTTTTTTCCAACTCTCTCAGGAGTATCCGCCAAAACAGGCCCTTTTGAGTCAAGCTTAATGGCTATTGCAACTAAAATAATTATTGGGGAAAAGATAACAATAAGAACAAGAGACAAAACTATATCTAGTAGTCTCTTAAAAAACTCATACAAAACACTTTTTCTGACTTCGATAATAGGCATATTACGTAAGGTGTTCGTTGGGAGTTCCTGCGAGACTCTCTACTAACTTTTTAATTTTAGGAACAGAAGACTTAGGGCAAACCAAAACTACATCCTCAGTATTAATTACAAGCATTTCCGATAAATCAATTCCTACAGTTAACTGGTTTGTGTAATTAAATACGAGGCTATCCCTAGAATCTTCTATCATGACTTTTCCCTTAGTCACATTTTCATCAACTTTTTCACTAAGCGCTTCTTTTAGAGCCTCCCACGCTCCAATATCACTCCACCCAATATCTACTGAAATTACTGAAATCTTACTTGTTGTAAATTTCTCAAGTATTGCGTCGTCAAAACTAATCTTCTCAAGCGTTGGATAAATTTCATCAAGTGATTTTTCAAAATCTGAAGAGTCAACGATTTTGATAAGATCCTCATACATTTGAGGCACAAATCTTTCAAATTTCTCAATCAGATAAGAAGGGGTTGTAACAAAATATCCTAAGTTCCAAACATAGTGTTCATCCTGAAAAAAGTCTTCAGCCTGAGACAGTTTTGGCCTATATTTAAGTTTTTTAAATTCTAACGCTCGAAGACCTTCCTCAGTCCAAAGCTCATCACCGCAATAAATCCACCCTACATTTTGGTTTGCGAATCTGGGCTTTTGACCTATGAAAACAAAGTCTGATTTTCCATCAAGAATAGATTTTTCAGCCATACGAAGAGCTTTTTGAAAAATCTTAATCTCTCTAACCATATGATCACTCCAGATAATCGCCATGGGTTCGTTTGGGAATTTTTTATTAATTATGGCCGTTGTAAGTCCAATTGCAGGCCCAACATCTCTCATTTCGGGCTCAAAAATAAAATTATCTTTTGGAATCTCAGGGAGCTGCGAAATAACTATATCTTTATATCTTTTTCCAGTAGCGACATAAATATCTTGCGGGCTAAACTCCGGCTGAAGTCTTGCAACCGCATCTTGAAGAGTTGATTTGTCACCTATTAATTTTCCAAATTGCTTTGGAGTATTCTTCCTTGATAGTGGCCAAAGCCTTGTTCCTACTCCTCCTGCGAAAATAACTACTTTCATAAATTTGTATTCTTTTCTATGAATTCTTCCAAATTTTTCTTAAAGTTTTTATAAGAAAATCTCTCTGAATTCCTTATTATGTCAGCCTTATTATATAGTCTTTCATCAAATCTTTCCAATACCCTATTTATCGATTCCGGGCTTTGTTCTTGAAAAAACTCACCAGTAATTCCTTTTTTAACTATGTCCAATGCTCCTCCGCTTTTAAATGCTATGACTGGTTTTCCAAAAGCCTGGGCCTCTGCCATTACTAATCCAAAGTCTTCATTTCCGGGAAAAATTAAAGCTTTGCAATTTTCATAGTAATACCTAAGCTTCTCATCTGTCAATTCTCCAAGAAACTGTATGTTTCTATTTGAGCGTTTTTTTAATGATGCCATCATAGGCCCTCCCCCAATTATTTTTAAAGGAAGTCCATTTTTATTAAATGCCTCAACTGCAAGATCTACTCTTTTGTAATTACTAAATCTAGACATACGTGACACTAGAAGAAAATAATCGTTTTTTCTTTTTTTAATATTTTTGGGAATATCAAGCATAAGTGGGGGGAAAATTATTTCACTATTTCGATCGTAATATTTCTTAATTCTATTTTTTACTTCCGAAGAAATCGCAATCATATAATCTGGTCTTTGAGAAGCCACAAGATCCCATTTTCTTAAATATTTTATGGATCCTGTTGATAAAAATTTAATCAAAGGACTCCTGAAATATTCATCATGCCCACTCCATAAATATCTCGTTGGCGTAAGACAATAGCAAACATGTATTGTTCCCGTATTTGTAATTATTCCTTTAGCCGCTTCACTTGTTACTGAGATTACAAGTTCATAGTCATCAAATGAAAAGCGCTCAAAAGCAATTGGCATGAAAACTGCAAGAAGCTCATTATACTTTCGAAGAGCAGAAGCACTTTGAAGAAATGAAGTTTTTATTTCAAAATCATTTGCCCATTTACTCCCTTCAAAACTCCTAACAGATGTGAACAAAGGAGCATCTGGAAACATTTTGTGAAGCGCTAAAAGGACTCTTTCTGCTCCACCCCATTTATTTACCCGATCATATACTAGTGCGACTTTCATATTATTTATTTAGGCAGAGGTGGCTTATGCCAAATTCTATGAGGTGCTACCTTCATAAACCGTTAAAGTTTCTCTAGCTGTTTTTTCCCACGAATATTTTCCTGCTTGGTCGTGTCCCTTTTTAACTAATTTCTCTTTATCGGAAAGATTCAAACTTAAGACGTAGTTCATTTTCGAAAGTATATCATCTGTTTTGAATTGATCAAAGTAAATAATTGAATCCCCAAAAATCTCCCTATGAACAGGTATGTCGGAAGCCAAGACTAAACAATCATTTTCAAGCGCTTCCAAAGGCGGAAGACTGAACCCCTCCATTAAGCTTGTCCTAACCAACGCAGTTGCACCTTTATAAAGCTCTGACAATCTTTCGTCCGATACATTTTCCAGAAAGTGCACGCTTCCTTCCTTAAAATTTTTCCTAACATGATCTTTAAGTTTTTTGTATAAAAAATCATTACTTCCAACAAAAACTAAACGAAGAGATGAATCTTTTCGTGAAAGAATCTTAAACGATTCAAGAAGAAGTCCTACATTTTTATGCGCAAAAACATTTCCTACATAAAGAAAATAATTTTTTATTTTCTCTTCTTTTTTATTGGATTTTTTCATATCATCAGCTGCCTCATAAATAACATCAATTTTTGATTTATTAACTTTTAAAGTCTCGCTTATATCTTTTTTTGTAAAATCAGAAACAGCAATAATTTTTTTCGAAACTCTAACTGCATTTGCAACTACAACTCGATAAGCGATAACTTTAAAACCCAAAAGCCAGAGAGGAAGAGTTGAAGAAGCACCACTTACGTAATGGTGAAAAATTAAATCATGAATCGTTACTACGTATGGACGCCTATAAAAAATGGGAACACTAAAATAAGGAAAATGCATTAAGTCTAATTTTTCTTTTTTTATAACTTTGGGAAAGAATAATTGCTCTTTAATTGAGTGCCATTTATATTCTGCATTTACTATTTTCCAATTTTTATTTTTTATTTTTTCTTCAATTTCTTTTTTATCAGACTTTAAAACAAACAAAACATAAGAATTTTTATTATCTATCTCAGATAAATTTATAGTTAGATTTCTAATATATCTACCAACTCCTGTTTGACTCCAAAGGCGACAATCAACTCCTATTTTCATACTATTTTTTTTCTTCGGGTTAAAAATAATCTAATATCAATCCCAAGATATACTAACCAATTTAAAAAGAATGGATACTTTTTTGCATAATGTTTTTTGTAAAATATTTTCATTGTCATATAAAAATATCCAAGTGATTTATTTTTTGTAGAATTATCTGCACCAGAATTCCTTTGACTATGTTTTTTAATGCCAGAAGACACTCCTTTGACATGCAGAATTTTTACCTCTGGAACATACATAACTTTAAATCCTGCTTTTTTTACTCTAAAGCATAGATCAATATCCTCGCCGTAAAGAAAATAATCCTCGTCAAAATATCCAGTCTTTTCAAGTACTGATTTTCTTATAAACATAAACGCACCAACAACAGAATCCACCTCGTGAGTTTTTGACATATCTCTATTTGTTAAATGATAAAGCCTATCGTTCTTTAAAAAGAAGTATAAAAACGAAGCGAATGGAGTCGGAAAACCTCTATGAGAAGCCGCATCAATTGAACCATCTTCTTTCTCGACTCGAGAAGAAGCAATTCCAACATCTAAATTCGTATCCATGTAATCAGATACAAACTTTAATGTACCTGGTGGAACTTCACTATCTGGATTAAGGGTTAATAAATATGGAGTATTAGCTTTTTTTAAAACTAAATTATGTGCTTTACCAAATCCTAAATTTTCTTTATTAAAAATAAAATTAAATTGGGGAAATTTTTCTTTAGCTTTTTCTTGACTTCCATCAGACGAATTATTATCAACTATGAAAACGTCAAATTCTAATTCATTCTCAATTTTTTTCAAAGATTCCAAACATTTAATTAGATAGTCTCCAGCATTAAAATTAACGATAGAGATTGTTAGTTTTTTCATTTAATTTAAACTTTCGTAAACTTTATCCAATTTTTCAGAAATATTTTTCCAGTCAAAGTTTTTTTCTATGAATTTTCTACTATTTCTTGAAATCTTTTCATATAAATATTCATCGGAAAGAAGAAGTGACGCTTTATTGGAAAATTCTTCTGGTTTATCGCAAATAATTATTTCCTCATTTTCCGTAGCCTTAATTCCCTCATTCCCAAGTGCAGTAGTGATCACAGGAGTACCGGTAGACATAGCTTCTAATATTTTAAAATTTGTTCCCCCACCCACCCTAATTGGAGCAAGTAAAATATCAGCCTCTTGAAAAATATTTTCCGTTTTATTCGAAGCATTCTCATCAAAAACAACAGAGAGGTCCCCAATTGCTTTAATAGAATCTGGAATTTTTTTCCCTACTACCCAAAGAGAAGTATTGGGATTATTCTTCAAAATTTTAGGCCAGATATTTTTTATAATATAAACTATTGAGTCTCTATTTTGAATCCATTTAAAATCTCCAATAAATAAAACCTTTTTGTGTGTTTTATCTTTTATAATTTTTTTCATTTTAAATTTCTGAGTATCAACACCATTTGGAATTATATCTACATCCCTTTTCATCTCTTCTGCCTCTACTTTCGAGACTGCAATTAACTTAGTAGCTTTTTTCCAATATGCTTTTTCTGCTCTTTTCAGTTTTAAAATATCAAGATATAAAAGAGGACGCCCAATAATTAAACTTTTCTTAACAAACTTCTCATAAACTTTGTACTCTATATTATGCTCTGCTAAAACAACGGGTAAATTAGTCCTGGGTAAATTTTGCATCACGTAAAAGGTCTCTACGTGAATAAGGTCAAACACCTCTTCATTTATCAGTTTTGAAATAATTTTTTTCATTTCAAGATTTCTATGTCCTGTTATTAAAAAAGGATCTAAGGAAAATCCTGTTCTTAAAATGTTTTTCGGGGTCCATTGTTTTTTTCGGTCAACCGTATAAACCTCATCACAAATTTTGGAAACCTCCCCTATGTCTTTCGTAGTCTGATAATCTCTTTTTTCACAAACCAACGTTATTGAATGTTTTTCCGATAAATTTTTAATAAGATTATAAAGACGAATCTGTCCACCTGAAAAGAGTGGGTAGGGAAGATATGATGAAACTATTAATATTTTCATAGGCTTTTTCTTAAATCAAAAATAATATACTGCTGAGTTTCTTCTAAAACAGCATAATTTTTTCTGAAATAATCATCGTTGGGTTTAGGGTTAGCAATTACTAGATATTGAGCTCCTAAATCTTTTACCATCACGCTTAAATCATTTTGATAACTTGCCCATCCCTTTCTTCTAGTTTGATATAAAAAGGATGTATCACCTTCGTAATTTGCAATAACTAATGCATCTTTTGGAGTTAGTCTGTCAACTGCATTTCCACCTGCGATTATCGCATCATTTATATCATAGTAATCTCTTACGAAAAACCAACTAAACATACAGGAAAAGACAATAATACCAATAAGGATTATTGGCGTAAGATATTTATTTGCTAAGTTTTTTCCTAAGTTAAGTAAAAAATCCCCGCCCACTCCAGAAAGTAAACAAAGAGTAGGTAGAATCAATATTTGGTAATAATCATGTTGAATATTTCCCCTTGCTATTACAATTAAGTAAAGAAGTGAGGAGGCTAGAAAAGAATAGAAAAATAGATAACTTGATTTAGTTTTAGCAACTAATCCAAAAACCACTAAAACTAATCCCCAGTAACCAAGTATTAGCTTGGCAATTCTTTCTGCAAAAATCCAATTAAAAAAAGCTCCCTTAAAACGCATGCCACCTTTATTAAAAAGCCATTGCGACATCGGTATTCCTTCAGGAAATTGTGTCATCCACTGCCTCCATCCAAGCATAGGAAGGAGTGATGTTATAGCAAATACCCAAAGATATGGATTAAGAATCATTTTTAATCCAAATGAATTGTATGCTAGATAAACCATAGGAAGAGTAAAAAATACTGCAAAGGGTTTTAGCAAAAATGAAATCGCACTAAATAATATTGCCAATAAATAATAAGTAAACTTTTTGTGCTTCGATTTTTCCAAAAGCCATAAATCGAAAAAATAAATTCCCGCTAAAATAGCTGCCGCGGTTGATGTATCAGGCAAAATTGTTCTCCCATAATAAACACTAAATGGAAGGATTGCAAAAAAAAATGCACCAATTATTCCTGCTCTTTCATTCTGATGTCTTTTGAGTAATAAAAAAATTAACAATGCGGTAGAGAGAGATGCGAAAATAGTAACTAGTCTTCCCCATTCTTCCAGGGTAAAAACTGGAAATAATCTATATAACCCTCCCTGAAATAAATTGTAAATTGGAAACTCTACAAAACGATATCCATTTGGATTATTTAACCCTGAAGGAACATTTGATAAATCATGATACTTTGGATGAAGCAGATCAAATCCATTTTCTACAAAAAGTCTTGAAACGGATGATGTATCAGCTTGACGCCAGCTATGCCAGTCAGCAACTGGACCATTAAATTTATAAAGTCTTAGAATAAGTCCAAGGAGTAATACACCAATAAGAAGCCCCAAGTGAATTCTTTTCATTAAGTTTATTTTAATTTATCCCTAGGGCATTATCAAATCTGAAGTAGGTTTTATTTTTCGATCAACTTCCTCTACATTTCCCCCATCCGTAAATCTAAATACAGGATGCGCTAACGAAGTGCCTGCTGCTTCAATGGCACTCTTTTCATCTGAGTGAATAAATATTTTCGCATCGTCATTTTTAAATGCGAACCAAACTGCATCAGGAAGTCCAACTGGAAATACCCATGCCTGACCATCTTTAGTTGGCACATTTACAAAATGGAACTCTGTGTCCACCTGCGACCAATAACTTGTATAAAGTGACTCCATAGAAATAAAGAATCTCTTTGTTTTATTTCCTGCCTCATGCCAATTAAAGAAAGTGCTTTGATTTTGAATTAAATGAAAAAGGGCAAATACAATTATTACGACGGTTGAAGCCCCCAATGCAATTTCCCGTCCGCTGTTAAGCAAATATTGATGTAGCTTTTTGAATAGAATTGTAAAAATAAAGACCAACCCCATTGTTGATAGATAACTGTATCTTGAAGTCATATTTCCCAGACCTAAAAATGGAAGAAGAGATATTACAAAAAACATAAGACCAAATGCCATGATCTTTTTTTCACTCGCTTCAAATAGCTTTGAAAATACTTTATAAGCAAAAAATCCTACTAAAACTACCAAAGGAATAATAATTACAAAAATTATTAAATTTTCTCTGGCAAATATTCTCACAGAATTGTAAAAAGATAATGACATTGGGCCTATCAAGCCAAGCGAGAAATATCCAAATATGTTTCCGATTATATTGAAAGGTAAATTAAGCGGATCATAACTATAGTCACCGCTAAACCAATGACTCTTCGAAACAACTCTAAGAAGCAAATATCCCGCAACTGGAATAAATATCAGGTAGTTCTCAAATTGCTTTGGCAATGTTTTCAGCGATGCTGTGAATCCGCTTTTATAAATCTTGTATGCGATCATTAAGGCTGGCGCTACTACTCCTAATTCATGAAACATTAAGGCAAAACAAACACTTAAAATGGCGCCTACTAAATAATATATTTTTCTTTTTTCATCCCAAAAAATAAACAGAAGTAATGCTAGAAGCGAGAATACGCCGTTAAAAAGATGTCCAATTGAAGAAATCCAGAAAATATTTTCAAGTGGTCCACTTAAAACTAGGAATGTGAATGCAGAAAATGCTGCTAGTTTTATATCTTTGAAAATTTTTCTTGCAATGATAAAGAAAAGGGCAATAGCAGTAAAGTGAAGCATTAAGGAAGACAAATGATAAACAACCTGATTTAGCCAGAAAATTTGATACATAAAGTAGAAATAAATTTTCATTCCAGGTCTATAGAAAAAACCATCAGAATTTAGAAAATAATTCGTAAATAAATGCACCTGTGAACAATTCGTGCAATCTGCTGCCCAGCGAAGCCAAGTAAAGTCATCAGCAACAAAATAGTTATTAAGCATTGGTGAAAATAGAACTACGGATGTTATAAAAAGATAAAGAACAATTGCATAACTACTTCCCAACGCTTTCTTAACTTCATTACTTAAAGTGAAACTATGAACCTGATAAAGCCTGAGAATTCCGAATACAATACCGACTAAAATCCAAAGTAAAAATGCTATCTTTGAAGCTTCAAATACGTCTATTAATACAGCATTTAAAGACAGTCCTATAACACCCGCTACAAAACCAAGGACGAAACTCTTCGCGAGAGGTGAGTCAATATCAGGATATATTTTTTTAACATAAATTCCTAAAATCAGAAATAGAAGAAAGAATGCTAAGAATCCCAAAATTCCAACCTCTCCAAGAATTCTAAGAAAATTATTGTCTACTGCCAGACTAACAGAACCATAACCACTTCCTATTAAAAGGTTCTTTTTAAATGCTTCAATTGCCCTCGGCCATTCCCCCTGAAATCTAGTTGTAAACGAAAGATCGTAAGCAGAGGCTCTCTTAACAATAAAATTTCCCTTTAATATAAGCGCCTGTCCAGACGAACTTGATTGAAGATTCTGAGGAATTTCTATAAAAAAACTATCTGCTCTTTTAATGACTGGGGAAAGATATAAGTTCGTATATCCAGTTCCCTGCGGCAAATTCTCACCTGTTGAAATATTTACAGCTGTAAGAATTGGCACTTCTCCGGGTATAAGTCTATAGGGGAGTATTATTGCGTCATCAGGGTCAATAGATTCTTTTTGACTCTCCTTAATGGCATTTGCTAGCTCTTCTTGATCCCTGACTGTTCTTTGAAGAACTATCTTATCTTTAAAGTACTCCTTAGGGACGAATCTTACATGCCCAACTGATTCACCTGTTGCTGCGTCAACCAAAACATCAGCTTCCGAAACGGTACTCTTAAATCTATCAAAAAGCGAAGATTGAAAAGTGACGAAGAAAGTTCCTCCAATTAAAATAACCGGGATTAGTGCAATAACAAGCTTTCTTTTTTGGAAAAAAAGCAAAAATCCAAGTGAAACAAATAGTACAAAAAAAGAAACACGAGAAACTGTCATTAAAAGAAGCATCACTCCCGCAAATGAAATACATGCCAAAATTATTCTGATAATCAAATTTTTCAAACCTAGCGAAAGACTTACCAGGATAGGAATTATTAAAACTAAATAGGCCGCTAAGTCATAATGACCTGCAAATGTTGAAGGCACACGCGACAATGCTGAAAGAGTAATTGGAGTACCCTTCGCAAACTCTTCATTCATTGTAAGAAACGCTGGGAATCCGAGATATTTCTGACCAAAACCATATGCTATTACGCCTATTAATGTAATAACAACCACAGAAACTATAACTGGCATGTGCTTTTTATTCTTCATGCCTTGATAACCAATGAAAAACAAACTTAGGTACTCTATGTGACGAATTAAACTAAGGAAAGCAACATTTGGATATGCATTTGAAATAGTTGGAAAAATAAGAAGAATACCATGAATCGTAGCTACCCCTCCAATTATCCAGAAAGCTAAAATTGGTAAAGTAAGAGGAGTTTTAAGTGTAATTTTCTTTCTGACAAGTAACGTTAGCCAAGAAAGAATAACAAATAAAATAACGAAATCCTCGACTCTTATATAAACCCACGTATTCTGTATATCAAGAAGTGGAAGCTTAGGATAGAGAGGAATAAATAAAAGCAGGAAAAGACTTTCAAGAAACAAAATGTTTTCCCAAATCCAAGTTAAAGCTTTTCCTGGTTTAGTTTTTAAGAAGCTTGAGAGCTTGACCATAAGTATTTGTATAATAACTATTATTAGATATCTTACCAAATAAGTAAACCATCCCAGCTTTTATAAAAAGAGTAAGTCTCACAATCTGATAACTTAAACCACCTTGGTGTTTTTTATAAAAATATAAAACTCCTTTATAGATATTTATGATTGCAAAACCTTTATTACTACTACCCTGCTCTAGGTGAATAGTAGAAACATCTGGGAAAAAATACGTTTTATATCCTTTTTTCTTTGCTCTAAAAGAGAGCTCCATATCCTCAACATACATAAAAATATTCCTATCAAATCCTTCAATTTCGTTAAATAATTTTTTATTAACCATTAGACTTGCTCCAGCCACCCAGTCAACTTTACAAATTTTATCCGGACTAGATTTTAACAGACCAAACCTTTCTCCACCAAAAATCATAATGAAAAAATTTAAAAGTGTATAGAATTTTCCTACAGAAACCTGAGGCGACCCGTCAGAATTAGTAAGCTTTCCCCCTAGAATCACCACATCATTATGTTCTTTAAGAAAATCTGCCATTTTAAGATAACCCTTATCCTTGGTCTCTGTATCAGAATTTAAGAATAAAACATAATCGCCTTTTGAGCTTTCAGCTCCAAGATTACATCCTTTTCCAAAGCCTAAATTTTCCAAACTTTTTATTAGTTTTATTTTTTTATGAGAATTAGTAAAATTCTCAACTTCTTTAAGATTTTTTTCACTTGATGCATTATCGACAATAATTATTTCAATTTTTTCGTTTTTTATTTCTTGATCAAATTGAAGAATCAATGAATCTATGCATTTCTTGATTAACTGAGGCGTGTTATAGCTTAAAATTACAATTGATAACGTCATTATCTAAACCAAGCAGCTCTACCTAATTTATATTGGAGGTCTTTATTGGATCTTTCTCCTATTTCTTTTGCTGGAACTCCACCTACGATTTTGAATTCAGAAACATTTTTGGTGACTACTGCTCCTGCTGCTACCACGGCACCTTTACCTATGCTTACACCTGGTAAAATTATTGCTCGAGGGCCTATGAACACATAATCCTCGATTTCAACAGGCGCAGTAACAGCTTTGAAATTTTCATCTTTTATATCGTGTTCTGAGTTATAAATCATTACCCCCGTTGCGATATCTACGTGGTTACCAATCCGGAGCTTGTCTCTTCCATCTAAAACTGCCCATTCGCCGACTATAGTATCATTCCCAATCTCAATTCCACCTGGCTTATAGGTGGAAAGAGCCATGTGAATAGTGGAGCCTCTCCCAATCTTCATTCCAAAAACTCTATAGGAAAAGCGCCTTAAATGATGACTCGGAACAAACCCAATTATCCAAATGAGAAATCCATTTATGAATTCTAAAATTATTGCATTCATTCTTCTGTTTATCTTACCCACGACCTACCCCCTCTAGTACTTCTAAAGTCTGTCTTGCTGATTTTTCCCAGGAGAATTTTTCTACTTGTTTTTTACCCTTTTCGATCAGCTGCTTCTTAAGATTATTATCTCCTAATAATTTTTTCATTTTATTAGCTATGTCATCTGCGTCATTTGGATCCACATAAAGAGCAGCGTCTCCTCCTACCTCAGGTAGACTTGATACGTTACTCGTTATGACAGGTGTTTCATAACTCATAGCTTCAAGAACCGGAATACCAAAACCTTCATAAAGACTTGGAAGAATAAAAAATTCCGCATTCCTGTAAATTGCTGGCAAATCCTCATCTGAAACATTTTCTAAAAACAAAACTTTGTCTTTTACGTTATATTTTTCAGGAGCATTTAATATCTCTTCAAATTGCCAGCCGCGTCTTCCGACGATCACCAAACTAACATCAGTCTCAATCTTAGAATATGCTTCGATAAGACGCTCTATATTTTTTCTTGGCTGAAGAGTACCTACAAAAAGAATATATTTATTTTTTATTCCAAATTTTTTTTCTAAATCTTCCATTTTCAGCTTATTGTTAACAGGCAAACTAGTATTGATTCCTGGGTAAATTACCTCTATTTTATTACCTGAAACACCGTATTCTTTGATTATATCACTCTTACTCGACTCACTAATTGTCAGAATCTTCTCGGATTTTCTAGCTGAATATTTCGTCCATTTTTTAAGCTGAATTAAATCTTTTTTCTTAAAAAGCTGTGGAAAATAAATATATGAAACGTCTAGGATGGAGACTACAGATTTTTTAGGTGAGAATATTGGTAAATAGTGAGTTGGGGTGAAAAAAACATCAAGCGATCTATTTTTCAATAAATTTAATGATAAAGATGTAATAGTCCACATTTTTCTAGAGGGTAACACGGTATACCTCCATTTATCAGTTGCTTTGGGAAGATCATTTGTCGGACTTTGGGGCATATAGATTTCGTAGTTATTTTCTTTATCAAGTTTTGCAAGATTTGTTAAAAGCTCAAAGCAATAAACACTACTTCCTACTCTATTTGGTAGACCAGTGTCTTTGTTATAACCAAACCTTGGAACCACTGCTTCGTAACCATTAATACCTATTTTCATATTAGATCGAGGGATAAATTACTTTTATTTTTTCTTTATCAATTTTTAGAATTTCCTCTATGTCTTTCTTGCTCGATTCTGAAATCGTAAAAACAATACTAGATTCTTTTTTAAGCCACTTAAGTTTTCTTTTTTGAGATGCAACAATATTTGGAGAGATCAATAGCCTCAAAGGACTAAATTCTGTTTTACTGTGTGTTTCTTCTGGGTATTTGTAAACAATTAAATCATATATAACTGTCGCTTTTTTTGCGCTTCTTGTAGGCGGTTCTGTCCAGTCAGATGTAATAAATATATCTACATCTCCAATCAACCACTCAATTGGAAGAATATGTAGCCTATTCCAAATAAAATCTAAAGCAAGAGGTGGAAACTTAAAAGTTTTTATAGTAACCCTTGGACTTTCCTGAACATTAAATAAAGAAAGATCTAAATCTCGTCTTAAAGATGAGAAAAATAAAACATATTCATTTTTCGTATCCAGTTTTAGTAGATTCTCAACAAGATTAGCGAGATAATTCGCTACTCCAGTTTTTGAATACACAACTTGGCTAACATCAATTCCTATTTTCATCTAATTATTATGACGAAGTTTAGCTAAATTTAAAATGACCGCAAATGAAAACAGCAAGAAAGAGAACCAAACTAATTTTTGTGCTGTAAAAAATACCCATTGGCTAAAAAGAGGAATTGAAACGATCAAGCAAGAGAGTCCCACGATAGCAAACATTTTTGGATCTCTTTTTATAAAGAGCAACAGAAAGACTGCTATAAATAGTGTGTCCTGTGGTTTAAGATCCATTTGAATTAACTGGAATATTTTAAGAGAACCTTTGATTCGCTTTCGTTCTTACTGTTTATATTTAAAACCAAGTCAGCAATGAGCCCTGTAAATCCAGCCTGAAGACCAGAAATAATTAAAAGCATACCTAAAAATAAAAGCGGTCTTCTTCCTATGGATTCTCCCTGAAAATGAATAAAAGAAAGATAAAGAAGGATTACGAGACCTAGAAAAACTAACAACCCACCAAAAAATCCAAAAAAATGAAGCGGACGCTTACTATATTTACTTAAAAATACCATTGTCATCATGTCAGGCATTTGAGTAAGAACTTTTATAGCTCCGTATTTAGATTTTCCCCAGCGTCTTTCATCATGAACCACTGGAACCTCAGTTACCCTAAATCCTTCTTGTGCAACCAGAAGCGGGATAAATCTATGCATTCCTCCATATAGATTTACTGACTTTGCAGCTTCACTTATGTATAGTTTCAATCCACAATTATAATCATGAAGTTTTACTCCCCAGAATGTGGACGCCACCAGATTAAAGACCTTTGAAAAAATAATTTTAGTAATTGAATCTTTTCTCTCTTTTCTCCAGCCAGAAACCATATCATAACCCTCTTTATGCTTTTCTATTAGCTTGTGGACCTCTGATGGCTTATCTTGAAGATCTGCATCCATCGTGACTATCAAATCCCCTTTTGCTTTTTGAAAACCAAATGTCAAAGCTTCTGCTTTTCCATGATTTCGTCTAAATGAATAAATACTAATATTTGAATCTTTCTTCTCAAGGTCTTTAATCAAACTCAATGTCGTGTCATTTGAACCATCATCTATAAAAACAATTTCGTATTCTTTAGACAGAATCTTTGCGTGTTTTGTGAGCTCTTCGTAGAAATGAAGAATACTTTCCTCTTCGTTAAAAACTGGAATAACGTAACTAATCATAATTGCGGATCTAAACCTAATTTTATCATTTCTGAAGCTTTTATCAAAATGCACTAGTTATTTTATTGACAATCTAATAAAAGTATATATAATACTGCTCGAGTATGATAACAGAAGCTGTTCCGGGCTTAAGACCCTTACACGAAACGCCAATACCAGAAAGAGATAGAATTGAACCTTTACTCCTGGCACTAGGAGTTACAAATGTTATACTTGACTATCCTTTTCCAAAATCTCCTACAGGAGTGAGCTGGGCATCACCAGGTCATTTAGACGAAAGGGTAAGAACAGCGGGCACTGATGGAATTGAACTAAGAAGATCTACCAAAAGGATGGGACCCACTCTTAAATACGCCACATACCCAGGCGTCTTTACATCAGCTACGCCTCACTGGGTCGAGCAGGAATTTGGAGAAATTGAACATCCATCATATCAAGGAGACGATGCTACTTATACTTTTACAAGAGCAACATTTTCTGAAGGACAATATAGGATCCATACTCTTGTTGAAAGAACAGAAGGAGACGGCGTAGAAGCAGATTTTTCCGTTAAAGACTTGAGATATTTACTCCGTCCCCCAATAGAAACTGCAAAACAAACGCCTGCATCAAGACTTTCTTGGGCTGTAAGACAAAGCTAAATTCTTAATTAGGATAGAAATCAAACTTATTAAAACTACAGCACTTATCACTAATCCAATATTTACAAATTCCTGAGGTTTGTAATAAATTTCGAGGCCATAATTCCCATCTTTTGGCAATCTAAAACTGTTAAGATTTTTCTGATATGCTTCACTTCTTACCTCGAAATCCTCCCCTCTTGCTACCCAACCACTATCAAATCCTTGAGAAAAAACTAGCAAATCTCCTTTTTTAGCATTTTCTAATTTTAATTTATAAAGCGTAGGATTCTTAAATTCCCAGGAAATAATTAAGCTTCTATCTAAGTCATCCAAGAGAAGTGGTGCTGAAAAGAGATCTGTCTGGGAATACGTCAGATAAGTTTTAATACCTTCGTCAATGCTTGTTCTTTGAAGATAATCAATTTTTTCAATTTTATTTATTACCTTTCTTCTTTCAACTTCACTATATTTTCGATCTTTCAAAAAAATTTCTTCATCTGGATCGGTTGGAATTATGATAAGTCCTACTGAATACCTAGCTAATTCTTCTTCACTGATTTTTTCTATATTTCTCCCCTTGAATAAAACTTCAGAATCGGATGACGGAATTGATGGATCAAAATATCCATACTTTTGTCTCTTTGGGACCCAAAGAACTCTTGAAAAAGAATATTGCGAGGAATTATTCTTAAAATTTTTCAATTCAGAATTTAACTGAACATAGTCCACTGGAATTTCTTTTGGTTTAAAAATCCCGATTAGGTCACCGCTCCAAAATGGCTTGAGAATTAGGAAAAGAAAAATAACAAATGCGCCCACAATAAGATATCTAAATTTCTCAAATTTATCAGAAATAGAATTAAGGAAATACGGAATAAGAATGCTAAATGAAATTGCAATTAATAAATAAAATTTTGTAGAATCCCTAAACAAAGAAAATCCCGGTAATTTTTCAAATAAAAAAATATAAATATCTCCAAAGGGATCACTTGCTCCCTTTCCTAAAAAAATGCCCACCAAACCGACAACTACAAAAAATAAAATTTCTTTTTTTGCCTTAAACATTAATGACCCAAAGGCTAAAATTGGAAGAACTAAAAATTCAGGTCTTTGAAAATAAATTTTCCCAAAAATATTTTCAGGCCAGTTGGGATGAAGAAAAGAAATTGTATTTTCTATTGTCGCAAAGCTTAAAAATTTTACCCCCGCTACAGACGAATAAGAACCCACGAATTGAGCACTTGACCCTAATATAAATGACATAATAGCTGGTAAAATCCAGTATGAATTTATTGCACCAGCGATCAAAAAGTTTATTAAAATAAAACTTATTTTTTTTAAGTTTATTTTTTTAATAAAAAACGTGAAGTACAAAAATGCGATTAGAAAAGTGAGCACTGCTACTCTTGGATCAAGCGCAATAACAAACCCCGATATCAAACAAGAAACAAACAAATTTTTATATGTCGTTTCATCAAATAAATTAATTATTCTTAGTAAAACTAATGGCGCTAATGCATATGCAAATGCGATTCCAAATTGTCCACCTCCAACTATTAAAAGGATATACGTATTAAATGTGAAAATTATTGAAGACAAACTTCTAAACAAATCGTTTTTAATAAAAGGTTTTGAAAATTTAAAAGAAGAAAAGATTGATAAGGCAATAAAAGGCAAAAGCCAAAATATCCTTTGAGAAAACCACCAAGGAATATCTAACGAATTGGAAATAAAGTAAACAAAATTTGCATATAGATCAATCCACATCGTCTTTAAGGCTGATCCTCCAATTCCTCCATTTCCCATGTAATCCCAAGATAAAGACCAGAAAGGAAAATAATCACGAGATTCTCTAAAGAGCAGGGGCCAATCATGAGCCACAATTACATATTTTGAAAGAAACGGCAAACAAAAAATAATTACAAATACAAGAAGCGGTGTGAGCTTAACTATCCTCATTTTTTTTAAAAATATAAATATAAATTCCCTGAAATACTCCCAGAAAAATAGCTACCATACCATAGAATGCTAACTTTTCAGCGATTAAATCCTGTCCTTTTATTAAAAGGAGTTGACATAAAATTATTAGAACTATCGAAATTATATAAACGTATCTATACGGAAATCCTAAAATTGAAATCACTATTACTATACTAAATAAAAAAATTACTTGCGAGTCTAAGAAAATATTAAAGTATGGTAGGGTCGATAAAAAAACAAAAACAATAGAAAGTCCAAGTAAGAGAATCTTCATATTTTTTGGAGTAATATTATTTTTAATTCTTCCCATGTTTTAATTTTAGCAAGATTAATACAAATACAAATAATGTCACTATGCTTATAATTATTCCTATGTAAAATGCTTTCTGAGGTTCGTAAAAGATTGCTATTTCAAAATCTCCTGTACCGTCAACATACCATGCATTTGAAAATCCGTTTGACTTAATATGATTAACTTCTGGTATTGGGTTAGTTGTAAATACAGGCACTAAACTTCTATCAAATACTCTATCTTCTGATTTTAACTCTTTAATTTCTCCGTTAAAATATTCTCTTTTTACTTCATCTTCACTATCCCTGCGATTAAAGACATATGCCTTCCATCCCGTACTAAAGCTATTTCCAAAATTAAGAAAAAATGGACCTCTTGCATTAGTCACATTGACAACATAATGCGTGGGATTAATCTTTTTAAATGAGATATTAGGAATATTTTGATCCTCATTTTTTATATTTCTAAATAGATAAATTTTTGGTGAAAGCTTCCTGGTCAGTTTTAGATTCCTAATTGAAATATTGTTTTTATTTTTAGAAATATTTTTAACAATTAAATTTATGCCATTTGGACTTATACTATTATTTTTTAACTCCTGAGAAACAAGTTCCCAATCAGAATTTTCATATACATTAAACCTTGAATTTACAGACATGTCATGATCTGTTAAAGTTTCAATTATGGCCTCAGAAGATGTTTTATATTCAAATGTTAATAGATATTTATCGTACTCACCAATGTCTTTTAAATTTAGTCTAATACTGTGGCCATTAGCTAAAGAGAACTCATCCAGTCTCTGATCCAAGACTTCACTAGATTCATCATTAAGATTAACCCTTAACCTATGCTCACCTTTATCAAGAGTGATCGGACTTTCTAGTTCTATTTCTTTTTCATCCAGCAACATCGATGTAATATTTAATTTGTCGAAATTCTTAAGCTCATAACTATCCTTTTCCTCAATATTAAAAACTAGATTTTTCTCTTTCAGTGATCTAGGACGCCAAACATCTTTCTCAATCAAGGAAATATTTGCGTTAACAAATTCCGTTAGGCTAGATACCACTGATCTCAAGCCGTTATCATCTGTATAAAGTGTTTCTAGTAATTCTTTCTGTGAATACAGATAAGCGGCTAATTTATATTTATATTTATCATTTTGAAGTCCTTCTAACTGATTAGATCCTTTAAGCGCATTTCCGATCAACTCTTTGTATTCCTGACTCAAGACCTGAAGCTTTAATTCATTTTTCTTAGAGCTTACTTGAGACTGATAAAAAATGCCTTCAAATTCAGAAATTCTTGCATGTGAAAACGCTAGATTTAGATCAATTTTCTGTGCGGGGTCAGTAACTTGAGATCTCAACTTATTTTCCTTACTTATCTTGAATCGATAGAAAATAGATCCAGGCAAAACATTAGCTTTGGGTACTAATAGATTTATCCTCATTGACTCGTACTCCCGGTCAGAACATAAGATACACTCTGGCTTATTATAAATTTGATTACTAATTTTGTTAATTATTCCCTGCTTGCCAGCATTTTCCACATCCTCATTAATCGATAATATTCTTTCCTGTTTTTCATTAGAAATTAGATCTAAGCTACTGTCTAATTCAAGATTAGAGCTAATTATTTTAAGCGGAGAGTAAAAAAGCGGAAGATAATAAGAAGAATTTACATTTAAAATTTCCCATTCACCAAATATTTTATCTGATTTTATTTCTTTGTTTTCTAATAATTCTTTTTTTTCTGATTGAATTATATTATCTCTATTTGATTTATTACTATAGATGATATCGTTTCTGACTAAGATTTTATTTATTCCGGTTCTACCTAAGAGTTTCGTAAAGGATTCTGAATTGTTTTTTTCAGTTGCTTTATAGATTTGATTAACAATCTCGGGAGCCACTGTATCATTGGAAACTACTGAATTGTTCAGCGAAAGAAACGATAATGGCTCAAGACTCCAAAATCCCCAACCATAACTATCTACTTTATAGAGTGGGTCCAATTTCGGAATAAGGATTAACCTATTACTTGAGTCCAAACTATTCAAATATGTGTTTGAATCGTAAACATAATTTGGTACTGAAACTTTTGTTACAAACGGTTTATTGAATTGAAAAAAGTTAGAATTAAAAAATGGAAAATGGTAAACAAGAAGTATTAATATGACAAAAAATCCAACCATATTAAACATAATTTTATTCCGGATAAACTTATTGAGAATTAAATTTAAATAAAAACTTGAAAGAAGAATTAATGAAAACCAAACCGCAGGACCAAATTTATAAATAGCGGATCTAAAAATAGCAAATCCCGGAATATGTTCAACTAAAAAAATATAAATAAACCCAAAAGGAGGATGTGATCCACCCGCAAACACGATCCCAACAAATAAAACGATAAAAAGTAAATGTATTAAATCCTGCTGTTTTTTTATCATATCTTTTCTGTTTTGAAAAAATAATCCAAAAAGTATTAACAGTATTGGAACAAAACTCAAAACAATTAGAGCTGGATTATTTATGAAATGATATGAGAATGAGTGACTTGGGTTATCATACCAATCAGGAATTCCCTGAAGCCTAATTAGATTTAGTACACTCGCATACTTATTTATGGCGTTCTCCCATGCAAGTATTCCAGATATTCCTCCAATTGAAGAAAGTACACCCGAGTAACCATTTAATGCAGTGTAAATCTGAGGCAAAATAAAGTAAGCATTAATTGATAAAAATCCTAAGGCGAATAGAGCCACTGTTTTAAATGTATGAACTATTGCTTTAAATCCCGATTCTCTAATATTTAAAATTGTTACGAAAACGAACGTTAATCCGTAAACAAGAATTAAAGATCCATAAAGCGGGGGTGAACCCCCACCATTCAAAAAAAATGAAAGAATAGAAAAGAGAATTGTTCCTTTTACCAATGAGTACTGCTTATTTAATGTTTTATAAATTATAAGAAGTCCCAAGGGAAGTGCTGCAAATAAAGAAAACTTTGCTCTCTCCGCGATAAACCATGCCTGTAAAATAAAGAAATTGTACATGTGGAAAATGCTGCCAAAAATTCTCATAATCCAAAATTCTTTTTGAGGGAAAAAATTTCGTATGAATATATACATAGAAATTCCCATCACAAAAAACCAGAAAACGAAAGCCGCTTTTTGTCCCATAGCTAACGAGCCTAAAATAACGCTAAAGAAAGTTTCCGGGAACTGAATAACAAGAAAGCCTTTAAGTATCCCCCAGTCAGTTCCGAAGTTGTGAAGAAAGTTCCATGAGTAAAATAAATTTATTAAATGATTGAGATAATTAAGCCTGAATCCTGAATCATGGCCTATTATTGCTTCTCCGTTTCGAAGCCACCACAACGGAGTGAGACTTGCCAAAAAAACCAGTAAAATTTCCTTGTGTTTCTTAAAATTTTTAATCATTTTTTTGACTACTAATACTTGCTACTCTTTCTCTTGTCTCATCTGTGATATCTATAACTTTTTGATTACTACTATCGATAAAAAAACCGTGAACCATTTCAGTTTCCAATTTTTTTTCTTTTATTTCGCTGATCATCTTATCAATATCTTGATAATAACCAAAACTAAGTGCGCCTTTTGCCTTGTATCCTTCAGCACCCAAATCCCAAAGATAATTTTCTTCTAAAAAGGCTTTCGGAATTTTTCCTGAATCAAAATACCATACCTCTAAAACATAACCTAAGCCATTTTGAAATGGATTAGTGATATTTCCATAATAGTTTTTATCGCTTATTACGTAAAAAATAGAATTATTATCTGGTGTAGGATAAATTTTCTTAATTCCATTTAAAACTTTTACCCTCTCTGATCCAATTTTCTCCTGATAATTAATTTCATTTTTTATTACCTCTGCATGATGAAAGAAAAAGAATACCGTAATTGGAATTATCAAAAATTTCGCAAATCTATTTAAGCTAGATAAGTGATAAGCCACAAAACCAAATAATATAGAAGCTGTTACTGCTCCAACATAAAAATATCTTGATGAAAGATATGAACTGTCCCTATGAACAACCATGTAGGGAAGGAAGCTTAGAAAGAAAAAAGCAAGACAAAAAATAATATTTCTCTTAGTATTCCTATCTTTTAACCTAAGAATAATTATTAGGATTATCCCCAAAATCGAAAAAGATCCAATTACTGAAACCATATCTGCAGCTAGACTTTGCGCAACTAAATCTCTTGCTGGAGAATCTATAAGAAATTTATACTGAGTTTTAATAATTTCAGGAGTCAAATTGTAGAGATCCGTAGGTGGAACAAAAATCTGAAACAGAGAAGTAAGCGGATATAAAACTACGTGAACAAGTGCAGACTTAATGGGACTTTGCCCTGCATTTACAAAGCCCACAGCATTATCGGTCCTGAAGAATAAACCAAGATATCTAAAAAAACCAATGAGAGAGCCATAAATTAGCAAAGGTAAATGAACAATGAACGCTTCTCTTATTTTTATTTTTTCTTTAAAAGTAAAATAAGTTAAAGGATATAAAATAAATAAAAACAAAGCACTCTCCTTAAAAAGGAGAGAGATGAGTCCCAATAGATAACTTAGGTATAAAGTTTTTCTTTTCTCTGATTTTAAAAATTCTATGAAAAAAATTACCGAAAGAATTAGAAATGTTGTTGCGGGTAATCCACCCACAGCGGCAGCCCATGTCACAGCCTGGGAAGAAACGCTGGAAACTAAAAAGAACAATGATGCACTAAAAGAAATCCATGTTTTGTTAAAAAGTTTTTTCGCTAATATATAAACCAAAAGCGCGTTAATAACATGAATGGAAACAGCGAATGCGGCAATGGGTAAAATTTCAAATCTAAAATAATTGAGCAAAATTAAGTTAAGTGCGCGACTTAATGGTCTCCCACCCCCCAGCAAAAGCTGCTCCGGAGTTGTGTAATGAACAATATTACCGACTCCCTGAACTAAATTATGACCAATAGCTTGCCACTCATCTTGTTGATAAAAAGTTTTTGGGAGATCCCAAAAGATAAATAAAGCCAATATTATTATTACCGGTAAATAAAAGTATTTTTTAATTATTTCGAGCATTTTGAGAATCTCTATACCATTCTATAGTTTTTTTTAAACCTTCGTCCAACATCACTTTAGGTTCATAGCCTATTTCTTTCCTAGCTTTCGTATTGTCACTATTCCTTCTCGGACTACCATTTGGCTTTGAAGTATCAAGCTCTATTTCATATTTCTTACCTGAGATTTTTAATATTTTTTCTACCAACTCTCTTACTGAAACCTCTTCATCGGTACCCAAATTAATTGGATCAGGCACAGGATATTTTTCTATAGCATGAATCATTAACTCAGCAAGGTCTGTGACATACAGGAAGGCCCGAGTTTGTTTTCCATCTCCCCAAACTATTACAGGATTCTCTCCTTCAGTTATTCTTTTAATAAGTGCGGGAATTACATGAGAAGTTTGCGTGTCAAAATGGTCTCGGGGTCCATAACAGTTATAAGGCCTCACAATTCCAACCTTCATTCCAAACTCTTGTGCGTAATAATAACCTGACTTCTCATTTATTCTTTTTGCCCACCCATATCCTCCATTCGTAGGTTCGGGTTCATCTAAAAATCCTTCTGACTCAGGCGTCGGCACACTACAATTTCTTGGATAAACACATGCAGAGGAAATAATCAAAAACCTTTCTACTCCAGCTTTTCTGGCAGATTCAATCATTACAGAACCTATAAGTAAATTATCCCGAAGCATAGTCGCTTGGTGTTTTCTGTTATAGTCTATGCCTCCTACTCTAGCGGCAAGATTCATAACAATGCTTTGCCCCTGACAGGCTTTTTCTGAAATACTAGAATCAGTGCAGTCACCTTGAATAAATTGGAATTTCCCAGCATACGCTTCTAAATTCTTTATGCTTCCATTCTGAAGATTATCTAAAACTGTCACAACTGCTCCTCTTTCAATTAATTTTTCTACAACGTGACTCCCTATAAAACCTGCCCCACCAGTAACTAATACTTTTTTATTTTTCCAAAACTGTGAGGTTTTCATTTTTTGGCTAAAATGTATAGACCTGGCCAGAATAAATCTGTACTTGAGGCAACAAATCTGGCAATTTTTCTAAGAATATCAAATTTAAAATATTCAAAAAGTAATGGCACTTCTAATCGATTTACATCAATGTTTGATTTTTTAAATCCTGACTCTTTAAATATTTTTCGAAGTTGTCTCTTCGTAAATGAATATTCATATCCATAAATCATACGTCTACTTTTAAATATTTTTATATGCACAAATTCAGCAATTTGTTTTAAGACCGGAGCATTTGGGATGTTTCCCCAGACCTGCCTATATGTTAAAGATCCTAGGTTAAGATAAGGCACAGTATTGAATGCTACTCCGCCTGCTTTCAAGACCCTGTAATTCTCTTTTACAACTCCTACTGTGTCTTTAAAATGCTCAATTACTCCTCCACCATATAAAAGATCAAACGTGTTTTCTTTAAATGGCATCTTAGAAATATCACCACAGACTAATAGGTAATTCTTTATCTTTTCCTCATCTAAATAAAATTTAGCAAGCCTAAGCGCATTAACAGAGTAATCAATTCCGACCACAAACGATCCCATTTTAGCTAGTTCTTGCCCTACAAAAAAAGGTCCACATCCAATCTCTAAATATTTCTTGTTTTTCAATGATGCAAAATTTCTCTTTATATATTTCATATTAGAATCAAGATAAGTATTTTGAAAACCTCTCTTTAAGCCCATGAGCTCTTTCTTATTTACCGTTTTTTTATATTCGTCATCCCATTTCTCAAGAGATAGCTTTACATCTTTCGCCATTGAGGAAGGTAGAAGAACTGGAACGTTATTTACGATGGGATAGTCTAGTTGACACTTAACGCATTTTAGTTTTTTATTTTTCAAAACCAGATTTCCCCTACACTCAGGGCAACACAGAAACTTTACGTATTCTTCTTTAAACATAATTGATATGGTTCAATTTTTTAAATGCACTGTCAAACACATTATCCCATGAATATTCTCTTGAAAGCTTAATTGAATTTTCCCTCATCACCTCAAGTTGTTTTTTATTAGATAAGGATTCGATAATTGAAGATGACAAATCTGAAATATTATCCGAAGTTAATACACCTGCATTTCTATTTTTTATAACATCCGCTATGTGTGAAATATTTGTCATAACTATTGGCAGACCTGCTCCCAGGTAAGTTTTTATTTTACCAGGGTCTGTGAAGTATTTAAAGCTCTTTTTTGTTATTAGATATGGGGCAATTCCAAGTTGCGACTGAGAAAGGATTTTATCCACATCCCTATTTTCTTTAACAAACCCCAAAAACTCGACATTCTTTTCAACTTTTAGCTTCCTAGCCATCGCGGTTAACAAATCAAGCTCTTCACCCGAACCAATGATGGTAAGTTTTGTTGTGGGAATTTTTTTTACAATCATAGGCATGCTCTCAATCAAAAGATTAATGCCTTGGTCTTTAGATAAAATTCCTAAATAAACTATTGAGTTCTCTTTTTTATTATTTTTTATTTTCGTAGGATTACAACCCACAGGCACTGTTATTTGTTTTTTTAAATATTTATCTTTTAGCCCATTATTACATCTGGCTACTGCCATTTGATCTGATAAGTTCCACGTCTGATCTGAGTATTTAACACAAAACAAATCTATGTAGTTATAAATTTTATTTAGAATTGGATTCTTAAATCTATAAGGCACATAATCGATTACGTAATAAATAACTTTATCAACCTTTCCCAATTTTTTTAGAATAATTCCAGTTAAAGCATTTAAATTATCAACGCCAAAATAAATATTTGTTTTTTCATTTCTTAAAAAATAAATTAAATTAAAAAATACATCTTTTATAAAAAATAAAAACTCTGGTCCAAAACCTGAAACACTTTCCGTTTCACTTTTTAATTCTCCGCTCTTATAAAGCTTAATATTAGATTTTAACGAAACACTATCTCTTGCCCCCTTAAATGGATGAGTTATATAAACAATTTTGTTTGATTTTTTTAAAAGATAAAAAAGTAATTCCTCTTCAACTAGAGATGTAATCGTATACGTATGATGAATAATTGCTATTTTTGAATACATTATTTTAATATTTTATTTTTAGTAAAAACATATGCATAAAGCGCAGGAACAGTAACACAAAAAATAGGATGCAGAAACCATGCTATATCAGGCTTCTTTAAAAAGTTTTTTATACTAATAAATAATGGGTATATTACCGTAACCATTAAAATTAGAGTTATAAAAAAGTGAGCGGAATTTACTCCATAATCATATTTCCTGAACTTTCTGTATTTCAAAAATAGGATCAAATTTCTGTATAGTTTTTTATGGAAATCAAAAAATGTAGAAACATACTTGTGCTCTACGGAAAATTTCATAAGCAGAAATTGATCATTTCCTTTTTCAACCAGCTCATAAATTGAATCTAAATGAAATAAATATGGTTCCCATGAAGAATTATCAACAATTAGTTTTCTCCGGGAGATATACCCCTGCGAACCCATTGTCGGCAAATTGTCTTTGTTAAATTTAGCAACAAAATATTTATCGTTCTCATTTATAATATTTTCTTTCCTGATCCACTTTTTCTCTACAGGAGACAAAACTCCTCTTTTCCCTAGCATGTATACAAATGGATCATTTATCCCATATAGCTCACAATATCTATCATAAATATTATGGCTCTTACTATATTTCCAGTAAATTGCTTGTGCTCCAACCGCCTTTGGATTCTCAATAAGTGAATATATAAAATCTTTAATCCAGGATTTAGAAGTAAGTCTTAGATCAGCATCCATAAAAAGAACAAACTCCCCAGTTGCTTTTGAAATACCGATACTTTTTGATTTTTCAATATGCTTAAATCCACTTACAAATACTTTTGCACCAAGTGATCTAGCAATTTCTACTGTGCCGTCTGTAGAATTATCGTCAATAACAATTATCTCAATTAGCTTTCGGGGGTAATCCTGAAGATATATAGATTCGATACAGGCTTTTATATTTTTCTCTTCATTAAATGTGGGGGTTATCACACTAATCCTTGGCAAACTCATAAACTACTGAATAAGTAAGCTATATATTTACTTAATCCATCTTCCCATTTTGGCATAATAACTCCTATTTTTTTAGCCTTTACATTTTTAAGCACTCCATATTCTGGAACCGGAACATCATTATAATTTCCCCCTCTTTTAACAGGAATTATTTTCAAATCTAGCTTTGCGCTCCTGACAATTTCCTTAGCGAAATCCGCCCAAGAAGCTGACCCTTCATTCACCAAGTGGAATACTCCACTCGCTTTTTTATTTTCGGCAAGTTTTAACGTAGCAATTGCAAGATCATTTGCGTTTGCAAAACAGGCCTCATAGTCTGATGCTATTTCAAGTTCCTTTTTTATTTTTGCTTGATTTAAAATGTAAAGAACAAAATTTCCTCCTTTTATCCTACTCCCCTTATGTCCCCCAAATATTCCACAAGTTCTTATTACAATTGAATCATTATTATAATTTAATGACACCAATTCCCGCCCTAAACACGCAAGCCCATACATTTGCAGGGGATTTGCCAAATCTGTTTCAACATAAGGTTTTCTCTTTTTTCCATCAAATACCTTATCACTACTATAGTCTATATACCTTGCCCCAAGATCCTTGCAAACCTTCGCCATATTTTTCGTTGCAAAAACATTTATTTTGAAAAGCTTTTCTGGGTATTTCTCACAATCTACTAGCACATGATATGAGGCTGTATTTATTACAACATCAGGTTTTTTGGACACAATTTTTTTCCTTACTAACTCATGGTCAGTAATATCTAAATCTTTACTCTCATAAGCAAAGATTGTGTGACCACGCTTTTTACTTTCAATTAAAATTTCACTTCCTAGTTGCCCTTTCTTACCAATCAAAAAAATCTTCATAATTTTATATCCGGCCATTTCGCATCTTTTTCTGAAAGAATAGACTTTCCAATAGGCCACTTAATTTTTATTTTAGGATCATTCCATCTAACTCCATTTTCATATTCGGGTGAATAATATTGTGAAACAAAATACTCTACTGTTGTGTCATTTTCTAATGCTTGGAAACCATGGGCAAATCCTTTCGGCACTAGAATCATTTTATTATTTTTACTTGTTAGCTTTACCCCAAACCATCTTCCGTAAGTTTTTGAATCCTTACGTAAATCAATAGCGACATCATAAATCGATCCGCTTAAACAATGAACTAATTTATCTTCCTGTCTAGGTTTTTTTTGGTAATGCATTCCTCTTATCATCCCAGAATTTTTCGTGTAGGATTTATTAATCTGAACAATTTTAAATTTTCCTGGAAACAACTTATCGTCAAAAACTCTTGTAAAAAACCCCCTTTCGTCTTCTCTCAATTCTAAATCTACGACCAATAAATCTTTTATTTTTGTTTTAATAAATTTCATACTAATTCCAATAAAGATTGTTATTTATTTTTTTCTCCTGTTGAAGCTTCTTTAAAACAGCAAGACGCGTGTATGTACCTGTCATTAAATCTCGCTTCGTGTAATGATGCTCAAGATTTTTAATTAAATCTTTTACAGATTTATCCATATTCCATTTTTTCTTAAAAGATGGAAAAGTTTTTGAAAATTTATCAAAATCCACCCTGTAACTTCTCGAATCTTTTACTGTCTTATTTGCCAATTCAACATCACAATTCTTCAAATATTTTTTAACAATTTCCAAAACTTCTCTAATTTGATAATTCCCGTCATTAAATCCAACATTAAAAATTTCACCGTTTATTTTTTCTACATCAACTAATAAGAATTCTAAAAAAGCCTGACTTAAATCTCTGACATCAATAAGTGGTCTCCAGGGAGTTCCGTCACTCAATAATACAATTTTTCCTGTTGCTAATCCATTAACAATAAAATTATTAACAACTAAGTCATCACGAAATTTTGGGGAATATCCATAAACAGTAGAGTTTCTCATTATACCTACACAAAAATCATTGTCTGATATTTTTTTTAGATAATTTTCTGACAGAAGCTTTGTTTTGGCATATTCCGTTAGAGGATTTATCTTAGATTCTTCGCTTACTTTTTCTTCCTTTGTTTTTCCGTAAATACTACAACTTGAAGAAAAAATAAACCTCCTAATGCCAGCCTTTTTTGCTAGCATTGCTAAATTTGCAGTAGATTTAAAATTTATATCCTGAGTGAGCTTTGGATTAAGTTCGCCAATCGGATCGTTTGATAAAGCAGCTAAATGAATTACTGAATCAAAACCCTGTAGGTCAGTTTGGGAAATATCCCTAATATCTTTATTTATTGATTTATATTTCTTACTTTTAATATCAGTGGAAAGTCTTTTTTTATAAAAATTAGTATCTAGCCCTGTAACATCGTAGCCTTTTGATAAAAGTAAATCCGTTAATACTGCGCCAATATATCCTTTGTCTCCTGTAACCAAAACCTTTCTTGACATATTATTTCCAAATTTTCCATTTAGGATTTTTCTTCCACATCCTATTAAACTCTTCCATATCCTGATATGTATCCATCGCATGCCAGAATTTATCATGATTATAAACCGCTAACTGCTTCTTCTTGGTAAGACGCAAAAATGCATCCTCAATCATTTCTCCTTTTCTTAAGTATGAAAGAAAACTCTTATTGAAAATCATAAATCCACCATTCACGTATTCCTTAAGGATTGGTTTTTGCCTAAAAGAAATAATTAAATTATTTTCGTCAGAATTAATTAAACCCCACTTAGATGTTGGATGGACTCCCGTTATGGTACCGATTACATTTTTCTTTTTATGATATTTTATGAGGTCATTCACGTCGACATCTCCGACACCATCTCCATATGTAACCATAAACTTGTCTGTTTTAATATACTTTCTTAACTTTAAAATTCTTTCCCCAGTTAAAGTTTCTTGACCGGTATCAACTGCTGTTATGTTAAATTTTTCTTTATTATTTTTTGAAAAATAATCAGCAATCATTTCTCCCTTATAACCAAGTGCGAATATAAAATTATTAAATCCAAGATGCTTATACACCTTCATTATATGCCAGATGATTGGCTTTTCACCTACTGCAATCATTGACTTAGGCTTAAATTCAGTTTCTTCTCTAAGCCTACTACCTAAACCACCACATAAAATAATAACTGGAATATTCTTCATTTTGTTAAATTTTTAGTTAGAAGCCCTTTGATAAAATATGCTCCATAAGCAACATGTGTTAGTGGAATTGCAAAAGAGACGATTACCGCACCAATTGGGTCAGTTCTTGTGACAGTAGTCATAAAATATGTATAAAGCATAAGTCCAAATATAGCAAGAACTGGAATTAAGATAGATGGGAAAAGTATTACAGAAATCAGAGTTATAATAAGCCCAATGGTAAACAAAGAAGGAAGAAAATATATGATTTCTCTTGATGTGTCCGGATATTTTTTCGCAAAATAACCACGATGAAGACCAATATTAGAAATTTGCTTAAGATGAGGAATAAAAAGAGATCTTCTATGATGATAGACAACCGAATTAGGTTCATACAATATTTTTTTTCCTGTTTTTATAATAGATAGGCATAATTTCGTATCTTCTCCACACCACAATGTAGTTTTAAATCCTCCTATTTTTTTGTATAGATCTTTTCTAACTAAAAAATTATATGTTGGATGATCTTCAACAAAACTCTTTGTTCCCGGTACAAATCTTATCCTCGTAGACCCACTACAAAATTCTGAAGAAAGAGTAAGCCCTCCCAGCTTTTGGAAATATGAATCCTCCTGAGGTGTTACACCCGGACCGCAAACAGCACCTATCATTGGGTCATCAAAATGCTTTACGGCTTCTTTTAACCAATATCTATCGGGGTATGCATCGTCATCAATAAATGCAATGATTTCTCCTTTTGCAAAATTAATCGCATAATCTCTTTTCTCGCCAGGTCCCGTAATTTTCTTACCTGTATTAATAAATCTGGTTTTAGGAAGCTTAATTTCAGAAATTTTTTTATCTGAAACAATTATAATCTCGTAATCTGGGTAATCAATATTTAAATGATTCTGGAAGTCATTATAAAAAGATTTGGAGTTTAAGTTAAGAACTCGATGAAAAGTGGTAACAATAGAAACCTTAGGAACCGATTCCTGCCGACTATATTTCATATAACAACTGCTTGATTATACAGTCCGTTTAGGTAATTATCAAACGATTTTCTTTTATCTTTTTAATCACTTTTGCTGGATTACCTGCAGCCAAGGAATTCGCTGGAATATCTTTTGTTACAACACTCCCTGCTCCAATTACACAATTATCTCCTATCGTAACTCCTGGTAAAATTATACATCTTGAAGTGATCCATACATTTTTACCAATCATAACGGGTTCTGCGATAATTCTTTGATAATCTTTTGGATCGTGAGTCGCTGTAATAATCATGTTTTCAAATGAAAAAGCTGACCCCTCTCCAATATACACAGGTGCATAGTCCATAATGAAAGTGTCATTAAGGTATACATTTTCAGCAAATATTTTTCCATAAAAAAATCTAAAACCTGGTCCAAAATGAATATTGCGACAATCCTTTAAATAAAATTTAATAAAAAATTTAAATGGAGAAAGTAAAAGCAGAAACTTACTAAAAAGAACCATCATTAGAATAAAGTTTTTAGGCGGAATCGGTTTATAAACAATTGTTTCTTTTTTCATAGAAATTTTATTTCTCGTAATTATACAATGTTTTACGTAATCCATCCTTGTCGTAATAAAAAGTATATATATTGTAATTTGCGCTATTTTTCAGTTTCTTTTCCAAATCTTTTTTATTTAGAATTATACTTATTTTTTCAAAAGGAACTTTATAGTGTACTGAGAAGCTTGCTCGAGGATCCATAAATGCTACCTGGATTGATGAATCAAATCGCACAATCATTGTACTTTCTTGAAAAACATCAAAGTAAAAAACACTCATTTTATATGGATCAACCCTGGGAACAAATTGCTTAAGATCAGAAAATAATTTTTCTGCATGAACACTTCTGTCTCTAACAAAATTCTCTTGATGATTAAAACTTAAATTCATTAATATGATCGTATAGGAAACTAAAAAAACGCAAAGAACCATTACTAATCTTTCTTTTGATAATCTTAAACAAAGTAAAGACAATAAAATTGGTGGAATCATTGAAAACCCTACGAAAGATAACGACAGATATCTATTTAATTCCGCATTTGCATCAAAACTCGGCAATAAAATAAAAAACCCTAAAAATCCACCGATTAAAAAAATCAAAGACAAGAGTAGGGATTTCGATAAAAGGATATTTTTTCTAAAAAATACTACAAATGAAATAATGATGATGGTAAAACAGATACCCACTAAGTCTTTAGGTGCATCAGAGTTAATTGACTTAGGCAAAACCATATTCCCAATCACTGAGAAAAATAAACTGAAGTTTTCAAAGGAGAATGATTTAATAAACTTACCAAGCATTCCACCTCCATATAAAGCGACTCCTGAAATGAAGTACAAAAAAACAAATACCAAATTTCTCATTATAAAAAACCTTACCCACGATTTTGTTGTTTTCAATTTTTTAGTACTTAATGAGATAACTAAATCCATTAAAATTAAAAAAAATAACATTTGAAATGCTCTAAATGGAAACAGAACTAATCCTAAGGAAAATATCCCCAATGAAATAAAATAATAAATTTTACTTCTTGTTTCTAGATAATATATATTCGAAATTAACAATAGCATCGTTAAAAATACATTCAGATTATCAACTGATGCAGTATTCATTTGGGAGAAAGATTCAATGCCTATATAACCAGTTGCAAAAATTAGTGAAGAAAAGAAAGCAATAATTTTATTTTTTGTAAATTTTTCTACAAATAGATAGACCGACATGGATGCAAAAACATGAGTTATTATTCCAAATAGGAAAAATGGCTTAGGATTTAGTCCAAAAATATCGTAAATCCATCCATAAAACTTAGGAACAAATGTATAGAAAGGCGGATAATATTTTAAATCATTAATGTGATGATATAAAACTGCATAATCATCTGAATAAAAATAAAAATCTAAAGTATTTTTAAGCGACAAATAGCTAACTAAGATTATTACCAGCAATACAAATAATGAACTAATTCCTAGGTTTCGTCTTGTGATTTTCATTTAAATAATCTGGGGATAATACCACATTTCTATTGTAGTCCTTATTTACTTTGAAAATAAAGCTGATTAAGCAGCGAGAGAATAAATTTGAGCCCAGTTATTGTTTTTAACTTTGACCTTCCCCATCCCCGTGCTCTCTCCCTACTTGGAATCTCCTTGATCTCATAACCCTTTTTAAGAACTGAAACTACCATCTCTTGTTCAACGCCAAAATCATCTGATTTTAATTTCAAACTCTGCGCAGTAGATTTCCTAATCGCTCTAAAGCTGTATAGAATATCAGTAAGATTGGTCTTAAATTTTTGATTTACTAATGCAACAAGCACATCACAACCTGCAGCCCTAATTATTCCTATTAAATCGATGGTCACATCTGCACTTCCTCCTGTCCTTCTAGAGCCTATTACAAGATCTGCTTCATTTTTTAAAATGGGCTCTACGAAATCTGGGATATCATTTTCGTCGTGTGATCCATCTGCATCAAAAAAAAGAATTATGCTTTTTTTTGCATTTTTAATTCCTATTTTTAAAGCATCTCCTCTTCCCTTTCTGTGATCCAAGAAGAATCTTGCGCCAAATTTTTCAGCTATCTCTCGCGTTCCGTCATTCGAATGACCATCAACTACTATTATGTCTGAGGAATATTTCTTAACTGACTCGAGGATTTTCTTAATTCCTTCACCTTCGTTTTTACAGGCAATTACTATACTTACCTTGGATTTGTCGTAAGACATTTTATTTAGACTTCTTTACTCTAACCACACAGTAAAGAGAAAGATCTAGAGGCATAAATGGAAAATAGTGAATTCTCTTATCTATCTTAACTTCTTCATTGATAGCCTTAAGAATCTGTTTGTGACCCGATGGATGAATATCATTTGGATCGAAACTTAAAAAGTGATCAATAATAAAATCTGTCATAGGATTTTTTACTGGAAATCCCATAACCAATGTCCCACCCGGCTTCAAAACTCTATACATTTCACTAACCGCTTTATTGAGCTCTTTTCCCTTGAAGTGCTCGAGCACACTTATACAAACTGCAGCATCAAAAAAATTATCTTTATATGGAGATTTAAAGATTGAACCCACAATTAACTCCGCATTTACCCCTTCTTTCTTTAGAATTTGCTTCACTAATTTCATTTGTTTTTCTGGAATCGTGTCAATTCCGTAGATTTTTTTGCCTAGCTTTGCAAGCATAGGAACAAATGTTCCACCCCCATATCCCACATCTAGAATTCTGTCGTATTTTTTACGTCCTAACATTGAAAATGCCAACTCTAATCTTTTTCTCATGAAATATCCCTGGAAAGGTCGATAGTACTGATCAATCGTATAGTCGATGTACGTGTATTTTAAAGGGATGAGGTTTTCTTTCTTAGGAATTTTTAATTTCATTATTTGTTAATTTATTGATTTTAGCATGTATTTTTTGATTTTCAAATAGCAGTTTATGCCTAAAGCTTTATGCGAGGCTTTAAAGTAACTGAATTTATTAAAATCTCAAACGGCCCGTCACCAAAGTCTAATGAGACATTTGTAAAATATTTTTTTAGATAATCACCACTTCCAGAATAAATTTCCCCTTCCGGTATTTCAGCATTTATTTTTTGATTTGCCAAACTAAATTTAAATGGAAAATATAAGTATTGATAGTTCTGAACAGATCCTGTTTTATTCGTTTCCCACGTTAATTTTGCCCAAAAAGTATCAAGTCCGATTTTATGCAAATATTCTAGGTCTTGATGTCCATTCATAAAATCAAACATATTTACCATATCCTTGAATAATCTACTCCTATCACTATAAAGACCGACTATATCATTTGAAGAAGAATTGATAACTTCGAATTCATCAATAGCTACAAAATCTCCTCCTGAAGTTGTATGAATCTCCATTTTTACGTATCTCGCAATAACAGGATCGAAGGAATCAATTTTTTCAAAAACAGTAGAATTTTTTACATCTATAACTTTTTTCCAATTCTTGTTGTCCCTAGAAACTGAAACTGAATATGTTGCAGGAATTCTCGTAGATTTCTCTAATGATCCCCATGACACTGCAGAAATTTCCTTCTCCATTCCCAAATCCACCTGTATCCAAGGCACGAATGAGTCTGCAATCCACATGGATCTCTTACCCGGATTCCCATCAATTAAATTTTTAGGCAAAACGTGAAAGAAGGGTTCTCCCTCTCTTTGAGACATTGTGTATGCTGTTTTTACTTTCACAGTTTTAAGATACTCATTTCTCTGAAGAGAGTAATTTGCTAATGCTCTAAACTTCTGGCTGTCTGGATTTCTTCCAATAACACTCAAAACCTCAAAAGCACTTAAATCCATATCCAAATTATATGGCAAATCGACAACTGGACCCTGGAAATTAGAACTCTTGTAAACATTGTCAAATTTATTAATACTGATTTGATAATTTTTTTGGTTTAAGAGTAATTTTTTTGTTCTTTCAGTTTCATTAATTAATCCATTACTCAAACTGTGATCTAAAAAAACGACATCATTAATATTCACCTTGCCATTTTTTACTTTTGAAAGAACCGCAATAAGCTGAGATTCAACTCTAAAAGGCTCATCTTCAAGATTTGAGTACTTTTTATCTTTAATCGTAAACCACTCCAAAAGATAATCTCCTAAAGCAGGAGCATGCGGATATAAATAAAAAGTAGTATTGTCAGAAAGTTTTGGAAAATATGAATTAAATTTTGTATAAAAACCTTTGGCTGGCTTGTAAAAATCTACATACACTTCCCTTTCAATTTTCCATATTAAAATAAGATTAACAACCACAACTACTGCAACGAATAATTTTAATAGCTTTAAATTCGTAAAATAATTGATTAAAATTATTCCCAAGAGAACACTGGTTCCTAAGAATGCAAAATACCTATAACGCATTGTGTTGTATTCATATGCTCGCGATAAAACCTCCGGAGTACTAGGAACAGCAAGTGAAACAAATACTGAGAACAGCCCTAACCAAATTAAGAAAAATAAAAATATTCTAAAATATGCTTTAGATTTTTTCAGTTTTAGCCAAATCAATCCAAATAATCCAACGGTCATCCATCCAACAGCTGGAAAAAAGTATTTATTCATTGTTTCGTAATAAACAAACTTCGAACCTTGTTCCCTTAAATAGTTCATAAGATCATATGGAATAATTTGCGGTGGAATTAGTTTTCCAATCGTGAGAAATGCAGCCTTAGCATACTCAAAATACAATCCATCACTCATAAACCTCATTTGGAGCTTTACATTCCCATCAGCTGTATCTCCCGGAGTACCCCCATATAAGGATCTAATTAAAAAGAATCCCAGGATTATTAACGCGAATGGAATTTGTCTTTTTACAATTCCCAAGATTTCTTTTTGTGAAAAAATATTTTTTGTAAAAATGACATCCATTGCAAAAATTAGAGGAATTAATACAATTCCTGTCTCTCTGACAAAAAATCCCAAAAAAGCTGAAAGAAGAGAAAGAACAAGCATTCTTTTATCATTTTTTTCTTTATATTTAAAAAATGCAGTTAAGCTTATAAGTAAACAGATTAGGAGTAATGGATAATAAGAATTAAAGCTTCCCCAAGTGAGAACGTCGTTATAACAAGTGGTGACAGTGAAAATTAACGAGGAAATAAATGCAAGTTGTCTCTTTTTCGAAATCGTATATATAAATTTATAGAATAGAAGATAGGCAATTACTTGAACAATTAAAGCTGTTAAATACCATCCCCAAGGATTCCAACCAAATATTTTCCAGTCCAGAAAATATAAAAATCCATGACCTTTGATTAAATTTACTACCGTGTATGGAGCAATACCCGTTAACCACGTAGCTTCATACGCCTTAAAAAACCAAAAATTTAGTGTTGGGAACCAAGCTAGTACTCCAAGAAACGCAATAATTAAGTAATTCCTTTTATCTGGATTCATCTTTATAATTTTCTAAATTCCCACTACTTAAAAAATAGTAATACTTAATATTAACTTTCCTCGTTAAAATATTTACAAAACTGTCATCATTTACTTTTCTGATATTCTTTTGTACTTTCCCTCTTTCCTTTAACATTCTTGAAAAATTGAACATGTTCCAGAATATTGCTTTTTGAATTGCTACCGCATAACCTGGTTTTCCAATCAACAGATAGAGAACGGTTGAAACTTCACAAATAATTAAATGCGGAATTAAAATTGAAATAATATTTTTTATTTCAAAATTTTTTAAATATGTGTAAAGTCTATTTTTAAAAGAATGGTATTGAATAAATGCGCTTGGAAGCTTCTCTGAGGTCTTTCCCCCTTTATGATAAATTATTGGCTTTGTGAGAATTTTAATCTTGTGGCCATTTAACCAAACTCTATGTGAGAAGTCAGTTTCTTCGAAATAAGCGAAATAGCTTTCGTCGAAAAGTCCAATTTCCTCAACTAGATTTCTCCTAACTAAAAAGCAGGCTCCATATGCTGTAAAGATTTCATATGACTCTTTATAATTTGAAGGTTTAAATGTTTTCCCGTAATCAAGGTGGTATAAGAATCCGCTTTTTAAGATAAAACTCCCAACTGAATTAATTTTTTCATGCATTGAAGTATTAGGTCTATGAAAAAGAATAGTCGGCTGAATAACAGCGAGACTTTTGTCTTTTTCTATAAACTCCACTAATTCATCAAGGAAATTTTTTGTGACAATCGTGTCATTGTTTAGAAATAATATATATTTTCCTCGACAATATTTAAGTCCAAAATTATTGCCACCAGCAAATCCTAAGTTTTTTTTAGATTTTATTATTTTGACCTTTGGATAATATTTTTCGGTAAATTCTACAGAATTATCTACTGAGCCGTTGTCCACCATTATGACCTCAAAATTCGAATAGGAAATTTTAAATAATGACTCAAAACAATCTTTCAAATGTTCCTTAGAATTCCAATTTACGATAAGAATTGATACTAATGGTTTCATATCAAATCTCCTTTTTTAAATGCATTGTCTAATGTTTTTTCAATATCGGTATCCTCTGACATTCTCAATGCATTTTCTCTAAGCGACATATAAAATTTTCTATCCAAAATAAGTTTTTCAATTGCTTGCGCTAGTTCTTTTTTGTCTTTTTTTATGTATATCCCTGCATTATTTGTTTTAATTTCTTCTGCTGTTCCAATATTTCCTGATATAACAACTGGAAGACCTAGAGCTAAATAGTCTCTCGCTTTCATCGAATCGCTGTAATAAGACCAAGGAGCATTATCAGTATAAATTGCAATTCCGATCCCTTGCGTAGCTAGAATCTCAAATACTTCTTTATGAGTTTTTAAACCCGCTAAAATTATATTTTTCGAAAGCTTTCTTAGCTCAATATCTTTTTTTAGATCATTCATTCCTTCACCCTGTCCGATAATAGTGAGTTTTAACTGGGGATGTTTTTTAACTAAAGTCTGCATTGCATCAATAATTAATCCAAAATCAAGAGCTTTTGAAATTGTACCAATTGTAATTAGGTTTTGGGAATTTGGACTCTTACTAATTAGCTTTTTAATCTCTCTTACAGCGGGGGCATTGGGGACTAAGAATAAATTTTCTTTTTTCTTACCCTGAATTATCCGCAAATCAAAAATTCTGGATGAAACCACCCATGCCTGATCTGATAATTTTAATGTGATTTTATCGATAAAATGATAAAGATTATTTAACACAGAATTACTAAACCTTTTAGGAGAGTAGTCAACCGTAAATGAAATAAGCTTATTCACTTTTCCAGTCTTCTTTAAAATTAACCCCCAAAGACTATTTAGAGGATCGATTCCAATGTAAGCCACCTTTTTACTCTCTATATATTTATTCACAATTCTAATTGTCTGAATTCCTTCAATAACTCTATTCAATGGCTCAAAAAGACTTATATTGGAATCAATTTCAAACTCCTTAGATTTACCATCTTTTTTTAAATGAATTAATGTTTTGTCTCCTTTAAAAAGTGAGTGCCTAATGAAGAGATAATCCTCACCTTTTTTATCCAGATAAGAGACAATATTGTGTGCGGGTCCCGCTACGTCTTTTGTATCAGAGAGGACTGCATGAGTTACTACTATAAATTTATTTTTCATCACTCATTTTCTTTAGCCCTTCGATTATTTTAAGCGGCTTAATATTTAATTGTTTTTCAATTTTTAATGTGACAAAAGTTGTGTCCTTTGGCCTTGGGACAATATTTTTAAAAAAATCACTCGTTACTGAATTAATAAGACTTGTGTCTAATCCAAAAACCTTCGCAGTCATTATGGCAAGATCGTATCTATTTATGGATTCTGCTCCACCCACATTATATGTCTCGTTAATCTTATTCTTTTTTATAATTTCCCAAATTACATCTACTGCCTGACCTACATAGAGGTGGTTGTTGTACACATCATTTACTACATTAATTGTATTTTTTTTCTTAAGCTCTTCGATAACCCATCCAACAGGATTATTTCTTCCTCCTTTTGGCGCCCAGCCATACATTGTCATAAGCCTAATTATGGAATACTGCACTCCACTTTTTTTTATTATTTCTTCACCTTTCTCCTTAGTATATCCATAATAATCCAGTGGATGAATCTTCGAATCCTCAACATATGGAGGTTTTTTCCCATCAAAAATTGCATTAGATGAAGTAAATATTACAAATGATCCGAACTCACTTGATGCATCAACAATATTTCTTGTCCCACCAACATTTATATTTTCCGCCTCATTCTTATGAGTCTCACAATAGTCAACGTTCCCAATTGCAGCTGCATGCACAATATAATTTGGTTTTATTTTTCTTACTAAGTCAAACACCTCATCTCTATTTGAAACATCAAGTGGATAGAAGTTTTTTTTCTTTAAATTACTATTTCTGTTAAATGTTCCAAAAAGTTCGAAGTCCTTATGAGAAGAGTCAAAAAAATATTTACCAAGAAGTCCTGTAGCTCCAGTAAATAAAACTTTTTTCATTTATTTTTTACTCCTGAAGTATTTGTGGAATTTTTTAATCATATAATCTAATTCTTTTTGTGTTATTCCCATATGGCACCCTATGTAGAACGCATTACTATTAAGTTTTTTTGATACTGGGTACTTATATTCTATATCACCAAATAATTTTTTGTATACTGGTTGATTTACTAATGGTAGTAAGTATCTTGTCTCTACTAGATTCTTTTCTAAATAATTAACTAAGTCATTTCTGCTGTAGGGATCTTTAACAACAATCGGATAGAACATGAAAGCGTGCTCAGTGTCTTTTCTTACTTTTGGTAGTTGTAAATATTCCTGTAAAGATTCCAGACCTTTTGATAAATATGCTGCATTTTTTTGTCTTTTTTTAATCATTTGCTTGTGTCTCTTTATCTGGCCGTAACCAATCGCTGCTTCAAGCTCAGTTGCTCTATATGAATAACCTATGTGTTCAAACGAAAATCTCTTGCTTACTATATTGAATAATTTTTTATTGTCTTTTACTTTATCATCGTCCATCGAAAGATATATACTATCTCTTCCATGATTAAATAGGCTTTTAATTAGAATCGCCAATTCAGGATCATTAGTTGTAGCAAATCCCCCTACTCCAGTTATTAAAATATGGGCAACGTAGGTTGAAAAACATGATACCTCACCCCAGGAACCGGCAGGATTACCTTTATATTTTGCAAACATAGTCTCACATGAATCCTCCAGAATCTTAAGCCTATGTTTTTTAGCGATCTTTAGAATTGGATCCATATCGCAGGGATGCCCACCGATATGCACAGGAATGATAGCTCGAGTTTTTTTTGTTATAACTTTTTCAATTTTCGTAGGATCAATTTCAAAATAATCAGGCTCCACATCTACAAACACAGGTTTTAATTTATTTTGAAGAATAATATTAACTGTAGCTACAAATGTTAGGGCAGGAACTATAACCTCGTCGTTATCCTTCCAATTGTATTTGATTTTTAAAGCATGAAGTCCTGCTTGAAGAGCACTAGTTCCACTGTTACAGAACATTGCGAATTTCCTATCATGAGCTTTCCTAAATTCGTACTCGAACTTTTGATGATATTTTCCATATGACAGTCTTTCTTTAGTAAGGGCATCTAAGACATACTTTCTCTCAAGCTTTCCGATGGAGGCGTCTCCAACGCCAATTTGTCTCATAATCTTAGGAATTATAACATATGTCTTATTTTCTATTTAGCGATTTATTTACAACAGCCGCTCCATAAACTAATAGAAATGCAAAACAAACAAAAGGATGCAAAAACCATGCAATATCCCTGACTTTTAGATATCCCCTAACACTATCCATAAATGGCTTTATGAATGTTGCGGAATAAATAACAAATTTAATAAGTCCTACGCGATCTGTCGAACTTACATATACCGCATATCTTCTTTTTTTCAAACTTTCAAAGTATTGTTTTTCCATTATTTTCCTGCGTCTTGCCATAAATCTTATAAACCAAAGTATTTTGGTTTTTTTGTAATGAATTATGTCATCCTTAACAAAGGCATACGTGTTATACCCCTTTTTGATTAAGTCATAATTTATATCAATATGGAAAAAATTCTCAGGTCCTTGAACAGTGTGTCTTAAGAGATCTCGTCTAATCATTGCGCCATTTGCCCCTAATGTTGGAATTTTGGGTGGAGAAAACTTAACTAAAAAATATTTACCCATGTCTTGGCTTTCACCTAAAAGGTTATAGCTATCAAATGCCCAAGAAAGCCTTGCATCTTTTCCAAGATAGTATGGAACGGGATCAACTCCTCCAATTAATGCGAAGTATCTATCCAGGATATTATCATTTTTATTGTGATTAAAACGAAGAACCTCAACTCCTGTTATCTCGCTGTTCTCAACTAGTGGCGCAACCATATTCTTAAGCCAATTTTTGTGCGGCAAGATATTATCGTGATCAATTAAAAGAATAATTTCATTTTTTGCATGTGAAACAGCAACGCCTTTGTTGTACTCAGCTTCTTGTTTTTCCGGTGGAATTTTAAACAATTTATGAGGATAATTTTTTAAAATCTCTAAAGTTTTGTCCTTGGATCCACCATCCGCAATTAATAACTCGATCTTTTCTTTGGGATAATCCTGAGAGAAAAGACTATCTAAAGAAAGCTTTAAGGAAAACTCAGAATTATATGTTGCCATTGCTACTGAAATGGATGGAAGTTTATTTATCATTGGTTTGCAAATTCTAAAAATTTATCAGTCGTATTTTCCCAAGTATGTTTTTTTCTCTCATCAATTGCTCCCTTTTGAAGTTTTAAGTACAAATCATCGCTAGTTAAAATTTTCTGGATGTTTTCAGAGAGATTTTCAGGGTTATTTTGACTACAAATTATTCCATTAATATTTTCCTTAACAATATCCCTAAGTCCAGGAACATTATAAACGACAGCTGGAGTCGCTCTAGCGCCCGCTTCGTGCACCGTAAGTCCCCATCCTTCTTTTACTGAGGGGGCGATCAATAAATGAGCTCTTGTTAAAAGTTCTTCCTTCTTTTCTTCACTCACAAAGTCTAAAAATTTAACATTTTCTAAAAGATCTAAATCCTTAACTAATTTTTTAAGCTCATTGACAAAATAATCTTCTCCGCGCCCTATTATCCAAAGTTTGATTTCTGGAATATTTTCTTTAATCAGTCCTACAGCCTTAATTGCATCTATTACTCCCTTTGTTCTAGAAAGCCGCGAAACAAAAATGATAGTTTTGTCTTTTTCTTTCCTAGGAAGTGCTGTTACCACATTTGAGTTTGATCCCATCGGAATAACTTTCACCTGTGATTTCGAAAATCCATTCTTTTCAATTTCTATTTTTGAAGACTGCGAAATCGTAATAATAGGTATATTTTTATAAAAAATTGGGTAAATTTTTTCAATTATTTTTCCTAAAATATTGAAAGGGAATCCAACAGCAATATTCCAAAGATCTCCAGCTATTTCACAAATTAAGGCGACTTTTCTCTCCCGAACATAAAGAGTGGTAAAGAAAGGTATTCCATGCACTTCATCAATTACTAAATCAACTTTCCCTTGAAAATCTTTTTTATAAAGCTTAAAGGCGAGGAAATGAACTGATTTAAAAAGTCTTCTCGCATCTGGATCACCAGTTCTAATTATCCTAACGCCATCTATCATCTCCTCTTCTTTTGCATCAGGAAACTTCGCGCTAATTTGCGTTACTGTATGTCCTTTCTTTACGAAACCAGCCGCCAACTCTTGTGTCAGTATTTCCGCTCCACCTGATAAAGGATTTTTAATATCTCTCCAGTTTAAAATTAATATTTTCATATATCTGTATAAAGAATTATCGCCAGAAAACTTAGCGAAAATATTCCAATTAAAAATAAGTAATTCAAAACAGGGATATAATTCTTAATTTTTTTATTTTGGAAAAATAGAGGCAACAAGCTCAAACTTGATAAAAATAGATATGATCTAAAAACAATGAATGAAAATCCGAACATCTTAGTCCATGTTAGTTCTAAAAGTGAAAGTCCTATAAATAAAATAAACATAAATGTAAGAAGAATATTTTTATTAAAATAATCTTTTATAAAAACAGCTAATGAAATTGCAAGAAATGGATAGAAGGGATACCTATACCATCCATGCCCTGGTTCGTTTGGAATTGCAAAAATAAATACCCCAAGATAAGCAAGGAGTCCTAGAACTGGAATTAAATTTTTTCTAAAATCTTTCAATAAAAGCAAGAAAAACGATATCCACCCGAAATAAATCCATCCATCGATTAAATGTCTATCTGCCAAAAAGGGATCCTTAAAAATCGCGTACACGCTATTAAAAGTAAGATCGTATCTTTGAAGCTGCAACTTCCATAGACTAACGAAAAGATTCCAATCGTAATAATATCCATAAGCTAAGTAACCTAAGAAAAATAATAAGACAGTCGAGAATACAATTAGACTTTCTTTATATTTTTTAAAATATATTAAAATTGAAATAACTGCTAAGCTCGCGGCTATCCATGGAATTTTTGAAATAATTAGTAATCCACAAATAAGAGAAGCGATAATAATAAAAAACTTATTATTGGTTTTTATATACTTAACAGTTAGTAAAAGTGCCGTAAGAAAACCTGGAATAAAAAAATTCTCATTTTGAACAAGCCTTGAACCAATTGCAACAGTTGGAATTACTGCATAAATTAAACTTGTTAAAAGGGCAGTTTCTCGATCATAAACTTCTTTTACTAAAAGAAAAAGCACTCCAATCGAAATCACACCAAGAATGATTGCAAGTGGACGAATCCTCCCAACGTCAATGTCATACATGTTATCTGCTCCATTTAAAATAGCGAATGATCCAGCAACAATTCCAAAAAAAGGTGGATGCTCTAGATAAGGATTAACTATCCAGAACGCGGCTCCTTTATAAATAAGGTGATCTCTCTCAGAATTAATATATTGTGGATGAGATGACCAAGATTTCGGTACTCCTTCTTGAAAAAGATTTACTCCAAGCCATGTCCAAGCAAACTCATCCATTGTTGCGCCAAATCTAGGTGCAGTTTGATAATGATGGAACCTTAAAACAAATCCTATTAGAAGAATGGGAATTAAAATAATGAGAGTTTTACTCTTAAAAAGACTTACAATCATTTGTAATAGTTAAGGATCCTTATTCTATAAAAAACTGCCAAAGTATCAACCATCGTCCAAAAAGATATTTTCCAAAAATTCTTACTAGTTACACTCCCTTGCTTAAAGCTTAATTTTATAGGCGCTTCAATAATTCTTGTATATCCAAGTAACCTAGCTACAGCTAAAACTTCTACATCAAAAGCAAAAGCTTTTACGATTATTTTTGGGAAAACCTCCTTAGCCGTTTTTTTTCTAAAAAACTTAAGCCCAACCTGCGTATCTCTAACATTTAGCCTAAAAAGTATTTTAATAAGCGTCCTATATCCCCAAGACAATATTTTCCGACTCAATGGATACTCTATTATCGAGTCTGGGTGTAGCTTACTACCAATTACAATATCAGCTCGCGACAATTCCATCATATTAAGCATTATTGATATTTCAGAAGGATTTAGATCCATTCCTGCATCAATAAATCCAATAATATCCCCTCTCGCTTTCTCTACTCCAAGCTTTATCGCAAACCCTTTTCCCTTATTTTCTCCATATCCAATTAGAATTACTTTATTATTTTTAATATCTTTTAATTTTTCATAAGTTTTATCTAAGAATCCATCAACCACAACTATGATCTCGTATTCTGTGGATAATGAACCCAAAACAAAATCAAGACTTTTAATATCTTCAATTATAGTTTTTTCTTGTTTGTAAGCAGGAACTATTAAAGAAATGAAATTAGCGGCCATAGTAATTATTTGTAAGAATATTTGAACTCATTTATCTTTAAATAATACATGACAAGTGAAATCATAAGCAACAATGATGAAAAAATAGATACGTATATAATTTGACCAAAATTAGAATGATATATCCACATTAAGATTATCTGAAGTGCTGCGAATAAAAGAGCAATCATAAATACTCTTGTTTTTTTAATCGAAAGAAAAAAGCTGACAAAAACATTGTTAACGCTATAAATTGTTAAAAATATTCCAAAAAGACCAAGGTATGGAGCGACTGATAAATACTCCCCTCCTCCTAAGAAAATTGAGACAGTGAAATTGGAAAAAAGAAAATAAAATCCAGTCATTAATATTGATGGGATAAGAACTAAAGATAATGCGATATAGAAAAGATTATTATAATTTTCTTTATTAGTATGACGTTTAACGATTAACGGAAACATAGCTATTGGAATTGGTCCCGTAAAGTAAAAAATAACTTTGCCAATTAGAGATAGGCCCCCGTAAAACCCGGCATCCTGTGAATTAAAAAAATGTTTAACAACTAACACATCTGTTGATATGAAGGAGGATAAAGAAAAAATGGCAATCGTCGTTGGTATAGCATAAGATAGAATGTCGTTCCTCCCAATATTGATTTTCTTACTTGCATTTAAAATCACAGATTTTAACGGTATAAAACCAAAAACAAAATCAAGAAGAGAAAAAATTATTACAGCAGCTAATGCACCATAAACCTTAAAACCCATCATAATAAGAATTATTCCGCTTATCAGCTTTCCAACTCCCGCTATTAGATACAAAGACCCGAGTAACTTAAACTTAAGCATACTTTGGATAAATGCCATATTTAAAGTAGCTAAGTAAAAAATTGATATAGAAAATCCAACCATAATTACAAGACCAATATCGTTAATCTTTAGGAATGAAAGTATTAAAGGTGAAAGCGTGATAATTCCAATATTTAAAATCACGCTGAACAATAGTAAATATTTGAAAGATTTTATATAAAACGCACCTGCTCTTTGAGTTTCATTTTTTGAAAAAAACTGGGCCGCGTATCTAACAATAATCGATGATAATGAGCTTGCAGGAATTATCACAAGAGTAATTAAAGACATTAAGCTTGCAAATGTTCCATAATCTGAATATGTCAAATTCCTTGCGAAGTAAACATTTAAAATAAATGCTAGAAAACTTGATGCAGTAGTTCCAACTAAAACAAAAAAGCTCCCAGATATTAAATCATGCTTTATGCTATTTATTATGATTTTCCTTATTTTTTCGATCATTTTTTATTGAAAATTTCAACATATGCATCATATGTTTCTTTAGCAGTCTTTTCCCATGAGAATTTTTTTACATTTTCAAATCCTTGCTTTATTAAATTCTCTCTAAATTTTTCATCTTCAATAACCCCACTTAACCCTGCTTTAATTGAATCAGTGCTTAATGGATCAACATAACACGCCCCATCTCCTGCCACCTCCGCAAGTGACCCTAATTTTGAAGTTATAACAGGACAACCCGACTGCATCGCTTCAAGAATTGGCAAACCAAAGCCCTCATAAAGTGAAGGCATCACGAGAACAGTTGCAACGTTATATATCGCTACCAAATCCTCATCGTCAACAAAACCCAAAGAAATAACTTTATTATTTTTTGACGCAAGTTCTTGTGCTTTCTTTAAATCCTTATTCCAGAGATTATCAGCATCATATTGAGTATTTTTAAACGCCTGTCCAACGATCACCAATGAATAATTAGTATTATTTATTGCCTCAATAAGTCTTGGAAGATTTTTATTTGGAGTAACATCTCCTACATATAGAGCAAACTTATCAGGTAAACTAAATTTTCTAACCACTTCTTTCTTTTTTTCTTCAGTAATTTGCCTAAAGTGCTTGGCTGCCGCAAGATAAATTACTTTAATTCCCGATGTTTCGTAACCAACGATTTTCGCTATATCTTTTTTTGATGATTCTGAATCTGTAATAATTAGATCTGAATTTTTAAGTATTTTTTTTTGTATTTGCCATTTAAATGCCCCTTTTATACCAACTGGGAAATCATTCCTGAAAACTAACGGGGTGAGATCATGAACCGTTATTATTGTTTTTACAGTCTTTATGATGGGAAGTGTTATAAAAAATGGTTCAAAATATGGGTAATGGATTAGATCAGTTGAGTGAGAGATTTTATCACCTCTCTTAATCAAAACGAAATCCTCTGGGCCATATTTTTCTATTAAGGCCTCCTTGAGATTATTTAAGTAAAATCCAGTACCTCTTACTCTATGCTGAAGATAATGGCCGGAAGTTATGGGAGAAACATCAATTGCTACCTTCATTTCTTAATTTTAATGTATTTCTCCCTCATAAACAAACAAAATAACGAAAACGTTGAAAATATTGTAATAATCAAAGAAATGATTTGAAGCTTGGTACTTTTTAGAATTATCTCCAGACTATGCTGACCCCTAGGTACACTTACTTCAAATATCCCATCCTTGGTAGTTTTTATAGGTATCTGATTACCATCAAGCTTTACAGTCCAACCTGGAAAATACGCGATATTAATTCTAATTTTACCCTCAGTTTCACCTGAAATAAAAACATTTTCACCTGTGACATTACTAGAGATAGTTTTTATCTTGATTTCTTTTGATGAAATTCTTTCATTTACTGGCTCAAGCTTTGCATTGAAATTAAGTGTATTGAAAACATTCCCTGGACTGTTTGTTCCATTGGTAAAATTATCCCTAGAAAGATAATACTCATCGTCTCTTAAGTGATGATAAGGAGCCTTAATGTAATTAAACGAAAATCCAATTGAGAGCGCTATTAACACTAAAGAAAGAATGATTCGAATCTTTTCTTTTTTTATCAAAGTTTCTGAAACAATAAAACCGGCAAGAAATGATGATGCCAAGATAAGTACACTTAAGAGTCTCCATGGAAATTGAATATAAGACACTAAGGGAACATTTTGCCAAATAAATTTAGAAAAGGGCGTTATCAGAAAAAGTGTAAAGATGAATATAAACAAGAATAAACCTACGATTCCAATTCTTTTCTTAAATATAAAAATTGCCGAACATATTAGTATTACCAAAAGATTTACGATTCCTATTTGAAATGACATTTGATCAGGCATATTAACTCCTGAAAACCCATATCCCCATGATGAATAAATTAGTTTATAAATTACGGGGAAATGCTCGGTCGGATCGAAAATCTGAAGTCCTCTTACATATTTTGTTTCAAGAATGGCAGGTAGCCAAAAAATTGCCGAAAGTCCAATTCCAAAAAAAGAAATAAAAATCGAAGAGCTAAATTCTTTTAATTTAATTATGATATTTTGTTTTTTTGAAAAAGATGAAAAAAATGCATACACTAAAAAGAGGGAGAAGAAAACAACCGCAAGGATATTATGAGCTAAAACTATTAACGCTAGGATAAATGATGTTAATACAAAATATTTTATCTTCTTAGAATCCATATATGATTGATAACCCCACAATAATCCTGGGGCTAGTCCCAAGCTCCATACTTCTCCAACTGAACCTCTCACATAAATATCAAGCAAATGATACGGTGAGTAGGCGTAGAAAACGGAACTCACTAAAGCACCCCAGTTTCCCCAAAACCTTCTGGACCATAGGTAAGTAAAAATTGAACCAATAATAGTCGCAAAAATCATATTCAACTTTAATGAATCAATAAAACTAAATCCTACTAGATGCGTGAATGATGCTACATAGTTTGGAAGAGGATAAACATAATTGAATAGTGGTATTCCATATCCATTATTAAAATCTTCAGCCCATCTTGGATAAAGAGTTCCTTCATTTATGGATTTGAAGAATTGCTGAAATCTTAGAACATGAAACTCTCCATCATGTGTTGGTGGAAGACCAGGTTTTAAAAGAGAAATTACAGATAAAAACGAGATGGCGACTCCTGCAATCAATAATTTATAATTTTTAGCTTTCTTCATTTGAAGACATTTTTCAATGCGGCCTTAATATCATTTAAGGAGAAAAATAGTAATCCAATTATCGGAGTATATGTGACGATTATTTTAATTAAAGGAGTTATTCCAAAATGCGTTCCTAAATACATATAAGGAATATATCTAAGCATTAATCCGAATGACAAAGTAAATCCTAATATTTTTAATTTTTTATTTTCTGAAAGTGATATAAAAGCTAAAAACCAAATTCCATACCAAGGGTAAATTTCCTCTCTGATTGGAGACAAAAGAAATATCACAAACATTAACGCGAAGGAATAAGTGTAAATCTTTTCCCAATCGATTTTTCTTTTTTTTATTCTGAGAAACAAATAATAAATGAAAACCGGTACAAGAAGAATAGTGGCATATTTTATTAAAATCGAAAATACAAGAAATATAATAGCTAGAATAATCTTTTCTTTTTTTAAAAGATAAAATGAAAGAAATGCAAAAAATATCATCGAAACGTCATTATGCCCCGAAACAAATGTTTCGATTAAAACTAGGGGACTTAAAGCAAAATATGCGACATTTCCAATATTCTTAGTGAATTTGTAAATCAGATAAATGATCCCGAAATAGAAAATCATTACAAAGAGCTTAAAGTTAAACAACGTCAGAAGGAAATTATTAAATCCGAGAAAATGTGGAAGACTTGTAATCCCAATCCAAGATGGACCATAAAGAGCGACTTTATTTGCTGCATGCGTGAATCCTAAGTATGGGTCTCCTAAGAACTCAATTGGCATAATTATAAAGGGATTCTCGTGATATAAATATAAAATTTTAGCAGTAAAAATATAATTAAATATGTCATATGAAAGAATTGCCGGATAAGAAAAAAATAAGAGAACAGCAGAAAGAACAACAACATTCATTAATATTTTTTCTGTAATCCTCCTGAGAAAGAAAAAATAAAATAGGAAAAATAAAGAAATAAAAATTAAGTAAATAAGAGCAACCAATTCTCTATTAAGAGTTGCAAAGGCTGTATAAAGACTCGTCATGTAAGTCAGATTTTGATCTACAAATAAATATGAGAAAAATGTGAACGCCAGAAGAAATAAACCATAACCTAAAATCAAAAGCTTCATAAAACACTATTTCTAATATTTATTGAATCATCAATTAATCCCTTTAAATTTAAATTTGTTGAAGGAGATTTTTCCGGACTCCAATTAACCTCTTCTGGCAATTGACCCGCCAAACCCCCTAGAAGATCCATATGTCTCCGTGAGGCTTCCCTAAGCAACTCTTCTCTTTCAGAAATGTCTTTTCCATTTCTCTGAGCGTTTTCAAGATTAGGATAAATTTCCATAAAATATTCATCTGATTTCTTAAGAGCTTTTGTAGCTAATAAATATTGCTTATAATCAAACAACGTCTTAGCCTCGACTAAATAATGGTCAGATTCTTTAAGATTGTAATCAAATTTACCAAAATCACCGAAATAAATATATTTACTTATTTTTGAAACAATAAGTCTTGGTTTATATAAAATATTTCCTGGCATATATGAAGGGTAAGGGAGAACATAAGTAGATTCAGCGCTAACATTTCCCGGCAAAAATAGGAATAGACTAAAACAGAAAATTAGGAAAATCTTCTTAGACATTTTTTGTATGCCACTGCCAGGCGGTTTTTACAATTGTTTCTATGTCTGAATACTTTGGTGCAAATCCCAAGCCCTCTCTGGCCTTAGTGTTATCTGCATATATCATTGCAGGATCACCAGATCTTCTGGGCTTTATGTCTACTGGAAAATCTACTCCACTTACTTTTTTTATTTCTTCAAGAATTTGAAGATTTGAATATCCTATTCCTGCGCCTAAATTAAAATAATCACTCTCCCCTTTTTCTACAAGTAAATTCAGAGCTTGAAGATGCGCAATTGCTAAATCCTCTACGTGTATGTAGTCTCTCACGCAAGTTCCATCTTTTGTTTCGTAATCATTCCCAAACAAAGAGAAGGAAGCATTAGATATGGCTGCTTGAATGGCAATTGGAATAATGTGAGTTTCTGGATCATGATTTTCACCAATTGAACCATCCAGAGCAGCTCCAGCCGCATTAAAATATCGTAAATTAACATGCTTTATTCCATATACCTTCTCATACCAATCTAGAATATTTTCAAACATCAGCTTTGAGTCACCATAAACGCTTTCTGGTTTTTTTGACTCATTCTCTGATACAGGTAAATTCTTAGGGGTTCCGTAAATTGCACATGTTGAGGAGAAAATTATCTTCTTAATCCCTTTTTCTTTCATAAATTCAAGGAGATTCAAACCACCTTGAATATTATTGTTGAAATATTTATAAGGATCTTTCATCGATTCACCTGCAAGAGCAGATGCAGCAAAATGTATTACCCCGTCAAATTCATATTTACCAAGATTCTCAAATAGAAAGTCTTTATTCTTAAGATCTCCGATAATTAAATTTCCACTAACCGCTTCTTTATGACCAAAGGAAAGATTATCTATTACAGTTACGTCATGTCCTTGTCTCTGAAGGTATTTAACGGTTATTGATCCAATATATCCTGCTCCACCTGTAACAAGTATTTTCATATAGTTATTCTACACAAACCTTATGGCATTTCACAATATTTAAGAGCTTGATCTGGAATTGAAATCATCCAATATACTGAGAGTAAAATCAAAATAAAATAAGTTACATAAACTAGTTTTTTATTTCCTGAGTCCAAAAACTTCATGTGGCCATATACCGAAAGTATGTTGAACGGAATCGCAACCAAGAGCAATTTGAAGATAAAGGGAAAACTTAGATTAAATATCACATCAATTAATGGTATTAGAAATGAAAGAATGATAAGAAGAAAAACTTTTCTGTTTTTCTTCTTCGAATTAAGAAAATACCAGATAGCCAACAAAACCCCTAATACTCCAACAAACGTTAAGAGAGTAATTAAAAGCTGAGGATCTAAGAAGTGTGTATATCTCTTATAAACATCTATGAAAAATTGAAGCAATTTATTGTGGAATGTTCTCGCTAATAAAACCGGTAATTCTTGATCATGATTTATTGCATAAATTAGCTGTAGCTCCAAATCAAAAACGGTAAAGTGATAAAAATCAAAAAAGTTTTTACAAAGTGCCCATGCTTTTAATGGAACCAACTGAAATAAGATTATTAAAGCAATGATTATTTTTATTTTCATAATTTCCAAAATTGAGAAATTACTTCTTTGTTATTTTTATTTAAATAAATTTCGTGAATCATATCTGGTGAAGTGGTAGGTCCATAAAAGGGTCTTATGTAAAGAACGCTTTTGTCTTTCCACTCCTTAGGCTTAACCCAGGAGATATCAACGATTTGAGGAACAGGATTATCAGAATAAAACTTAAAATAAATTGGAGCAAAATTCAAATGTTTATCAATAATTATTTCATCATAATCGTTTCGTAATTTTTCACTATCAATAACTATTTCTTTGTACCCTGCGCCCCAATCTTTGGGGTTAACTTGAGGATAATGAACATAATAATAGTGCGAGTAAAAAATAAACTCAGATGTTGCTAAGAGAATCACCGTAAGACTTACTATATATTTAAACTTTTTTAAGTTATCAAAAAAATAAACTATTCCCATTGAAACTAAAATTATTAAAGGAAATACCATCAAAAGAGATCGAAGCGAATGCGGGCTTGGAACTACCAATGATGCCGGAAGCGGCGCAATTATTATTAAAAAAATGATAAGCCCTTTATAAATTTTCTTCTTAAGTTTCAACAGCGAATATAATCCAATAAGCAAAAATGGTAACTGCCATTTGTAAAGCAATCCAAATTCTGGAATCTGATGTCTTCCGATACCATCCCCTGTGTCAAATAAATAGTAAAAGGAAAAATATGATAAATAATTTTTTAGAACTGCAAATGGATATTCAATAATTTTTTGAGCAAACGTTAGATTTCCAAGCTCTGAAAAAACGCTAGTTGCGCTAAATCTTGCTGATCCTTGTCCTGAAAAACTAAACAATAGAATTGGTAAGAATAAAATTGAAAATAAAATAAGTGAAGAAATAATTTTTCTTCTATTTGGTCCATCCTTGTAGAAACAGACTAAAAAGAAAACGCCTAAAAATAATGGGGATATAATTCTGTAGGAATGATAGGTATAAATACTTAAGGTAAAAAATAATACGGAGATTAAAATATAAATAAACTTTTTGTTTTTTAAATATGATAGTGCGAGAAACAGAGCAAGTAAGAATAAAAATAACGCTTGATTTGTTTCAAACCCCCCTCTTGAAAAATGTATGTGCCATGAAGAAATCCCCATTAAAAATGCTGACAAAAGTGCAATCTTTTCTGATGTTAAATTAGAAAATTCGTTTTCCAAATATAATGCCTTCTTAACTATTAAATAAACTAAAAGAACCGTTAATACTCCAAATAAGGCCGACGGGAATCTAACTGCAAATTCATTTTTTCCAAATACAGACATTGAGAGACTGGTGGAATAGATGTAGACGGGCATTTTATAATCACCGAACGATTTAAAAAATAACGGTAATTTATATCCATGCTCATCTTTACCTGTTCTTAGAATCTCATGTGCATTTTGTCCAATTGCTACTTCATCAATATATAATCCTGGGGGATTTGTGTCTATTTTGTAAAATCTAAGAACGAGTGAAATAAAAATTATAAGAAGAAGTATAAGTTTATATTTTTTAATCATATTACTTTTTTATCATTTTGTAGACCTTAGTACCATCTGGAATTTCCCATTTCTTAACTAGTATAAAATCTTTACTCGGAGTTTTATAGTTTATGAAATCCTCTTCTATCTCCTTATTAACTTTTGGGATAATTACATAAGTAAGGTCAGAATTTGAATTAACATTTCTGATATTTATTTCATCTTGCCATTTAAACAAATAGTCGTACTCATATGTGTAAATTGCTGAACTATACGCTACATAATTAAAATTTTTCTCAGAATCTTTGAATATTTTATCGACAATATAAGTTCTCGTTCCTAAATCTGAATTAGAGTAATTATTTCTAACAAATACTTTACCCAAATCATCTCGATGATTAATTATCGAAATAATTACAAAAAAAAGTATTAGATATTTCCCCAATGACAATTTACTTAAAAATAAACCGGTAAATAACATAAAAAATATTTCTACACCTATAAAATAGTATCCCCAGATAGGATTTTCATTATGAATAAATGATATTAGCATTACTAACGAAATTATTAGCAAACTAATGATTAAACGCTTATCTTCCTTTTTTAAATTTGTCTTTTTTATGAGAGGCGTAAATATTGCAGCAAAAAAAAGAAAGATAAGGACATAATTTATATATTCAAATGGTATTCCAAGAAAGTTAGTAAATTTACTAAAAAAACTATTAATAATGTCATTATCGGACATTCCAGTTTGACCAACCATAGCGGTCTTATAAATAATTGAATTAGTTACTGCATCTAGAAAAGTTCTGATTTGAATAAAATTATGTCTTAGTTCGAATAGAAGAATTGGAAAAAAGGAAACAAAAACACCCATTAAATATAAAATTATTTTCATTAGAAAAATCCCAAAACTCCTCAACGGCTCTTTTCTATTTTCAATAAAATGTAATATAAGAATTGAAATAAAAACTCCCATAACTAAAGGGATTCCAAATGACAAGTGAAAATTAGCAACCAAGCCTGCAGAAACGCCTAGGAAAGCAAAGTCGATATTCTTCTTATATTTTCTTTCAGATGGATTTACTAAAAAATAAAAAACAAACAATAAGAATAGCGCACCATAATGAACATTCCAGATTTGATTAGCATAACTTCCAAAATTTAAAATAAACAGAAGCCAAATGGACAAGAATACAAATGTTCCCCAATTTTTGGAAATCTTATATAGCATAAATGGAAAAACAATAAAATAAGGTACTGTCAAAAGCAGAAACGAAACAATTCTTGGGTCTTTTGAAAATAAGGTCCAAAGGCTAATCAACCAAATCCAGTATGGACCATAAAACAAACCAGGAAGGCCAGAGGGCTGACCAATGAAAGTAGGATTTTCTAAATTCTGCAATGCTAAAAGAAAATCTCTTGCAGGATCATACCAAAATGCAATTCTCCCAAAATAAATATTTGAGATAGTCAAAACAAAAGGAATTACTGAAACTAAAATATAAAGAAGAATTAATTTTTTATTAGGTCGTAGATTTTTAAATTTCATTTAGTAAGATTTGAAAACCTGCATATTTTTTAAATCATTTGGATTTATAGAATTACTATCTAATATTGCTTTATTTTTCTCGCAATTTGATTTTATAAACATCTCTTCACCATCTTCACTTAACAGGTTTTTTTTACTTAATAAATATATTAAACCCATGCCCTGACTCAAATCCGGTTCGCAAACAAAAATACTAAACTTACTGTTTGAATCTTTTTCAATTAATTCTTTCTTGATACTAATAACTTCTCTGTTTGAAGATTCTGAAACTGCAATGCTAATGTCTTTTTTTAGCATTAGAATAAATAAAACTGTTATTACTAATAATCCGATCGGTTTTATTTTTCTTTTTTCAATTAGTTTAAATAATAAGAAGCCTGAAAAAACGAAAATAAATATTTGTAGAAAATATAGATAGTAAATTGGTTTTTGAGCAGGAAAATATCTTAAAAGTATAAAATTAAAAACGAAGGCAGCCACCACCATAAAATGAATTTTATTAATCTTTCTTTCTTGAAGTAAATATAAGAATAAAATTCCAAGTAAAAATAAAAAGGCAACTGTTATTGCTAAATTCAATCCTAATGTTTCACTCCAGAATTTTGGCCAAAAATCCCTAACATAAAAAAGCCATCTGTTTGCGACATATACATTTTCCCTTGACTCTGTAAAATAAAACACCAGACCTTTAGTATTTTGAAAACTATTAGTTATTTCAAAAATAATTATTGGAATTAAAGGAATTAAAAATCCAAAGACCAAGAGAACTATATTCCTAATCCTACTTATATAAAAAACTAGAATTAAAATTGGGAAAATTATAAATCCTGCCAACTGAAAATGAATGGTTATACCCATTGATAAAAACAATGACAGTAAGAAAATGTATATAACTTTTTTTGCTTTTAAATAATAAACAAAAAATAAAAATACTAATCCTGAAAAAAGTGGAATAACACTCGGATTGCTTAAGGTTGTTGACAGAACTATTTGTGAAGGTGAAATTGCAAAAAGACCCGCAAGAATCAAACCAAAATTTTTATTTTCCAAACTCTCACCTATTTTGTATGCAACTATTATGGTCAGTAAGCTAATAACACTAACGAAAATCCAAGAACCGTAAATAGGAATTATTTTCTCAAAAATTATTAATCCCCAGTAATACCAAGGTCCAAAGTTAAAAGGTGCGGCAGAAGAAGCTGCACCAGTTAGTGGAAGAGATAAATTTTCTGAAAAAATCGACGCCGAAAGACTATCTCTAGAAGCATCGAAATCAAACCCATACCTCTTAGGGAAATTAAAAAATCTAAATATAAACCCAGAAATAAAAATTATTCCGAGTATGTAATTTTGATAATTTAGTCTTGTTGGAATAAATTCGCCAATCTTCACTTAAGAATTAAGTATTTAAAATATGCAATTGGAAATCTAAGGGAAGAAAAAAATGAAAAGACAAATCCTTGCCAAGAGTCTAATATCCCTTTGTGTCTAAAAAATGTTAACAAAAACCAATAAATTGGCTTTATCATCAGATAATTCAGGGCTACGAGAGGACTTTTGGACAATTTTTGTTCTCTAAATTGCTTAGCCATGAGACTGGTATATCTATTATTTCTTTTTATATACTTACTAAATGTAGGTGAGTCATAATGGAGTAAATTTTCTTTAAGCCAACCCACCCTTCCTTCAACCACATACTGCTCGTGAACGTCTCTTTGAGGAAGTCTGGCTTTATTTTTCCTAAACAGCCTAATTACTCCATCTGGATATACACCACCATATTTTAAAAACTTACCCAAGAAATAATTTGATCTTGCAATAAAAAAAGCATTGCAACTTCCAGCTTCATCACCGACTTGACCATCACGTAATTTTAATATCTCCTGATGTCTTCTGAAGAGCAATGGAATGGTTTTTTCATATTCCTCTATTTGCTCATGTGACATCTTTATAACATTTTTTATTTCTTCCGCCAGTTTTTTACTTACAACCTCATCAGCGTCAAGCTGCAATATCCAATCCCCAGAGGAAGCATCAATTGCTTTCTGCTTATTAATATGAAATATCGGGGGATTATTAGTAACAATAATTTTAGAATCAAATTTACTAGCAATTTCTACGGTTTTATCTACTGAAGATCCATCCACTATCACAATCTCGTCAGCAATTTCCTTAATAGACAGCAAACATCTCTCGATATTTTTTTCTTCATTAAATGTAGCGATCGCAACTGATAATTTCATTTATTAACTGGGATTTTATGCCTAAATAAGAATAGCACAGATAGCACCATAATAGAAAAAAATGAAATTATTTTTCCAATTCTTCTAACTTTTGTATCTTCAAATCTAAGCTCAATAGCATGTTTCCCTTCTGGAACCTGGTAGGTAATTACACCTCTGTAGTTTGGGTCTTGGAATTCTATAGGAGTAAGAGTTTTATCTATATATAGATTCCATCCAGGGAAATAGAATGTGTAGTCTACCATCTTAAGAGGTGTTTGGGCGTTAACTACATAAGTTCTTGAGGAATTGTTTACTTCTTTCTGTAGGATTTGTCCTGTTCCTTCAAATATTTCTGCTTTCTCTTTTTTTACTGGATAATCCTCACTCTTCCCTGACCAGATGGGGTTCATAA
>CAZBFH010000002.1:0-30550 GCA_964491185.1 uncultured Gammaproteobacteria bacterium
CTTATAGTATTGCAAAGCATTTTGTATTCACAATTAACACAAAGTACGCTTTTAGAGCATTTAAATTCGCTTCTTTCTATCTCTTTAATTTTTTCAAGTATGTCATTTTCCAATTTTTCTAAGTCATCACTCGAGAAATTCATAGATTTTTTGCTATTTCCATCTAGGAAGTGAAGGGTAAGAGTAATATCCGCTGCATTTTTATTTAAGACATCATCTTTGATTCTGCTTGCAGCAAGCGCATAGATAGCTAATTGAAGTTTATGTGACTCATCTGCTTTTGGATTATCTCCACCTGTTTTATAATCGATAATTTCTATCCCTTTTCCCTTAGGATCAATTCTGTCAATCTTTCCAAAAACTTTAACTCCATTTTTTAAAGTAAAATTAAATGGATATTCAAGTCTCAGTGGGATTACATGATCTTTTATTTCTGTTTTATAAAAATCACTGAGGCTTTTTTTTGCAAATGTAAATCTTTCCTCTTCATGTTTTTTATTTAAATACCCCTCACTGTCCCATTCTTCTGTTAGAATTTTCTGAAGAACACTTTCTTTTGGAAATTCATTTGTTTCTTGAACAATTTTATAAAAATTCTGAAGAGTTTTATGAACTGTAATTCCATAACTTTGTGCTGATGTCGCAGGAGTAGGAATATTAAAAATTACTCTCGCTTTATAATGAAGTGGGCAAATGTCAAACATTTGAAGATTTGAGAATGTAATATAGCTTACTTTAAAATTATTTTTTGGTTCAATTATTTCCTCCTTGTCTTCATAGGATGAAAGAACTTCCGTTAATGATAATTGTTTTACGCTTTTTTTTGCTTCTCCGTCTTTTTCAATTTCTGGTAGCGCTTCAAAAATAAAAGGGGAAATTTTTTTTGCTCTTTTCCCGGTTCCATAAAAATCTGCAGCTGAAAAAAATAATCTTTCCCGAGCCCGTGTCATTCCTACATAAAAAAGCCTTCTCTCTTCTTCTAAGTGAAAATCAGTTTCAGTAGTTAATTTTTCTTTTATTAGTTCCGGTGGAAGAGGAATTTTTTCTGACCTTTCTCTGCTTGGGAATCTATCAGAGACAAGATTTACTAAAAAAACTACATCAAATTCTAATCCTTTTGATGAATGCACTGTTAAGATGTTAACGGCATTTCTATCTCTAATGTCCACGTCTGCTGCTGTTGGACTATCGCCAATTTGAAGCATGAGATTCAGCCATTCAGCTAGAGTAAAGATATTTGCGTCACTTCTTTCTGTTTCAAAATTTTTAATTCTATCAAAAAATTTAGCGATATTCTGAACTTTTCTTTCATCTTTTACAGAATCGGTTTCATTTAGAGTTTTATATAGTCCTGAATCAATTAAAAAATCGTAGAGAATTTGTCCCGCCTCTTCTTTTTTGCTTTTTTCTAAGTGATTAACTGCCATTCTTCTAAAGTTTGCTAATTTTTCTTTTGTTTCATCTTTAAGAAAACTTTGATCTGATGTTTCTAAAGATTCAAATAGTGTTAGATTTTTTTTCTTTGCAAAATTAAGTAAATAATTTAACTCGACGTATGGAATTTGAAAAATTTCCATTGATAAAACTCGAAAAAGAGAAATTGAATCAGATAAGTTTGTTAAGAAAATTAAATAGGCGATTAGATCTTTTATTTCTTCCTGTTGGAATAAATATCCAGGGCCAAGAAATTGATAAGGAATTTTATGTCTTCCAAGAGCTGAGGTAATAAGCTGAGCATGATTATTTGCCCTAACTAAAATCGCTATGTCTTTATATTCATATTTTTTAGTAAGCTCTGTAATTTTTTTTGCAATTTCATCCGCTTCATCTTCTGATCTTTGTTCATAAATAAGTTCTATTTTTTGATCCTTTGCGCTAGTCTGAGAGACTAATTTTTTATTTATACTTTCTACTACTTCAAGTCTGTTAGGATTATTATTTTGAATCAATCCATAACTAGAATCTAAGATTATCTGCGTAGATCGATAGTTCTTTATTAGAGTTATTATTTCTGCTTCTGGGAAACTTTTTTTAAACTGTAAAACATTTGATACTGCAGCTCCTCTAAATCTATAAATTGATTGATCATCATCGGCAACTACAGTTATGTTTTTGTCTTTCCCTGCGAGAAGAATTGCTAGTTCGTTTTGTGCATAGTTTGTGTCCTGAAATTCGTCAACCATAATAAATTTAAATTGGTCTTGATATCTTTTTAAAATATTTTTTCTTTCTCTGAATAACTTAAGAGAATTTGATATTAAATCTGAAAAATCCATATATGAATTTTTTATTTTTAACTCTTCATATTTTTTGTATGCATTTGCTAATTCTAGATATTGATTTTTCTCATCAATATTTTTATTTTCTTTAGCCCATTTTAGATAATCAGCTGGAGTTATGTCTTCATCTTTGAGTCTTGAGAAATGAGTTAATAATCCATCTAGGAATTTTGTGGGATTTCCAAGTGGACGAAATAAATCTAGTCCCAAATCAAAAATATTTTTCTGCATTAAAAGTATTGCTTCTGATTCGGAAATCAGTTTGTAGCTCGGATCTAGTCCTATGTGATGTGCTTCATCTCTTAGTATTCGATCACAGAAAGAATGGAAAGTATTAATCCAAAGATTTGTATATCCATAAGGCAATAGCTTATCTACTCTTTCCTGCATCTCATACGCTGCTTTCTCCGTGAAAGTTAGCGCAAGAATCGAAGAGGGTAATATTTTTTCATTAGTTATGAGGTGGTTTATTCTTTCGGTTACTACTGTAGTTTTTCCGGTACCTGCGCCGGCAATTATTAGGAGCGGACCTTTGCCATGTTTTATTGCTTCGCTTTGTTCTATGTTGAGTTTTTTTTCTGCCATTTGAGCTTCGGAGTGTTATTAACTCTAACATAACTTATTGGTATAATCAACGTAAATTAGAATGATTAATGCTCAAAAATTTGAATTAGAATTTATTAAAAAAGAAAAAGTTTCTAAAGACGCTTATTCTTTTTATTTTAACAGGAAAGGATTAAGGTTCAATTTTTTGCCTGGACAATATTTGAAAATATTTCTAGATATTGAAAATCCTGATAATAGAGGGACATCGAGATATTTTACAATCTCATCAAGTCCATCGGATAAATATTTTTTAACTATCACTACTAGGGTTATAAAAAGCTCATTTAAGTTAAAATTAAATAGTTTAAATCCAGGAGACATGATTAGTGCATTTGGTCCAATTGGATATTTTGATTTTGATATAAAGGATCCTAGAGAACAGGTTTTTCTTACAGGAGGAATTGGAATGACCCCTGCATATTCTATTTTGAAATTTCTCGAATCTAAAAAAGCGAAAACAAGAATATTGCTAATTGTTTCTTTTCCAAAACTTTCGGAAACAATTTTTTATAAAGATTTGAAAGAGGTTGAGTCAAGAAATAAAAATATAAAAATAATTTATACATTAACGAATGAAGATGAAAGAATTGAAGGATTTGAAAAAGGACATATTGACGAAAACTTAATAAAAAAATATTCCAGAGATTTTAAAAAAGCAAAATATTTTATTGTAGGCTCTGAGTCTTTTGAATATTCAATGTTTAATTTACTAAAAAAGATGGAAATTAAAGAAGAAAATATATTTAAAGAAAATTTCCCTGGATATTAATCAATTAATTTTTTCTCGACCTCAAAATCTAATTTTCTGGTTGTCTCAAGTTTTTTTCCAATCTTTTGAAATGATGAAATCACATTATTAAATTGAGTTCCAGAATTTCCAATATGTCTTCCTAATACCCCTAAGTTTTCATCCACTTTTTCATAGTCCACCTTAAGAGCTCTGAGCATTGCAAAAACCTCTCGGCTTTTTGATTCTATTTTTTTACCCTCAAATGAAAGAAGAATTACCTGAAGATGTGCATAAAGGGTAGTAGGTGAAACTGCATAAACACGCATTCTTCTCGCATAATCTAAAAGACTTGCGTCGTTTGCAATTTCATAATATACAGGTTCACTTGGAATATACATTAAGCAGAAATCCATAGTTCCTTCTTCTGGTAAAATATATTTTTTAGAAATCGAATCTATATGTTTTTTTACATCCCTAACGAATTCCTTTTTATATGAATCTTTTTCGGTAATATTTTCCGCTTTTGTCATTTTCTGAAAGTTTTCCATTGGAAATTTAGAATCTATTGGAAGAATTCCTGCATCTGTTTTTATAGCAGCATCTACTTTTTCTCCACTTCTAAATTGATATTGCAGATTAAAACTATTTTTTGGGAAAGTTTGTGAGATTAAATCCTTTAATACTTCTTCTCCGATGTTTCCTCTAAGTTTTGGGCTTTTTAAAAATTCCTGAAGCTCTTTCATGCTTCTTCCAATTTCTGACATTTGCCCCACTTCGCGACTTACATCTCTAATCACCTCAGCGGCTTTTGTTAGCCTGTCATTGATTTGTTTATTATTTTCCTGAAGGGTTTGTGTCATTTCTAAGGATGTGTTTCTCATCGACTGATTTAGGGTTTTATTTGTTTGATCGATTGAAACCTGCATGCTTTTGAGCCATTCAGTTAATGCTTTATCAGATGTGGGAGTTTGACTCTTCCTTGATAAAAGATAATAGAGGATTGAAAAACCGGAGATGATAGCGACTAAGATAATGAGCAGTTCTTGGGACATAGGTGATATTTTACCACTAAAAGTAAAGTGATGGGTCTGCATTTACTTTTTGCCATGGAATTTGCTCGCCTATAAAAAAAGCAGCTGAAGCTATCATAGCCCCATTATCAGTGCAAAGATTTCTTGGTGGAACAAAAAGCTTGATCGGGGATTCGTTTTTTTCAATTGAAGATTGTAGTTTGTCGCGAAGTTTTTGATTTGCTGCAACCCCACCTCCTACTAAAATTGATTTCACTTTATATCTCCTAGCAGCTTTCATAGTCTTGGATGCTAAAACAGAAATAATTGCTTCTTCCAAAGATGCGCAAAGATCATGTACTTTTTGCTCATCAGATTTACTAAATGTTTTATCTTTGGTAATTTGTTCCCAGCTAACCTGGTCTGTGCTTGTTCTAAGAATTGGGAAGTGTAATTCTGTTTCTCTAAGAAATGCCGCTTTAAGTCCTGAAAAAGAAAATTCAAAATTTCGACTTCCAATCATAGGTCTCGGAAATATAAAAGCTTTTGGGTTTCCTTCTTTCGCAAGTTCTGCAACTTTTGGACCGCCGGGGTACGGGAATCCAAGAAGACGTGCGCATTTATCAAAACATTCTCCAGCTGCATCATCCCTAGTTCCTCCTAGCCATTTAATGTCTCCATGTTTTTTTAAAAGCACCAAGTCAGTGTGTCCTCCAGAGACAATTAAAGAAAGTGCGGGAAATTCTATATCGTCTTGATTAGTATCTATAAAATTAGCATAAATGTGTCCCATCAAGTGATTTGTTGGAATTAATGGAATATCATTCGCATATGAAATTGCTTTCATAGTTTCAACTCCTATCAATAAAGATCCTATAAGTCCGGGTCCGTAGGTTACTGCAATTTCATCAATTTCATTTAGTTTTAAGTTTGCATCTTTCAACGCTTTTCTAATAACTGGAATAATAAATTTTACTTGTTCACGTGCAGCAGTTTCAGGGATTATTCCACCAGTTTTAGAATGCATTGGGAGGGAAGAGGAGATGACATTAGATAGAAGAGTCACTTTCTTAGAATTTTTAGTGGCCATTATTATTGCCGCGCTTGTTTCATCGCAGCTGGTTTCGACACCTAAGATGAGCATATTTTAGAGGGAGCCGGTTTTAACTACAGAACCTTTTTTAATATTGTATTTCTTTGCAAGCCCAGCATTAATTTCTAGAACTCTATCAGATACTGAATCAGGTTGGTAAATTTCTAGATCTGCTTCACTTGTTCCAGGTTTTGCGTTTTCCACTACAGTTGTAACTTTATCTCCATTTATACAAACAATATCAATTGGGTAATCCATATTTTTCATCCAGAATGAATAAAAGTCTGGTTTATCAAATACGAAAAGCATTCCCTGATTTTCTGAAAGTTTTTCAGTGTTTGAAAGACCAGTTTGTCTTTCTTTTTCAGTTTTAGCGATACTAACATTAAATGTTTTATCATTAACTGTCACTTGAGTTGCTTTTTTGCTCATAACAAAAGTTATGATTAAGAGTCCTATGAAAAGGACAACAGCAGCTCCAATTAAAAGTCTTAAATTTTCTTTTATAAATCCAAACAAATTCATATTAACCTCTTATTTCATTTATTAGAGCAGAAGTAGATTTATTATCAATTTTCTTGATTACTACCTTAAGCTGTGCTCTTATTGATTCACACTGTAATTTCCTTTTTTCCGTCTGCGAATCGCCTTCTGTTATAGCTATAACTTCAGGCCTAATTTGAGTCATTATTTTATCATATTCTTCATCAGTTGTCACGCCTAAGAGTGGAATAATATAGTTAACATCGCCTATAGCAGAAACTACTATCTGTCTATTTTTCTGTGAGTTTATAGGACGAGTTTCTCCTTTTCTTTTTTTGATGCTTTCATCACTTTCTAAAAGTAGAATTAATACATCTCCTTCTCTTTTTGCGGCTTCGAGGAATAAAATGTGTCCTGGATGAATAATATCAAAACATCCACCTACTAAAACTATTTTTTTATTTTCATTTTTTAGTTTGAGAACCGTATCGGAAATATTTTTGAGTTCTATAATTTTTCCTGTCATTATTCTTTTGTTCCTCTTAAATAGACGGCTTGCCATGGTCGGTAGTTGGAATTAAAGGTGTCGCTAATAATTACTTTTCCGTTTTTAGTAACTGTTCTTGTAAATGTTGTTTTAGCACCTGCAGCTGCAAAATCTACTTGTTTGACTGTTCCTTTAGGAAGGTTTGGATCATCTTCGTATTTTGGTTCGGGCGCTGGAGATTGAGATAGGATAATAGGTGTAGAAACTTCCGAGATTCTTCCATCGCTTGTCCCATAAAGCATAAAGGTTAATCGTTGCTCTGCATTATCAATAACTGTTTGAACCAGTATATGATGTCCCGTGTCGTTTTTAAATTTTAAATCTATGTTTGGTGTGTATATTGCAGCATCGATCCCTGGAGGAGAATCTTGTTCGTAATAACCTACTCTATATGCGTGTTGATTCCTCTCTGTTATTGGAAGACCAGCATTTAAAAGCGCTCTAAAAAAAGTTGTTGAGACTTGGCAAACGCCCCCTCCGTCTCCGAGGACTGTTCTTCCGTTTTGAATAACATATGCTTGTTTGTATCCTGTAAGAGATGATACATCGCCAATTGTGTTATTAAAAGAAAAAATTTCGCCTGGTGGAATCAAGACTCCATTTAGCCTAGATGCTGCAAGATTTAAATTATAAATTCTGTTTTCAATAGAGCCTTTAAAAGTGGAGGTTCCTGTTCCAATTAATTCTCTTATTCCCATTTCGTTAACTTTGTCCGTTGTAAGATTTGGTTTTAATATTTTTATGGGGACCGGTATTGAAACAATTTTTTGAAAATTATAGTTAGAGACCATTTCCGCTTTAGAAATAATCAAAGTATTCAATTCATCTTTATTTACTTCCTGTCCTTCGCTTGATGCTTTAAATTCTGTGACTCTTCCGTTCTCAAAATTAAAAACTGCCTCTACGGGTTTTTTATTAATTTCCTGAATAAAAGGATCGATTTTTTTGTAGAGTTTTTCTTGTGAATATTTGTATGAAGATGATAAGTCAACTCCAACTGTGTAAGCTTGAAATATTAAGCTTAAATTTGTGATAGGATCCTTAGATCTTCCTATGCTCATTGCTTGTGTTGTAAGAAGATTTTCATCGTACCCAAAATTAATTTCTTCGGCCGAAACAGTTGCGGAATTATCTTTATAGGTGAATACAAATGCAGTATCAGCAATCTCAGAATTCTTTTGTGTAAAATAATTTTTTACATCTGCTTCTTTTTTATTACTAAAATTTACTCCATCAATTCTGACTCCGGGATAAATTTTATCTTGATAATAATGTTGAAATGCAATATATGAAAAACTTGAAATTAGGAAGAGCGCAATTATGGCTCCTGTTGAAAACCAAAAGGTAATTCGACTTGCTTTTTTAATGTGTTTTTTTTGTATTTTTTTGATTTTTTTTAAAGAAGGATTCATTGTGTGAAAGGTCTTGATATTATACTATATATGTATGCCAGAAGGAACGATTTATCAGGAGGGAATACCCCCTTCCCAAAATAACCCAGAATCTTCTCCGCCTCCTCAGATGTCATATGTAAATCCAGATAATGCAAAAAATGGAAAAAAGTCATCTGGAATACATCCAAAAAAATTATTAAAAATTGGCATCATCTTATTTGTAATTTTAACAATCGTATTTGTTTTTTTGTCTCTAATTTTACCGAGATTAAATTCAAAGGATAAGAATATTACTTTGGTGTATTGGGGAATTAAGGAAGACGGTATAGTTCTGGAGCCAATAATAAAAGAGTTTGAGGCAGAAAATCCAGGTATTAACATAGAGTATTCCAAGCAAGATACGAAAGATTATAGGGAAAAACTATCAACAAGAATAAAATCTGGGAATGGTCCTGATATCTTTAAGTTTCATAATACGTGGCTTCCTATGATTAAAGACGATTTATTGCCACTTCCTCAGGAGACGATTGATAGAAATAAATTTAATAATAATTTTTATGATGTAGCGCAGGGTGATTTAATTGAAAAAGGCGCAATTTATGGAATACCTACAGAAACAGATACGTTAGCTTTATATACAAACACGTCACTTTTTTCCCAGGCGAGCGCTACTCCACCTGCCACTTGGCAAGAATTTATTGATGCATCGGAGAAATTAACAAAAAGAGATGAGTCGGGTAAGATTGTTATAGCGGGTGCTGCAATTGGAACATACGACAACATAAATCATGCGCCTGATATTATTTCACTTCTTTTTACTCAAAATGGAGTGAATTTTAAAAACATTTCTGATTTTCCTGAAAAAATATCTGACGCTTTAAGATTTTATACGACCTTTGCTCTAACCGAGAATGCTGTTTGGGATTCAACGCTTGATCCTTCTCTTGATGCGTTTAGTCAGGGAAAGCTCGGAATGTATTTTGGATATTACTGGGATTATTTTGAAATTAAATCTCAGAATCCTAGCTTAGAGTTTAAGGTTCATCCTGTACCGCAGCTTTTAGTTGATAGTAGGAAAAATATTGCTAGTTACTGGGCGGATGGAGTATCTGCGCAGAATAAAAATCAAAAAGAAGCTCTAAGGTTCATTCAGTTTTTAGCAAAAGATGACACACAAAGAAAAATTTATCAGGAGCAACTTAAGGTAAGAGGGCTCGGTCAGCCCCCAGGAAATAAAAATTTAACAGACGATTTGCAGAATACGGAAAGCTTTGTTTTCGCAAATCAATCTTCGACTGCAAAGTCATCACCCTTTATTGATGGGACATTTGATAACGGATTGAATGAGAAATCAAACCTTATCCTAAGGGATGTCGTGGCGGGAATTCTAGATAACACAAATCCTGAATCGACTTCGGATGATATTATTGATGGATACCTGGAGATTCTTTCAAGTTTTGCTCCTCAGCCCACAGTTAAAAAATAATATTGATGTAACTTTTTTCTAGAACTCTAGGACATTGACAAAGGTATGAAATTGGTTTATCATCGTCCAGAACTTATTTCCCCCAATGATATTTTGGAGGGATTTTTATTATGGATAGTAAAAAAATTTACTTAACAAAAGAAGGTCTCGAAGAGCTAAAAAGAGAACATGAAGAGCTCGTTAAGATTAAGAGACCAGATGTTCTTAATAGAGTTTCTCAAGCTAGGAATATGGGGGATCTCTCTGAGAATGCTGAGTATACTGTAGCGCGAGAAGAACTTTCTTTTATTGATGGAAGAATTGATGAGCTTGAAGAGCTTCTAAAACAAGTAGTTATTATTAGCAATAATCACTCAAGTACTATAAAATTAGGTTCTACCGTGAAAGTAAATACTGATTCAGGAAAAGAGACATTTACAGTTGTTGGAGAATGGGAAGCTGATCCAAAAGAAAGTAAAATTTCTCATGAGTCTCCACTAGGGAAGGCACTTCTTGGTAAAAAAGTTGGAGAAAAAGTCGAAGTAGAAGCCCCAGCTGGGAAAATAGTTTATACGATAGAAGCGATTAATTAAAATTATGGCAAACGATCTGATGCTTGCAGTTCTTAAAGAAACCAAAGCGCCAGGTGTTTCCATAAAACAAATTCCAATCCCCAAACCACAAGATGGAGAACTTCTAGTTAAGGTAAAAGCAGCATCAATCTGTGGAACTGATATTTCTATTTATGACTGGACTCCATGGGCAGAAGGACACATAGTTCCACCAATTGTAATTGGGCATGAGGTAGTCGGGGAGATTATTGAGATAAACGGAGATAATCCAAAAGGATTATCAAAAGGAGATTTAGTATCCTCAGAGACGCATATTTATTGCGGAAAATGTTATCAATGTGAAATTGGAAACAAGCATATTTGTGAAAATATGGAGCTTTTTGGAATCGGAAGAAATGGTGGATTTGCAGAGTACGCGACTATTCCGATTAGAACTTCCTGGAAAAATGATCCAAGAGTTCCGTTGGAAGCCATGAGTTCACAGGAGCCATTAGGAAATGCAGTGCATGTCGTAAAAAAAGCAGAAGTTGAGGGGAAAACCGTTTTGGTAACAGGACTTGGTCCAACAGGACTTTGTGCTGTAGCAGCCGCTAAAGCATTTGGAGCAAAAAAAGTAATTGCGCTAAACAGAGGTGAATACAGGAGAAGGCTTGCAGGGAAAATGGGGGCAGATGAGATATACGATAAGCTCCCCGAGAAATATTTAAATAAGATTGATGCAGTTTTAGAAATGTCAGGAAATCCAGATGCAATTCAAACTGCGCTTGATGCAGTTAGAATAGCGGGAGTAATAATAATTTTTGGAATTCCTAAAGCTCCAGTGTCAGTTGACTTCGGAAAGTATTTCATAAACAAAGAACTAAATTTAAGAAGCGTTTTTGGCAGAAGGATTTGGGAAACATGGGAACAAACATCAGAATTACTAACAACTGGCAAAGTAGATTTAAGTAAAATTATTACCCACAGATTTGCATTGAAAGATTTTGAAGAAGCTATGAAAGTTATGAAGAGTGGAGAAAGCGGAAAAATAGTTCTTACCCCTTAACTATGGATAATTTTTATAAAGATCTTGAAGAGGTCATAAAAACCGGTGCGACTCCTAGAGTTATAGAATCTGGTCAGGGTGCCTATCTCACGATTGATGGTGTAGAAAAATTAAATTTTTGCTCAAGCCATTATCTAGGTCTCGCACAGGATCCACGAGTTAAAGAAGCCGCAGTAGAAGCAGTTAAGAAATATGGAATTGGAACTGGATATAGAACGCTTGCGGGAACTCATGTTTTACATTTAGAACTTGAAAAAGCAATTGCTAGATTTAAAGGAACTGAAGGGGCTTTAACTTTTTCTAGTGCATATTTAGCAAATGCAGCTGCGGTCCAAACCTTAATAGGAAAAGAAGATATTGTAATTTCTGATGAGCTAAATCATGCTTCAATTATTGATGCTGTAAGGCTTTCTGGAGCAAAAAACAAATTTATATATAAGCATACTGATACAAAAGATTTAGAAGAAAAACTAAAAGAAGCAATTGAACTTAGAAAGACTCCAAGGATCGATGGAAAATCACCTTTAATACTAGTTATTACTGACGGAGTGTTTTCAATGGATGGAGATTTAGCTCCACTTCCTGAAATTGTACGTTTAGCGAAGGAGTACGACGTTTTAACAATGGTAGACGATGCACACGGAGAAGGAGTGATGGGAAAAGGTGGTCGTGGTGTGGTAGACCATTTTGGATTAGTTGGGCAAATAGACATAGAAGTTGGAAGTCTTTCTAAAGCATTTTCTTCTCTTGGAGGTTTTATAGCAGGAAATAAAGCATTAATAAGTTTTTATAAATTAAAAGCCCGCCAGAGACTTTTCTCAATCGCACTTTCAATTCCTGATACAGCAGCAGCGCTCGAGGGAATTAAAATTCTTCAAAATTCTGAAGAGCTAGTAGATAAGCTTTGGGATAACGTAAATTATCTTCGTGCTGAATTTAAAAAGCTAGGCTTTGATACGGGAAAAACTGAGACTCCGATTACTCCAGTAATGATTGGCGACGAAGATAAAGCTAAAGAGTTTTCGGTGAGACTTTTTGAATTAGATGTTTTTGCAACTCCTATCGTTTTTCCAATGGTTCCGAAAGGAACTGCTAGGATTAGAGTTATTCCATCAGCAGCTCATTCCAGAGAAGATCTTGATAAAGGAATAGAGGCTTTTAAGAAAGTAAAAGTTGAACTAGGAATTTAACCTCATGAAATACGATCTGATTGCAAGTGGTGGAACCTTCGATCTTCTCCATAAAGGCCACAAGAGTTTTTTAGCCCAGGTTGTAAAGCTTGCTGATAAAGTAATTGTTGGCGTAACTAGTGATTCCTATGTTTCAAGTTTTAAAATTGATAATTATGAGGATTATAAAACCAGAGAAAAGAATGTTTATGAATATTTAAAAACTCTTAGTGCTCCAAATAAAATTGAAATACTAGAAATAAATGATATTTATGGACCAGTACTTAGTAAAAATTTTAAAGCAGGTGCAATAGCAGTTACACCTCAAACGAATAGAACTACGATTGGGATTAACGAAAAAAGAGTTGAAATGGGTTTGCCAGAGCTTTCCATTGAAGTTCTTGAAATGGACCCCGCAGAGGATGGAGGATTTATTTCAAGTACACGTATAAGAAATGGAGAGATAAATAGAGATGGTAGGCTTTATATTAATGATACATGGTTAAGTCGAGATCTTCATCTTCCTGAAAATATTCGTGCTTCTTTGCGTAAGCCGCTGGGAAAAATATTATCAGTGATTCCTAAGGTAAATGATGATAGGACCGTTACGATTGGAGATATTACAACAAAAAAATTTATTGAAAAAAACATTAATCAGTTTCTTTCAATAATAGATTTCCAGGTTAAAAGAAAAAAAGAGTTTAATAATATTTCAGACTTAGGGTTTGAAGAGATTAAAACTGTTAAGGTAAAAAACACTCCGGGAACTATTAGCTCGGATTTATTTAAGGCAGTTATTGGTGCAGTTAAATCTAAGAAAAGGCAATTAATTTTAGTTGAGGGAGAAGAAGACTTAGCAGTTTTACCAGCGATAATTGCAGCTCCTTTAGGATTTAAAATTTATTATGGACAGCCAGATGAAGGATTAGTAGAAGTAGAAGTTACAGAAAAAATAAAAGAAAAAGCATACGATTTATTGGGCAGATTTAAAATTTGAATTTAGCCTTGATTTGTGAGATAATTTAGCCATGATTTTGCAAATATTTTCTAAGATATTCAAGAATAACCTTTAACTTAAAGGGTTTATTTTTGAATTAAAATTAGAAAATATTTAAGATAAGCCCCTTATGTTAGGGGTTTTTTATTGGGAAAAATATTGTGAAGGAAAGAATTGATGACCAAGTTGATCAGGCTCCAGCTCAACCATCTCAAAGACCTCGAACTGAGATTAGAAGAGCTGAGAGGAGGGCGTGGGAAAGAGGAGTAGATGTTCCTATTCTTTTAGCGCACGCACGAGGAGAGGAAGTTGATCAAGCTCCCAGATCTCTTAAAGCTCCCTTGATCAGACCTGTTTCTACTCCACCGAGGCCAAGAAATGTTAATCCAGATGAAGCTTTAAGGCCTGTTAGAAGAGTTTCTGAAGCCGAGCAGGAAAAACCAACAATTAGAATTCCATCTAGAACATTCCCTTGGCAATTTGAAGCTGTCGAAGCTCCTTATGAAGTTTTACGTATTGGTAGAGCTGCAATTACGGTTGTGGATATGACCTCCATGGGTCCTCTTGCTGGTTTTTCTGCAAAACTCACGGGTGATCTTCCTGAAAGAGCTGATACTCTGACAAGGGTAAGCTTAGAAAGGGAATTCGAAGAAGGATTATTGTTTGGAGGTAAGATTCTTAGGCCTAAGCACGGCGGTGAAGGTCCCATTTTCTCACTAGCAACCGATGGTCCAAATGAAGCTAGGAAAGTTGGGGTGTGGAGAACGAGAATTTCACAGAGAAGAGCAATTATTGTTGCTAGAAGTTTGTATCCTGATATTGAAGCTGTAAATCGAAGGCTTGGATTTGCGGGATATGTTGAACCTCCACCTGGCTCATATGGCAGAAAATAGAGCTTTTAAAACTAGGCTGTGGTAAGCTAAAATAAATAATTATGTTTTGGGCAGATAAAGTAGCTGATGAAATCATAAAATCTGGAAATTATAAACCTTATTGGGTAGATGATATGTTTACTCCGTCGGGGCATCCCCACGTGGGTTCTTTACGTGGCCCAATTGTTCATGATGTTGTTTATAAAGCACTGAAAGGTAAAGGTGAATCAGTAAAGTGGACTTATATTACGAATGATTTTGACCCTATAGATGGGCTTCCTGCGGAATTGGAAGAATCACATGGTAAGTATATGGGTATTCCTGTTCGTTTAGCTCCTTCTCCAGAACCTGGATATGAAAATTTTGGAGATTATTTTGCAAAACAATATCAAGAAGTTTTAAAAGATTTAGGCGTTGAATCAGAATTTTTATCTTCTTGGGATATGTATCACGAAGGAAAATTTAATGATGTTATTAGAACAGCATTGGATAATGCAGAAAAAATTCAAGATATTTATGAAAAAGTTTCAGGAAGTAAAAAACGAGAGTCCGGTTGGTTTCCTCTTCAAGTTATTTGCGAAAGCTGCGGAAAATTAGGAACTACAAGAGTTACTAATTGGGACGGAGAAACAGTCGAATATACATGTGAACCAGAAATAGTTAAATGGGCAAAGGGTTGCGGACATAATGCTCGGATAAGTCCGTTTGACGGAAATGGAAAGCTCCCTTGGAAAGTAGATTGGCCTGCTCACTGGAAAGTCTTAGGAGTAACTATTGAAGGAGCTGGAAAAGATCATTCTTCAGCAGGTGGATCTCGCGATATCGCAAAAGAACTATGCCGTCAAGTTTTTAATATTCCAAATCCGTATAACCTTCCCTATGAATTTATGTTAATTGGGGGTAAAAAAATGTCTTCTTCGAAGGGCTTGGGGCTAAAGGCTCGAGATTTAGCAGATATGTTGCCACTTGAACTTGGGCGTTTTCTTTTTCTAAAAACAGATTATAAAAAACAAGTAGAATTTGATCCCATGGATAGTATCGCAATTCCAGTTCTTTTTGATGAATACCAAAAAGCAGCGGACGCGTACTTTAAAAAATCTAATGATGATTTAGCAAGAGCTTTTGAATATTCACAAATTGGTGAGCCTAAAGTGCCTCCTAGTACAAGATTTTTAGTTTTGGCTTCTTGGGTACAAATGCCAAATATGGAAGATGAAATTGAAAAACAAGGTCTTTCGGAATGGGCAAAATATGCAAAGATCTGGATTGATAAATTTGCACCAGAAGAATACAAATTTACAGTTCAGAAAGAAATGCCAAGCGATATTGATTTGACCGATAAACAAAAAAAACTTTTAGGAAGAACCGCAGAGTTTGTTTCTACAACTAAAGATCCAGTTGAGCTCCAAACAAGAATTTATGATTTAAGTAAAGAATTGGAAATGTCATCCGGTGAGGCCTTTGCGGCTTTTTATAATGTATTAATAGGTAAGGATCATGGTCCAAAACTTGCTGCATTAATTCTATCTCTTGATTCCTTGTTTATAAAAGAAAGATTTGAAGAAGCCTCAAGATGAAAGCGAATAAGATTATTTTTGTAACCGGTAATAAAGCGAAAGCCAACGAAGTAGAGAGGATTTTAAACATTCCTTTAGAGATTTCAGAAATAGATATCCAGGAGATTCAGGAAATTGATCTTGAAAAAGTTGCATTAAATAAATTAAACCAGGCTTTTGAAATTGTTAAATCTCCAGTAATTATTGATGATATCTCTTTGGAGATTCATGCATGGAAAGGTTTTCCTGGGCCATTAATTAAATGGGTTTTAAAAACAGAAAGCGATACCGCAAAATTACTTTTAAAATTATTAGAAAATGAAAGTAATAGAAAAGCTACAGCAAAACTTGCGATTGGATTTCATGATGGAGAAAAAACGCATTTATTTATTGGTTCAATAGACGGAGAAATTTCAAGAGAAATAAAGGGAGAGAATGGATTTGGCTGGGATCCGGTTTTTGTGCCAGAGGGAGAATCTAAAACATTTGCAGAAATGTCGTCTTCTGAGAAAGATAAGATTTCTCACAGGAGAAAAGCACTTGATAAGTTAAGTGATTTTCTAAATCAAGCTTAAGTAGTATAATACGCGTATGATTGATATCAAATATCTTAGGGAAAATGGTGAAGAGATTGAGAAAGCAGCTCTTGCAAAGAGAGTTCAGGTTAATGTTTCTGAAATTCTAGAAATAGATACCAAAAAAAGGGAGCTTGATTCTGAGGTGCAATTACTGCGAGAAAAAAGAAATGCACATTCAGCAACAATTAAAGGGAAACCAACACCAGAACAAATTGAAGAAGGAAAAAAGATTAAGGGAGAACTCGAAGGTAAAGAAAGTGCATTAAACGCACTAGAACAAGAGTTAAGAGAGCTTTTATTAAAAATTCCTAATCCATCGAAGCCGGATGTAAAAATAGGAAAAAATGATACTGAAAACGATGTGGTTAGAAAAGTGGGAGAGCCTACAAAGTTTGATTTTCAACCAAAAGACCATTTAGATATTGGTGAAGCGCTTGATATTATTGATGTCCAAAGAGCTGCAAAAGTAAGCGGAGCAAGATTCGCATATTTAAAAAATGAAGGAGCACTTTTAGAATTTGCTCTCGTTCAGTTTGCTCTGGAAACTTTAATGAAAGATGGATTTAAGCCGATTGTTCCTCCAGTTCTAATTAAAACAGAAGTAATGAGAGGGCTCGGATATATGGAAAACGGTGGAGATGAGGACATGTTTCATCTCGAGAAAGACGGATTTACATTGGTAGGAACCGCAGAGCATTCAATAGTTCCACAGCATATGGATGAAACATTCGATGTTAAAAATTTACCGCTTCGTTATGTAGGTTTTTCTACGGCGTTCAGAAGAGAAGCGGGAAGTTACGGAAAAGATACAAAAGGAATTTTAAGAGTCCATCAGTTTGATAAAGTGGAGATGGTTTCATTCGTTAAAGAGGGAGAGGATGATAAAGAACAAGATTTTCTTCTTTCAATCGAAGAAAAATTATTCCAAGCATTGGAAATTCCTTATCAAGTTATAAAAATGTGCACTGGTGACTTAGGTTTTCCTGCAGCAAGAAAATTTGATATTGAAGCTTGGATGCCAGGACAAGATAAGTATAGGGAGGTAACAAGTGTTTCAACAATTACAGATTTTCAATCTCGCCGTTTGAATATTAAATACCAAGATGGAAATGAAAAGAAATTCGCAAACATTCTAAATGGAACTGCATTTGCAGTTGGTAGAACTTTAATTGCAATTATTGAGAATCACCAACAAGCTGATGGATCAGTTTTAATTCCCCAAGTTTTACAAAAATGCATGGGTGGAATTACTAAAATTGAGAAGAAGTAAGCTAGTAATTTAGCCTCGCCCCTGTTATAATTAGACCCATGTTAGGAGCCCTCGGAAAAATATTTGATTCCAACGAAAAGGAGATAAAAAAACTTCTACCTCTTATCTCTGAAATTAACTCTCTAGATGAGCAAATGAGAAAACTTAAGATCTCAGACTTTCCTAAAAAGACAAAAGAACTTAAGGAGAGATTGTCAGGTGGGCAGTCTATCGAAACAGTTCTTCCTGAAGCATTTGCATTAGTTCGTGAAGCAGCAAGGCGTTCTATTGGGCAGCGTCATTATGATGTTCAGTTAATCGCTGCAGCTTCTCTCTCAATGGGAAAAATTGCGGAGCAAAAAACTGGAGAAGGAAAAACTCTCTCAGCAGTTCCGGCACTTTATGTGCATGCTCTAACAGGAAAAAGCGTGCATTTAGTTACTGTTAATGATTATCTTGCGCGTCGTGATGCCGGGTGGATGGGTCCTGTTTTTAAGCTTTTAGGGATGAGCGTATCTTCGATTATTTCAGAGCAATCATTTATCTATGATCATGATTTCGTAAATCAGGATGCGCGCGATTTTAGACTTACTCACTTAAAACCAATTTCCAGAAAAGAAGCATATAAAGCAGATGTTGTATATGGAATAAATTCCGAATTTGGATTTGATTATCTACGGGATAACATGCAACAGAGTATAGAAAATGTTACGCAGCGAGGTTACTACTTCGCAGTAGTTGATGAGGTTGATTCTGTTCTCATCGATGAGGCAAGAACACCTCATATAATTTCAGCTCCGGATGAAACTCCTACGACTAAGTATTATGAATTTGCGAAATTGGTCGATAAATTGAGCTCAGATACAGATTATAAAATTGATGAAAAATTGCATACAGCTCATTTAACAGATCATGGTCTTGGTAAGATTGAGAAGCTTTTTGGAATACAAAATATATACGAAAAAGATTTTGATACGGTTTACCATATAGAGGCTGCTTTAAAGGCCAGAACGTTATTTAAAAAAGAGAAAGATTATATAGTAAAAGATGGAGAAGTAATTTTAGTTGATGAGTTTACGGGGCGTCTTATGAATGGCAGAAGATTGTCTGAAGGATTGCATCAAGCAATAGAGGCAAAAGAAGGAGTCGCAATTCAAAGAGAATCAAAAACTTTAGCTACTGTTTCACTTCAAAACTATTTCAGGATGTATGAAAGACTCGCTGGAATGACAGGAACTGCTGTTACTGAATCTCAGGAATTTCATAAAATTTATGGACTAGATGTTGTGGTAATTCCTACGAATAGAACTACCCAAAGAAAGGATTTTTCAGATGCAATTTATAAAACTACTAGAGCAAAATTTAGCGCAGTAGTTAGGGAAATTGAAGAAGCTCATAAAGCAGGACAGCCAGTTTTGGTGGGTACAACCTCTATTGATAAGAATGAAATTTTATCTGAGCTTTTAAGAAGAAAAGGAATTAAGCATGAACTTCTTAACGCAAAGAATCATGAAAGAGAAGCTGAGATTATTTCAAAAGCTGGAGAAAAAGGAGCTGTAACTGTTGCAACAAACATGGCAGGACGTGGTGTCGATATTATTCTTGGAGGGGAAGCACCAATTGGTGAAGATGGAAAAGATCAAAAGGGAACACCTGTTTGGGATAAATGGCAAAAAGCGCACGATGAAGTTTTGGAGCTTGGGGGTCTCTATGTGATTGGAACCGAAAGGCATGAGTCACGAAGAATTGATAATCAGTTAAGGGGAAGATCTGGGCGCCAAGGGGATCCTGGAAAATCCAGATTTTATGTGGCTTTGGATGATGAAATTATGCGTATTTTCGGGGGAGATAGTATTGCAGGAATCATGACTAGATTTAATATGCCTGAAGATGTGCCGCTTGAGCATCCGATTGTCTCACGTGCTATTGAGCAAGCTCAAGTAAAAGTAGAAGGATTTAATTTTGATAATAGAAAGCAGCTTGTCGAATACGATGACGTTCTTAATAAGCAAAGACAAATTATTTACGAAAGACGTCGCGAGATTTTAGAAAATGCCTCAGATTCAGAAAAAAGCTCTAAGGATTTAGTGCTTAATAATTTACGAGGAAGCATATCTCAACTTGTTTCTTCAGGTGAGCTTGGAGCAGATGGTGGAAGCGTTTCTACTAAAATTATTGAAGAATTTTCGACAATTATTCCTTTCGATGAGGCTTCAAAAAAAGAACTCGAAAAACAACTAGATGACAAGCCAGAAATTGACAAGAGGACAGAATTCTTAACTGAAATTGCTGAAAAAATGTACGTAAGTCGTGAGAAGCAAGTAGGAGAGAAAACTATGCGACAAGTCGAAAATTTCGTGATACTTTCAGTAATTGATAATTTATGGATGGATCATTTGGACGTAGTTAATAATTTACGTGAAGGAATAAGACTTAGGGCTTATGGACAAAAAGATCCTTTAGTCGAATACAAGAATGAAGCTTTTGGAATGTTTGAAAAATTAATGAACGGAATCGATGATGAAATTTCTCATAGAATTTTTAAGGTTCACATCGCAACTCCAGAACACCCACATACCCACATCCATGAAGAACCAGCTGGAGGAGAATTAGGAGTGGATGAGGTTTCAGAAAATAAAAGTTCTAAGAAAAAAGAAAAAATTTCAAGTAAAAAATCACAAAGTTTGCCAAGTACAGGCTTGGTAACTCCAAGTTTGATCGGGAATAGTTTGCCCCAAACTAGCTCCGCTTCAACTGTTGATAAAAAAAAGATTGGTAGAAATGATCCATGTTGGTGCGGAAGCGGAAAAAAGTACAAAAAATGCCACCTGGACAGTGATTTAGGTCGTTAAATTAATCTAAACACAAGTTTTAATTGCTTGATAGAAAAATCTTCCAGCCTCGCGAATTTTGAAGATTTGTTGTAATTTATTGTGATCAAAACTTTGCATAAGTCTACTTTTGTAACCACCCTTTACCTTGTGGATTCTTGACTATGGCAAATTAATCTGAAATGCTTAATTTATGGAACAGCATTTACAACCGAATCAAGAAACACAAGAAATAAATCAGCTACAAGCATCTGAAAATAAAACTTCAAGTAACTCAAGGAGGAGAAGAGTATTTATTTTATTATTATTTTTCATTTTTGTTTTAATTTGCATACTCACACTGGTTATTTTGATTAAAAACCCAAGACCTTCATTTTTTTCTTCAAATAAAAAAAATGAAAACAAACCATCTCAAATTACGCCAACAATTCAAGAGAATAGAATTGCAATTCCATCTGATTTGAGAGGTGATTATTTTGCTCAAGTAATTCCAAACTCTTCAAAGGAAAGATCACAGTCATTTAGAATATCTCAAGTTAATGACATAGACAAAATATCCCCTGTTGTAGATATTGGCAAAGACGGAGAATATGTTAGTCAATTAATTCTTGCGAAAAAAAGACACATAATTCTTGCAAACTTAGAAAAGAAAATTATTCTACTAGATTTATCTAATGGTAAATTTAAAGATATTTATTTTGTCCCAAAAGATATGATGAGTATAAACGATATGGTTTTGTCTCCTGATGAAAAAACTCTAATTTTTGATATTAATGGGGTGAATAAATATAAGTTAATAAGCATGAATTTAGATGATTATTCAATTAAAGAATTTTCACAAGATACACTATCCAAATATGCAGAAAACGCAGCTTATTTAATGCCAAGATTTTGGCATGGAAATGATGAAGTTTTTATTGCTCAAGCTCAGGAGGGTAAATTAGAGTTGATAAGGCTAAATATTTTATCAGGAGTTATAAAAATCTCATCAATTAATGGTTCACATTCGCCAGATGGGTCTAAATTAATAGAATCAGATGAATTGCCTCCATACGGAGGGTGTTATTTACCAAAAGATTTTAATCTTTATTGGTACGATACTAAGACAGAAAAAAAATCCATAATTGTTAAATCTCACAATACTGAGTTTGGTTACTGGTGGAATTCGCAAGGAAGTGAGGTTTTAATTTCATCAAGGGAATATGTTCCGAAATCAAGTAGTCAATGTCCTGATGCGGATTTTAAAAATGCGGAGTATTTTATATATAGTTTTGCTGATGGTAAGATCAAGAAAGTCAGCTCTGCAACAGAACAAATAAATCAGTGGTATCCTAAGACCAAAACATATTTTGATAGAAAAGGTCTTGATATGAAAAAGGACAGAGATTACGTAATTTATCTTGGGTCAATCGATTAATAATTGACATACATGTGGTCTTATATTCAGATAGTACTTCAAGAATGCCACTATCCTAATTAAGTTTCTATTCAACTTTTCCTCTTTCTGTGTTAGGATTTAATTAGCGCCTTAATTGGTGTTATAACCTATGTTACTGCCCGATATAGAGATTCAGCAGCTAATGCTTCAATCAGGTTTGGTAGATACCAAAACCATGAGAGATGTCTTGGTATTTGCTGCTAACGCTAGGGTTCCTCTTCAGCAAGCTCTCATGGAAAAAGATGTGATACCTGATGAGAAGTTAGGCGAGCTCATTGCTGCTCATATTAAATATCCTTATGTTAATCTTGCGAATATTACAATTCCAGAAGGTGTTTATCGCATAATTCCTGAAAGACTTGCGAGGAAGCACAAGGCAATTGTTTTTGCAAAAGACGGGGATGGTGTAAGGCTTGCTGCTGCAGATCCCGTAAATACAAAACTTGCAGAAATAGTTCAAAAAAAGACAGGACAGAAGGTCACAGTCTACATGGCGACGGAGAGAGATATTGATAACGTTCTTCAGCTTTACAGAAAAGATCTTCAACAGACATTTGATCAGATGCTTCAGGCGGAAATCACAAGAACAGCGACAAGTATGGATGATGCTCCGATAGCAAAAATTGTAGATTTATTAATTACCTATGCATATCGTGATAAAGCTTCAGATGTTCATATAGAGCCAGAAGAAAAAAATTCATTAGTTAGGTTTAGAATTGACGGAATTTTGCATGATGTTTTATACGTAGATAAAAAGCTTCATGACAGAATTACGACTAGGATAAAAGTTTTGTCCCGCCTTCGAACTGATGAGCATTTAAGTGCACAGGATGGAAAAATGAGAATAGAAGTAGATGAAGAAAACTTAGATATTCGTGTCTCTATGATTCCAGTAACAGAGGGAGAAAAAGTGGTAATGAGACTACTATCTTCTAAATTTAGGCAATTCTCACTTCAGGATTTGGGAATGAATGAGAAAGATCTTATAAAAGTAACAAATGCTATTAATAAATCTTACGGAATGATTCTCTCAACAGGACCTACTGGATCTGGAAAAACCACTTCAGTTTATGCAATCTTAAAAATTGTTAATACCAGAGAGAAAAATATTACTACCATTGAAGAACCAGTCGAATACAGAATTAAAGGAGTTAATCAAATTCAGGTAAATCCTAAAACAAATTTAACTTTCGCAAACGGTTTACGTTCGATTTTAAGACAGGATCCAAATGTTATTTTCGTAGGAGAAATTAGAGACTCGGAAACTGCAGGAATCGCGGTTAATGCAGCACTTACCGGGCATTTGGTATTATCTACAGTTCATACAAATGATGCCGCGACCACGCTTCCCAGGCTTATTGATATGAAAATAGAGCCTTTCTTGGTCGCTTCCACCGTTAATGTAATTATTGCCCAAAGACTTGTTAGGAAGATTTGTGATTCATGTAAGTCTCCTGTGGTTTTAAGCCGCAAAGATGCTCTAAAAGATATTCCGGATAATGTGATTTCTAAACACTTTGGACCACAAGACCAAATTAGAGTTTACGAAGGAAAGGGATGTAGGATTTGTCACGCTACAGGTTACACGGGAAGAATTGGAATTTTTGAAGTAATAGATATGTCGGAAAAAATTAGAGAGTTAATTACTAAGAAAAGTGACTCGGATGAGATTGCTAGACAAGCAGTTGAGGAAGGAATGACGACTATGCTTGATGATGGAATGCAAAAAGTAGGGAAAGGAATGACAACGATTAAAGAAGTACTAAGAGTAACAAAAGTTGAGTCAGGATAAATATGGTAAAGGACGAAAAATTAAGAATAAAAAATAATGACAAGCTAGCTCTTCTCGGAAACTTGTCTACTATGATAACTGCTGGAATTCCAATTCTAGAAACTGTAGATTCGCTTCTTGAAGATTCAAAAGGAAATACAAAAAGGGTTCTTACTGTGATGAGGGAAGATATGGTTCAGGGACAGCATATTTATACTTCTTTTGCAAAATTTCCCGAAGTTTTCGATAAGGTAACGGTAAACGTACTAAAAGCCTCAGAAGAAGCAGGAACACTGGACGTAACTCTTAAAGATTTAAAAACTCAAATCCAAAAAGAGATGGAATTTAATGATAAAGTAAAAGCCGCATTAATTTATCCTGTTGTAATTGTGGTGGTTTTCATGGGTGTTTTGCTCCTAATTTTAACTGTAGTTATTCCAAAAATTTCGACTGTTTTCTCAAGACTTAATGTAAAACTTCCATTGCCCACAAAGCTTCTTATTTTTACGTCAAATCTTTTACTAGATTACACAGTGGTGGTTTTGGCAGTTCTTGCAGTGCTAATTGCCTCTATGATTTTTTTGTTTAAAGCTCAGAGAAGAAGAATTATGAATGTTTTTTATAGTATTCCAATCATTAAAAACCTTGTTAAGGAAATTGACTTGGCGCGTTTTTCAAGAAGTATGTATCTTCTTCTTACTTCTGGTATTACTATTACAAATGCGCTTGAACTTTCTCATGAAGTTGTAAGAAGAAAAGATATTGCAGCTGCTATTAAATATGCAAATGAAACAGTTTTAGGAGGAAAAAATCTTTCCCAAGGATTTAAAGATCAAAAAAAATACTTTAATTCAATAATGATTAAAATTGTTGAGGCAGGAGAAAAGACAGGAACACTCGACAAATCTATGCAGGATATTTCAGAGCAACAAGATTACAGAGTTACTAATAGCTTAAAGGCTCTAACTACTCTTCTTGAGCCAGTAATGCTTGTGGTTGTTGGGCTCTTAGTTGGTGGAGTTATGCTTTCAATTATAGCTCCTATTTACGGACTTATTGGGCAGGTTAGTAGTCGATAATATGCTCAAATTTTTACAAAGAAAAAGAAAGATAAATTCGCAAAAAGGATTCAGCTTTTTAGAGGTGATGATAACTACCTCTATAACAGCTCTTTTATTTGGAATTATTACCTTTAATTTGCTTCGTACTCAAGGGTCAACATCAGAGCGAGCAAATTTAGATAATCTAGTATCTGATATTAGAGCGCAGCAGTTAAAAGCAATGACAGGTTCAACTGAAGGAAGAGCCATAACGGGTAATTATGGTGTTTATTTTCTTTCTAATAAATATACGCTTTTTAACGGAAATTCTTACAATGCGTCTGATCCCACTAATTTTACAGTTGATTTGCCTGAAGATATTCAGATTACTAGCACAACTCTTCCCAGTAACACTTTACTTTTTTCAGTTTTAAGTGGTGAGATTGTTGGTTACACAGATACATCTAATAGTATAATTTTTAGATCTCTTTCAACTAACGAACAAACAGTTATTACATTAAATAGATACGGAGTAATAACAGGCATGAATTAATATGAAATTTTCAATATTTAATTTTTCTAATAATTTTACATCTCAGAAGGGTCAATCTTTAGTGGAGCTTTTAATAGCAATTGGTCTTGCAACTCTAATTCTTCCAGCGCTTTTAACAGGACTTGCAGCAGGTCGAGGTGGAAGAGCGCAGCAAGAGCAAAGGCTTGAAGCCTCTTCTTATCTTAAGCAAACACAGGAGGCTGTTAGAAGCATTGCGCAAAGAGGTTGGTCAAATGTTCAAAATAACGGAACATATCACACCACAATATCAGGGGATAGATTTGTTTTTGTAAATGGCGCTCAAGACATTGGAGGTTATTCTATAAGTGTAGTTATAGAAGATACTAATCGAGATAGTAGTGGAGCAATTGTATCAAGTGGTGGAACAGTTGATCCCTCTACAAAAAAAATTACAACAAATGTTTCATGGAATACGCCTTTTGTTTCATCGGTTAGTACAACCTCTTATTATACTCGCCATAAAAATCAAGCTTATAACGAGACAACACAATCCCAATTTAGTCAAGGCACTTTTGATAATATGCAGGCTACAAATGTAACTGGAGGAGAGCTAAAGCTTTTAAATAATAATAAGGCTAAGTGGTGTTCGCCGTCATTTTCTACAGGAACAATTGATCTTCCAGATGGTCCACCTGTTGCAGTTGCTGCGACAGCGAATATAAATACAAGTATCCCAAATGATGTTTATGTTGCTACAGCGCCTACGAACGCTAATTCTATTAAGATGGCATATGTGAATGTTACCGCTAACACTGCTACTCCAACTGCAAATCTTCGAGGAAAATTTACACTAAATTCATCGGAATTTTCAGCAGGATATTCTCCCCCTGGAGGGACTGGTCTTGATAATAGTTTTAAAACAACAGATATAAAATATTATAAATCTTCAGGAAATAATACTTATGCGCTTCTTGGAACAAATCTTCCAAATAAAGAGGTAATTGCAGTTTTAGTTAATGACAATAATCCTTCAAATGACGAAACATCTGCAGGGGAATTTGAAGACCCAGTAAATAATATTTATAAATATAAAACTTTTTTTAATACTAAAATTCATGCAAATTATGGAGCCTCAACTAACACTGGACTTTTAAATCCAAGTGCTAATAGTGCTGATACGGGTGGAGATAATGATGGGTTTGCTACAAATCCTACGAGAGCGTATAGCGATAATAATTCATTTGCAGTTGACACAAACAGTGGGAATGGTACTGGGGTTGACTGCACAGGGACTGATAAAGATAAGCATAGATTTTATAACTATAATGTTAATATACCGGAAGGTTCGAATATAGACGGAATAGAAATTAGACTTGATGCAAGAGTTGATAATGCATCTGGGGCACCGAGGTCTTGCGTTCAGCTTTCGTGGGACGGTGGAGTCACTTGGACTACCGCAAAAAATACCACAAATTTTACTACCAACGAAACGACATATACTCTTGGAAGCCCAACAGATACATGGGGCAGAAGTTGGGTTGATTCTGATTTGACGAATAGTAATTTTAGGGTCAGAGTTGCAAATATTTCAACAGACACAACTCGGGATTTTTCTTTGGATTGGGCTGCTTTAAGAATTTATTACACCCAAAATAATCTCGACTATTCTCCATATGGCTATGGAGCAACTACGATTGCGGTTTTGGAAGATAGAGGGTATCTGGCTTCTGGAGGATATTTATATACTTTTGATTTAAGTAATATTGACAGTAAGTCATCCGGGAGTGGTCTAGATATGATAGGGTGCCGTATTGAGCTTGATGGATACGAATGCACTCCTGGTAGTCCAAATGGGCAAGCTGCTAAATATGGATCAGGAGCAACAGGTTCTAACTGGACTACTACAAATCCTATTCATCCAGACTGCTCAGATGGAGGAAATATCGAACTTAATGCCACGAATGATATTTATCCTGTAAAAGTGGGCTCTAACACTTATGTTTATGTAGCTGTTGGTGGAGTTACTGATCGCGAATTTGAAATAGTTGATGCTACAAGTATTCCAACTACAATTAGTACGCCGTCAATTAGTAATAATTCTTGCGGCAGACTTAGTGGAGGAAATGCAGCATGGAAGGTTATAGGTGGTCTTGATTTTAACTCACAGCAATATACAGAAGAAGCAGCAAATTCTGTATTTGCTAGAGCTGATGGAAACCGGGCGTATATATCATCGAATGGAGGAATTGATGGCAATGAAAATGGTGTACCAGATAGTAAGCAATTTTATATTATAAATACCTCAAGTAAAACTTCTCCTGCGTTTTTATCTGGTGGACCAGGATCACCTTCGTTTGGGCCAACAACAGGATTTTATTATGGTACTGGAGCAAATGCGCAACTTTATCCTAGAAGATCACTGACTGTATTAAATGGGGAAAGAGTAGTCCTGGTTGGTAGAGATGGAGATCCAGATCCAGCGAATGCTGAAGAATATCAAGTTCTCAATAGTTCAACTGAAGCTACCCCGACATATTGTGCAGGAATTAATTTTGATCAAGGATTTAATGATCTAACTTCTGTTTCTGAAGCAGATAGCGACAACTTCGTATATATGGTTGCAAATACTACAGTTAATGAGCTTAAGATAATTGAAGGTGGACCAGATGATGCTGTTTTTGTTTCAACTGGTTCATTTACATCCGCTCCTTTTGATGCAGCGAATGAGTCTATGTTTAATAGGTTCTTTACAACAACTAATGTACCTTCTCAAACTACTCTTAATTTTCAAGTCGCAGTTGCTGATCAGGTAGGAGGAAGTTGTACTAATGCAGATTATGTTTATATTGGTCCGGATGGAACAAATAGTACTTTTTTCACTTCTGCTTCAGAACTTCCAAAAAATTCTGATGGTTCAGGCTATGAAAATTCAGGGAGATGTATGAGGTATAAAGTTTACATGACATCAACTGATCAGCTTCAGACGCCAACTGTTTTTGATTTTGGAGTAAATTATTCCCCTTAAGGGGTAAACACCATGAGAATTTTTAAAAACAAAAAGGGTTTTACTTTAGTCGAGTTACTGTTGTATATGGGAATTTTTAGTATTCTTCTGACCGTCACCCTTCAAATGTTCGGTTCTGTTTTTGAACTTCAATTAGAGTCTCAAGCTACTTCGTCAGTAGATGTGGATGGGAAATTTATAATAAACAGATTTAATTATGATATTAGTAGAGCTTCATCCATAACTCTTCCCGCAACTCCTGGTGCAAGTGGATCTGCATTAACAATTACTGTGAATAGCCAAGACTTAACTTACTCGTTAAGTAATGGGCGAATTAATTTAAATAATGCTTCAACAGCGACAAATGACCAACTTAACAGTAGTGAGACATCCGCTTCAAACCTTTCTTTTACTAGGCTGGAAGGGGCAGCAGGAAATAAAGACATAATACAAATGTCATTTATATTAACTTCTGAAGTAACTCAAAGAAAAGGAAAAGAAGTTAGAAGTTTTCAAACAACAGGGGGTCTCAGATGAGAAAAAACCAAAAAGGTTATGCATTAATAACGCTACTTTTTTTTATGGTAATTTCCTTAACCGTAGTTACTGGTGTTGCAATAGTGGTTTTAAATAATGCTTCATCAACTAGCGCTACCGAGCAGGGGACTCTGGCATATTATGCCGCTGAAACGGGTGCGGAGAATGCACTCCTCAGGCTTGTTAGAGATCCGAATTATACTGGCGAAACCTTAAACGTGGATGGAGGTTCTGTTGTAATACAGGTTAATAATGGTACTATTATTAGTACTGCTACTGTCTTTAGAGCTGTAAGAAAAATTCAAGTTGTAACAACAAATACCAATAATCAAGTTACCATTACATCATGGAAAGAGATAAATTAAAAAAAGATATTCCAAAGAAACCTGCGGGAATTTTTTATTTGGAGACAAATCGAGGATTTTTTTACGATCAAACTTTAGCATCTCCTGTGTCAGTTGAATTTCCACCCGATATAATTAGTGATCTTGAGGTTGTAAGTAAAAAAAAGCTTGAAGCTGCGATTCAAGTATTTATAAGTGGCTACAAAATAACACCAAAAAGTATAATTATTTTACTTTCTCCAAATGTAACTTTTGATAAAGATTTTCCAATTGGTACAGTCCAGATGGATAAAAATACTGCAGAATTTTTAGATTTAGTCCCTTTCCAGGAGTATATAAGTAGGCAATCCAAGTTTCCCGGAAAGACTAAATTGGTCGCAGCGAACAGGGATTTAACGGATGCTATAAAAGATTCATTTGCTAACATGGGTTTTGCAGTAAGTGCAATTATTCCTTTATCATTTTGCCTTGAAATAATTCCTCAGCTTAAAACTAATCTCGATTTGGCATTGATCTTAGATAAGGCACCTGAAATAAGAGGATATAGTCTTACATCTGAAATTATAATTTCCGAAGAATCTCAAAAAAAAGAAAAAAAAGATAAAGATAATAAAAAACTTTATGGAATGATTGGAATTTTAGCATTCCTCTTTTTAATTTTATTTTTTGTAATTTATAAGTTTGTTTTAACTCCACCAAAACCGCCAACAGTTGTTCCGACAACAACTACTGCTGCACCAGTGCCAACAGTTTTTAATGAATCACCAGTAGTACCTGAACAAATAAATTCTTCATCTAACACATCAACAAATAGCGCTAATCTTGAAAACTTACCTGAAGCTAACTGAAGCCAAAAAAATACCCTATTGACAAGCGTTATTTTTTTATTCATATTAGATATATGACTATTAACTGCCCAAAGTTTCTAAAGAAAAATTCCGGATTTACATTAATCGAACTTTTAGTTGTTATCGGAATTTTAGCTATCCTCCTATCAATCGTTCTTATCGCAATTAATCCTGCAAGACAATTCGGACAAGCAAATAACACAAAAAGAAGAAGCGATGTAACCCAAATTCTTAACGCTATTGGAGCATATTCAGCAGATCACAAAGGAGTTCTTCCAGCAGGAATTCCTACAGCTCCTGCTGTAGAAATTGGAGACGGAGTTGGCCAAGCAAATATCTGTGCAGATCTTCTTACAACTTATATCCCAGCTTTACCTAGAGATCCACAGCTAGCAGGTGGAGATATAACGTCATGCACATCGTACGCAACAGGTTATAGTGTAATCAAAGACGCAAACAATAGAGTTACGGTAACAGCAATGACTCCTGAAAACGGAGAAACGATCACGATTTCTAGATAATTTATATGACTATTAACTGCCCAAAGTTTCTAAAGAAAAATTCCGGATTTACATTAA
>CAZBFH010000002.1:30650-53944 GCA_964491185.1 uncultured Gammaproteobacteria bacterium
TATATGACTATTAACTGCCCAAAGTTTCTAAAGAAAAATTCCGGATTTACATTAATCGAACTTTTAGTTGTTATCGGAATTTTAGCTATCCTCCTATCAATCGTTCTTATCGCAATTAATCCTGCAAGACAATTCGGACAAGCAAATAACACAAAAAGAAGAAGCGATGTAACCCAAATTCTTAACGCTATTGGAGCATATTCAGCAGATCACAAAGGAGTTCTTCCAGCAGGAATTCCTACAGCTCCTGCTGTAGAAATTGGAGACGGAGTTGGCCAAGCAAATATCTGTGCAGATCTTCTTACAACTTATATCCCAGCTTTACCTAGAGATCCACAACTAGCAGGTGGAGACATAACGTCATGCACAGGATATGCTACAGGTTACAGTGTGGTTAAAGATGCAAACAACAGAGTTACAGTAACAGCATTAACTCCTGAAAACGGAGAGTCTATTACAATTTCAAGATAAAATGGCTAAGAAAAAGTCCCCGCATCACGAAAAAAATATAGCAGCTCTCAATGGATTCGTTTCATTTTTGGTTTTGGTTTTAGCTTTTTCATTTCTTCTTTTATTTATGGAATATAAAGATGCAATCTTCAACTCAGGAAATTTTAACTTATTCATGCTTCTAGCAGTAAGTGGATTTGGTCTTTTAATTTCACTTTTATATCTCCTCAATAAGAAAAAATAAAGCTTCGTTAGTTTTTTAAATTTGTTATCATATAGTATCTGTGCTTAAGAGACCATCGTTTTTATTGATAATTGTCTTAGTTTCATTAGTATTTTTTGCTTTAATAGCAGTTGATTTTTCCCCATACTTACGAGGACCTGGACCATATCCCCCTGATTGGAGATGGCCGTACGAATTTGCAAATACATTATCAAGGGTATGGTTTCCTATAGGAGTTATCGCATTGATTTTATTAGTATTTATCAGGAATTTAAATAATAATAAAACACTGTTTTTGTTTGTGTTATTAGGCTTTTTACTTCAAATTAGCCTTCTTTACTATAGTAGATCGGGTATTGAGGTGATTGTGCATAGAACTATAAACCCCATGATAAGTGGATATTTTTCAGTCTCCCTTCAGATCGCAGATCTAGCTAGCTTCATAAGAAATTTTAATCAGAATTTATACGATTATCCAATGTACGCAAGATTTCATCCGCCAGGGGGAATTTTATTTTATTATTTTTTAGAATTTATTCTAAGACCATTTTCTCATTTTTTTGTAAATATTCTGTCTATGAGTCCATCTCATTTAGATGTAGCACTTTTATGGAATCCTTTAACTAATTTTCAAAAGTTTAATGCCCTGGTGTCTGGATTTGTCGTAGCATTTATAGCAAATTTATCTATTATCCCTATATATTTATCATCCCGCATCTTATATGGAGAAAAAGTAGCGCTAAGAAGCGCAGTGCTTTTTATTTTTATTCCAAGTGTAGTTATGTTTACGCCGCTTATTGATGTTTTTATGCCCCTTTTTACAAGTCTTTCCTTGTATTTATTTTTAAAAGGAGCAAATCAAAAGAATAATTTAATGCTCATTCTAAGTGGTTTAGTTTTGTTTGTTGGGGTATTTTTTACACTTAGTTTTATTCCTTTTTTGTTTTTTTTCCTATTAGCTTCTTTTTTAAAATTCTTCCAAGAAGGAAAGGGATTAGGAAGGATAGCAAGAGTGCTATTTTTATTTGGTTTAGGGTTTATTACTACTCCTTTTATTTTATTTTTTGCAGGATTGAATATGATTGAAATGATACAGAAGATTATGTTTTACCACGAAGCTGCGCAAGCTGGAAGAGAGCATTTAGTCTGGTACCTCTATAACATATATGACTTTATCCTTTTTGCAGGTATACCCATTGGGATAATTTTTATTTTTATGATAATTAATCTTATTAGGGGTTTACGAAAGAATAGGAGTCTCAAGAAAGTTGATTGTCTTTTTTTGTCTTTCGTTATTATGCTTTTTGTTGTTAATTTTAGCGGAGCTGTTCGAGCCGAAACAGCAAGAATTTGGTTACCTTTTATTCCAATTTTGATAATTGTTATTGCAAACTTTGTGACATTTAAACTAAAATTTACAAATCGGCAATTTAGCCTGCTCCTTTTGCTGCAAGCCATACAGGTGTTGATTTTTCAATCAGTTCTAGTGGCTGTTTGGTAAGAATGTATAAAAATAAAAAAGTTTCAATAATCTTCCCTGCATATAATGAAGAAAAAAATATTGCTACAGCAATACTCGAATTTAGAAGACTTAAGTTAGCGGATGAATTGCTAGTGATTGATAATAATTCTAAAGACAATACAAATTTAATTGCAAGATCAAAAAAAGCAATAGTAATTAAAGAAAAAAGACAAGGATATGGATATGCACTCAGGCGAGGTTTGAAAGAGGCAAAGGGAGACTTGATCGTTCTCTGTGAACCAGATGGAACATTCTTAGCGAAAGATTTAATAAGACTTTTAAAACATTCTGAAAAATATGATTTAGTAATGGGAACAAGAACTAATTATAAATATGTTGGAAAGGGTGCGAACATGAAGGGTGCTTTAAGATTGGGAAATATAATATTAGCTAAAATTATGCAAGTATTGTATGGTCCATCTGTTTCATTATCTGATTGTGGGTGTACTTTTAGGATAATTAAAAAAAAATCACTGAAATTAATATATTCCCAGTTTAGTGTTGGGGGATCATTTTTTCTTTCAGAGCTTACAGTTTTATCATTTCTTAATAAGTTATCGATTAAAGAGATCCCGGTTCATTATAGAGAAAGGGTGGGAGAGTCTAAGATTACAGGATCTTTGAGTAAATCCGTGATCGTCGGTCTTCAAATGACCAAGATAATTGTCTCTTATAGATTTAAAAGAATTGTATGAAAAGAGTTTTGGTAACAGGTGGAGCAGGTTTTATAGGAAGTCATTTGGTAGATGAATTAGTTAAAAGAAAATATAGAATAGCAATCTTAGATGATTTCTCTGGGGGTAATCTTAGGAATTGTAATGAAAAAGCTAAAATTTTTAAAGTTGATATTCGCAATTTTAGGAAAACTGACGATGCAATTTCACTGTTTAAACCAGACACTGTATTTCATCTTGCTGCAAATGCCGCAGAAAACAAAGCGCAATTCTCTCCAGTGGACATCACTTCTAGGAATTTTGATGGGAGTATAAAAGTTTTGACTGCATCGATTAGAAATGGAGTAAAAAGATTTATTTTTACTTCAAGTATCGCAGTATATGGTTCTCTTCAAACACCCTTTAAGGAGAGAGATAAGGCAGAGCCAGAGGATTTATATGGAGTTTCAAAATTAGCATTTGAAGAATCTCTTAAGATTTTAAGTAATGTTCATGGCTTTGAATATGTTATAGCACGTCCACACAACGTTTACGGGCCAAGACAAAATATGCAAGATCCATATAGAAATGTTGTTACAATTTTTATGAACTCAATTTTACAAAATAAACAATTTTATATTTATGGAAAGGGAAATCAAAGAAGATGTTTCTCGTACATAGATGATGTAGTGGAGGCGCTTGTTAAGTGTGGGGCTGGAAAAGTAAACGGGAAAATTTTTAATATTGGCTCAGATACTGACTATTCAGTTAAGGAGTTGTCTGATTTAGTGCTTAAAATTACAAAATCTAATTTAAAGCCTCTTTATCTTCCTGAAAGGCCACAGGAAGTAAAGGTGGCGATTAGCGATCATAGGTTAAGTAAAAAATATCTTGGATATAGAGATAAAACATCTTTAGAAAAAGGTCTGACCAGGACATGGGAGTGGGTAAGAGGTGAGGGATATAAAAAACCAAAATTTGGTACCGTTGAAATCGATAGTCCACTTTTGCCTAAAAATTGGAAGAGATAATAAATGAATAAATTTACAAAAATAATTTTAATTTTTTTTGTATACTTAATCACATATTTTACCTTCTTGGCTTTCACTAATCTAACTCCAGATGGGGACAGTCTTAACTATCATATTCCAATTGCGAAGTCATATTTAAATGGGAGTGTTTTTGATCCGGAAAAAATAGAAGGTATCCCTTTCATGAAGTATTCTCCTGGAGCATCAGAAGGAATACTTTCTATTTTAATTTTATTTAAAGTCCCAATTCAGCTTTTTAATGTGATTGGAATTATGTTTTTATTTGTGTCATGTATTGTTCTTGGGAAAAAAATGAGCCTAAGAAATGATCTCTCAATAGTTTTTGCCATATCGATAGCTACACTTCCAATCATGCTGAGATGGATTAATATGCAGGTAATTGATATCTGGCTTGCAGGTTTTTTCACTCTCACTCTGTTTCTGCTAGAAGGCTTAAGAAGGAAGAATGGGCATTATTTAGCAATTGGCACTTCAGCCGGCTTTCTGATTGGTAGTAAATTTAGTGGCCCTTTGTATTTTTTAATTTTATTTGTTTTTTATATTAAGAAAATATTCAAGAATTTAAATCTAAAGTTAATTGTTTTATTTTTAATTCCTTTTATTTTTTTAGGATTATTTTGGTATTTAAGAAACGCATTTTATACAGGAAATCCATTTTATCCCCAATCTTTCTTGTTTTTTGGAAAATCTGGTTTTGAAATTCTTAGTACACAGGTGTGGGAAGTTTCATTTATGAGTACTGAGGGAATTAGAAATTTTTTTAATGCTGGTTTTGGTGAATACAATATCTGGTTTTTCTCAATTTTTATTTCCCTTTTTATTTTATATAAAAGTTCTAGAAAAAAAAGAATTAGCAGAATTACAAAATTAATCTTGATTGGATTTTCTAATTTTATTATTTTTCTGTTCTTGCCAAGTGATACATACTTTCATATTTTTGTTTCGGTATTCAGATACACATTTCCTGTTTTCATTCCAATAATTCTTGCTATTTTTTTATATGCGAAAGAACAGGGGAAAGAGGAATATCTTTATCTAATAACTTTCGTAAGTTTGTTATCTTCACCTGTCTATGAATATCATCCAAAAGTAATTCTAATTGTTTTGCCAATAGCGTTATTTATCTACTTTAAGATTCCTAGTGCAGACTACAAAAATACGTTAAAATAAATTTGTGACTTACATTTTAATTTTTGTTTTAGAATTTATTTTCTTGTTCTTTCTCTCTAAGTTATTAGTTAGGTCAATTTCTTTATTTTTTTTAAAAGTGGCCAGAAGAGAAAATATAGCGATTAGGCTTTTCCATTTGTTTTTACTTCCCGGAGTTGTGGTTCATGAGCTTGCGCATCTGTTGGTGGCAGAGGGAATGTTGGTTAGAACCAGTGGTCTTAATTTTACCCCAGAGCCAGATGGAGATAGGATAGTGATGGGAAGCGTTGCTATTCAAGAAACGGATCCTGTTAGGCGAGCTATAATAGGTTTTGCTCCAGTATTTGTAGGAATTTTAATAATTTCTTTTTTTGTTTTTTTCTTTTTATCCGAAAAATCTCCAATTGATTTTCCATGGAATTATTTATTGGTTTTTTTTGCTGTATTTCAAATAGGTAATACTATGTTTTCCAGTTCCAAGGATTTGGAAGGTTCAGCTTTTCTTTTAATAGTAATTTTAATTGCAGTAATAACGTGTTATTTTTTTGGAGTAAGATTACCGGAATCATTTATTTCTTATTTTAATTCTCAAGCGTTTATAGAGATAGTAAAAAAGGGGATTTGGGTTTTATTTTTTCCAATCGCAATTGATATTGTTTTAATTCTTTTGTCAAAAATAAGATTTAAAGATAACTAGAAGCCTATAATTAGATTCCGTACCTATTTTTAATTTCCAACACTGCTTCCTCGCTGACACTAGCCCATAAGGCAACTGTACTTGGATCAAGATGAGTTGATAATAATCTAACAATTTTATCTTCTCTTTCTGGGGTTATGCTCCCAGTTAAACTATCTGGTGACCCCCAGCCAGAAGTTGGTTGACTTGCTCTGTATGTGTAGGGAGTAGGACTTGGTGGAACTGACGGACCGCTATAAATTGTGTGAGGAGCTGTGGGTACTATTGTTACCTCCAGTGGTTTTCTAGCTACAAACGGTACAGCAATTAATGGTGCAAAATCAAAATTGGGAAAGGTCCGCCCAGCTCCAATTGGTGGAGGAATTACAGGTGGTTCCGGGCTAGGATTTGGACTTGGTTCCGGGTTAGGACTCGGTGTAGGAGATGGCGTTGGTTCTGGACTTGGACTAGGGCTTGGTGTAGGCTCTGGTGAAGGAGTAGGCGTTGGTGTAGGTTCTGGTGTGGGAACCGGTGTTGGAGTGGGTGTAGGTGTTGGCTCAGGTGTTATTGCAGGGATTTCGCCAGGTAATATTTTAGTAACAGAAGTTGTAATATCTCCCATTTTTATTTCTCTTGGAGTTTCACCACATCCTTGAATGGTCGCATGAATTGTAGCTTTTCCACCTTTTAGAGTTCCTGCTTCGATAGTGTCTACTCTAAATATCTCTCTTCTTTGTGTATGAACTTCAGTCTGAAGACTTCCATGGTATTTTTTAAGTTCATCTTGATCAATTGCAATTCTTGCGACGTCGCCATAAGTCAAGGAGTCATGGCGTCCTGGAATTAATTTTGTAGAATCTGGATCTAATCTTACAATCCCGTTTTTTGTTTCTGGAAGCCAAACTCTTTTACCGTTTATGTTTAAAAATATTCCATTTGAAGACTTTGGAATATTAAAGACAACACCGTTTCCGTCTCTTCTGTTGAAGATTCTTAATTCGTCTCTGTCATATTCTCCTGGAGTACCATTCGAATCCCAATCAACTGTTTTAATGTCTGCTGACATTTCTTTCCAAACTCCATTTTTTCCAAGTACCGTTCTTGTATCTGGAGATGTAGTTGTTTGACTTGAAATCTGATCAGCCCAAGGGCTTTTTGGATCAGCTACTAATTTTCCATCTTCCCAACGAACGTCATTTAGTAATACTGTTTTTCCATCCTGACTTGATACTAAATCATATCCACCGCTTACTCGATCTGGGACTAACCTAGTGGTATCAGGGATTGAAATTAGCTTTCCGTTAAGTTTGGTGTCATAAAAATTCACCTGAGCTCCTAAGTCCGGGGTAGCAGCTTTTGCAGAAGGCACAAATATGTCATGGACTGTATCTACGGCTTGCCTAGCTTCTGTGCCTAAGTCGATGCCAAGTACTTCACCAGCTGCTCCGATTGTCGCTTTTACAACTCCAAATCCTACAGCTGCTGCCGCACCCTTTCCTGCTCCTTCAATGAATGCCTTACCGGATTCTTTTCTTCTATGTTTCTTAAATTCTCTGTCTTGTTTTTTTGTTGCATCGGATAGTTCTGCTATTCGATCTGCAATATGAGATCTAAGTGAAGAGTCAAAATCATCATAGCTGATTCCGGATGATCTTAAAGCTAATTCTCCTCTTTGGAATGCTTCTTGAAGTGCCAGCTTTTCTCTTTGTATCTGATAAGGTGATGAGTATCTAATATAATCTGCGCCAGTTGTTACTGAAAGTTTTTGTCTTGCGGCAATTTCGCCAAGTTTTGCCATTAAAACTTGTTTTCCAAGCTCAGTTGATAAATCAAGTCCGATCGCCACATCAACTTCTGTAGCGAGTTGCTCCGCCGAGATTCTATCTCTTGAAAATTTTGCAAGAGATTCTCTTTGTCTTGAATCACTTTGAATTTTTTCACCTGATGCGTCATCTATTTCAAATGTTGTTCTATCTTTCCCTATGTCAGCATGTCTTCGAATGGCTCCGTAAGTTCCTCCAAAAAAACTTCCTACGGCAATGGGAACAACAGGAACTGTAGCTGAGATCGGAGCGAGTGCTGCTCTTGCTGCGCTAGCTGAAAGAGCTACGGCAGTTCCTGCTGAGGTTGCTATACCTATTGAAGCTGGATTAGCAATAACTCCTTTTACTCTTCTCAATCTTCCGCTTTGAGACCAATCAACAAATTTATCTTTTCTGCTTCGCGTTGGTTTTGTTTCTACACCCCAACGTGCATCTGCAAAGATAATATTTATGTTTCTGGCTGCTTGGTCTTTCGTTACTACCCCAGCAGATAGTTGTTGCTTTAGAATTCCAATTCTATCCGAAATATTTGTAGCGAAATCTCCAAAAGACTCCTGATTAGAAGATCTTCCAAAAAGTCTGTTGAAATCGTAGCGATTTTCTTTTACGAATTCCATAAAACTTTCTCTTGCTTCACTTTCGCTTATAGAAGAAGTAGCCAATGCAAGAATTTTATCGTTTAGTCTTGCGCCAAATAAGCCAGTTGCTCTTTCTATGTGGGAAGCAAATGCATGAGGATTAACTTCTAATCCTATGCCAGTCGCACTTAGCTCATATGTATAATCTTCTCTGTGTGCATCGCCATTAATTACCTGTTTATTTTTTACATCAATTTCAGCAAAAGGATTTCCTAGGCTCCGAAGTGCTACCTCTGCTTCTTTAGCGTAATCTCTTACCCTGCCTTCTTCATTTAATCTTGCCCACGCCACTCTAGGAGCTCTTCTTAATTTCTCTTTCCAATTTTTTCCAGGTGCAAGATCTTCTTCTATTTGACGTAAGGCATTTTTCCTGGCTTCTCTTTCCCAAATCGGATCAGATGAAGCAAAAGAAAAGGTTATTGGAGCTGCGTCCATTCTCGTAATTGATCCATAAGAAAATATAGGAGCCATGGGTGAAGGAGTTGCATGAACAGGATCTGGTAGTGGTGGGGTTAATGTAGGCCTCCGGCTGGGAATAGGATGTTCTTCTCGGTCAATTTTTTGGTCAATGCTATTTAAATCATCTTTACTTGGTTCATTAACGTTTCGACTTGTATTTAATTGATTTATTTCAGGTAGGGGGCTATCCATCCATTCATCGGTCGTAGCCATTCTTTCAATTGCTTCCAGTGTTGTGGGAGACTGAGGTTGATCGTTTTGAGGTACGCCTCTACTTAGAGATTCTCCATCAGGCACTGATTCAATTGAAGCAATAGATTTGCTCTGTGGCTTTGTCGATGTCACTTTTATTTCAGGTATAAAATATCTTGGGGTTGGGTTTTCCTCATCTCTCCTAATTCTTCTTTTTTCTGCATCTTTCCAAGCTTCCAAGTAAGCTATATGTAGATCTTCCTGGGTCTTTTTAATTGAATTTTCTTTTGGTTTTTCCCATTTTGTTAAAAATTCACCTGAGCTTGTAATAACCTGTACTTTCGGATCTATATCAGGTTTTCCCCAAGGTGCTTCATCTTGCCTTAGCGGTGGATTATCTCTTTCTGCTCCCTCAATCATCGAAGTAAGCCAGGGTGAGGTTTTTATAATTTCTTCAGCAGAATCGCTTGGAAGGTCAGAGCCATGGTCCGATGTGCCTGAGCTTAGTGAATTCCCCAGAATAATCGGTTCATTATTTCTTAAATCTTCCAACTCATATAATTTTTCTGCTGCCTGTTCTATTCTTAGCTTTGATGTTCGTATTTCGATTTTGGTTGCCGTTCCTCGATCCGCTTTTCCTGATTTTCGCGCTTCTTCTCTTCTTGTCTCTAAAAATTCTCTTACAGCAGCCGGGTCCCCTGTTAAATCTCCCATTTGTCTGGTGATTAGATCAAGTTCTCTTTTTGCCGCTTTTTTATCAATCGGACTGTTGGCATGTCTATATCTGCGAAGAGCTTCTTCAAAGACTTGCATTGCACCCGATAAATCTTGTGGATGCGAAGTTTCAGGAGTGGTGTTGTTTATGTCTGCATTTTTAGGCGGATAGAACCAGCGCACTCCTGTTTGGGCTCTTCTTACTGCGCTTCTTCTGTCCTGGGTTGCTTGGGCTGCTTCATCTGCTAACTGCCTGTGTGTTTGTCTGCTGATCTGGCCATCTCTTCTGATAGTTGAGATAGGAGACCGGCTATATTTTTCAAGAATTCTTCTATCACTTTCAACTTGTTCATCCTCATCAGCCTTAACAGCAACGAAATTCATAAAAGCCTGAATAGGAAGTCTTCTTATGTGTCCGTTTTCTCTGAAAGAATCAACACCTTTTGCGAAATCAACCTTTCCCGTGTCCAATATTTCAGCCATTTCGCCTCTTTCTGCTGCTTCCCAGTCTTCCAAATCTGTTTCTGGAGCATCCCTAAATTCTTCAAATTGACGATTAAAAGCCACCAAAACTTCTTCCCTTTTTTCTTTATTTGTTCTTTCAGTAGTTGCGATGCGAGAATCCGGCCTTAAACCATTTTCACTTCCGATAGTTTCTTGTTCTCGTTGAACTGCCATATTTAGGCTGTATTATACCTTATTTTTCGTCCTATAGCAATTAATTAACATAAAAATTGCGTGAGAAATGTGTGAGAATCAAATAACCGCTTGACAAACTGATAAGCCTATATTATAATAAATTTTGTAATGCTGCCCTAATTAAATATAAGGGTAGAAGATGATTTACAACCCTTATATTAGGGTTGTTTTTTTATCTCATAATATGAACAAATTTAAAACTGAATTAATTAAGAAAATTAACGATAAAACTGCCAAGGTTGGTATTGTCGGAATGGGATATGTGGGAATGCCTTTAGCAGAACTTTCCTCTGCGGCAGGTTTTAAGACAATTGGTTTTGTGAGAAACCCTCAAAAAGCTTCTAAGATTAATGATCTTAAGATTAAAAATTTAACGTCTACTATTGATAAAACAAAGATTTCCGAAGCTGATGTGGTTCTTATTTGTGTTCAAACACCAGTTCATGAGAATAAAATGCCAGATCTTAGAGCGCTTGAAGGAGCGTGTTCTGAGGTATCAGAGCATTTAAGAAAAGGCCAATTAGTTGTAATTGAAAGCTCAATCGCTCCAGGAACTACGAGAAAAATCGCACTTCCAATTCTAGAAAAAACAGGTCTAAAGGCTGGAGCGGAATTCTTTTTAGCATTTTCACCAGAAAGAGTAGATCCTGGAAACTCTAAGTTTAAATTAAACGAAATTCCAAAGGTGGTTTCTGGACTTGAAGAAAACTCATTTGAAGCAGTTGTGTCTTTTTATGAAAAGATCATTGATAGGGTTGTTCCGGTAAGCACGCTTGAAACAGCAGAGCTTACAAAAATCTTTGAAAATACTTTTAGATTAATTAACATAAGCCTTGTAAATCAAGTTCACCAATATGCAAAGGCTATTGATGTGGACATGTGGGAAGTTGTTGATGCAGCAGCTACGAAGCCATTTGGATTCTTAGCTCATTATCCAGGACCAGGTATTGGGGGGCACTGTATTCCAGTTGATCCTTACTATTTAATAGAAGATGCTAAGAATTTAGGTATAGATTTAACTTTAGTTAAAGAAGCTGGAAGAATTAACGAAAATCAGCCTCAAAAAGTTGTAAGACGCGCTGCTGAAATTATTTCTGCAAGCGTTAAAAAGAACGGAAATACTTCAAGAAATGGAATCCAGTCAGTATTTTCAAAGGTTAGAGATAGCGCTATTAACTTAAAGGATTCAAGCAAAAAGAAAGTTCTGTTAATTGGAGTTGCATACAAACCTGATATTGATGATCCTAGAGAATCTCCAGCACTTAAGATTTGGGAATTATTTGAAGAAAAAGGATACGAGGTTACGTATCATGATCCATATATCCCACAATTTAAAGGTGAAGCATCAGTAGAATTAACAGGCGAAGTAGTTGAGGGGAGCGATCTAGTAGTTATTACTACAAATCATAGTAAGATTGATTACGAATGGCTTTCAAGCTTTAATAAGCCAATTTTAGATACTAGAAAAGTGAAAATTTCAGACCACAATTCTCACGTTTTCTCACTATGAAACTTGTTTTAGTCACTGGAGGAGCCGGCTTTATTGGTCAAAATCTTTGCCGTACTCTTCTCTCCAAAGACATAAAGGTTATCGCAGTTGATAATTTTGTAACTTCTAATGGAAAAGCTGTAAAAGAGTTAGCGAAAAATAAAAACTTCAAATTTATTAAGCACGATATTACTAAAAAATTCCCCAAGTCTTTGGAGAGTAAAAAAATTGATGTTATTTTTCATCTTGCATGTCCAACTGGTGTTGATAATTTGTTAAGACTCGGTGAAGAAATGTTGTTTACCTCAGCAGTAGGCACAAAAAATGTGATGATACTAGCAAATAAAACAAAGTCAAAAGTAGTATTTACATCTTCTTCAGAAGTTTATGGGAATCCTCAGGTTTTCCCTCAGATTGAAGAATATGAGGGAAGAGTAAGTCCTACCGGATTTAGGAGTACATACGAAGAGGGGAAAAGATTTGGAGAAAGTGTAGTAATGTTCTATTTTAGGGCCTTTGGAGTTGACGCGAGAATCGCAAGAGTATTTAATACATATGGGCCCGGAATGAGTAGAAGTGACGCAAGAGTCATGCCAAGGTTCATGAATCAGTGCATGAAAGGTGAGAGTTTAACAGTGGAAGGTAAAGGAACTCAAACTAGAACTCTGTGTTTCATAGACGATTTAGTAGCAGGTTTGATTACGATCGCAAATAAAGGAAAAAAAGGGGAAGTGTATAACTTGGGAAATGATAACGAAACAAAAATAATAGATTTAGCGAAAATGGTTATAAAAATTACAGAGAAAAATATAAAAATTAAATTTATTGAAAGACCAAATCATGATCATGACAGAAGGCTTCCGGATCTTTCAAAAATGAAAAAACTCGGATGGACTCCTAAAGTTAAATTAGAAGAAGGAATTAGGAGGACTGCGCAGTGGTATGGTTTCTAGCTTTTTTTACTCTTGGATTTAATTTCACTTTTTGGGTAATAGTAGGTCTTCTTCGTTTAATTTTTGAAAAAATAGGATCACGTAAGAAAATACTTGAGAGAAGACTAGAGCCGCTCCCGATAAATTTTTCAGAAGTTGCAGCGATTGTTCCAGCACATAATGAAGAGGATGGTATAAGAAGAACTATCTCAGCGCTTCTTCAAGTTTTACCAGCAAAAAACATCTATGTAGTGAGTGATTTTTCTACAGATAAAACAATTGAAATAATCCGCTCAATGGGCGTTAGAAGCTTAGATCTTCGGCCAAATAAGGGTAAAGCAAAGGCTCTTGTTTACATAATGAACGAATACGGACTTTTAAAAGCATATAAGGCGATTCTTATAAATGACGCAGATTGTATAATTAACCCAGATTATTTACATTTAGCGCTTCAATATTTTAGAGATGAAAAAGTAGCAGCAGTAAGTCCACACGGTCAGACGAGATGGGGAAGAACTAAGTTGTCTGAATTATTCTTAATTTCATATAGAGCAAAGTTATGGAAAATAATGCAGTGGGGACTTAGATTTGGACAAACATGGAAATTCGCTAACGCAAGTTATATTATTCCTGGAGCTTTCAGTATTTATCGAACTAGAGTTTTGGAGCATCTTGAGATAGATGCACCTGGCCTCGTTATTGAAGATTTTAATATGACTTTTGAAGTCCAGAAAAAAAAGCTTGGGAAAATAGTTTATGCTCCGGAAATAAAAGCGACTCACCAGGATCCTTACAACTTAGAAGACTATGTAAAACAGTTAAGGCGTTGGAATGTTGGGTATTGGCAAACAATTTTTAGACATGGTATTTGGCCTAGTTTTTTATGGCTTACGATGGGGGCATTTTTAATTGAGCTTACTTTTTATAGTATCTTTTTTCTCACTATTCCTTTAATAATTACGCTCTTGATTTTAAATTCATTCGATCCAGTGACTGTGCCGATTATTGGCAGAACATTTAGATTGATAGATATTTTTATAGGAGTGTTTTTAATTGATTACATTATGACTGTAGTTGTGGCAATCTCTGAGCGAAAACCAATAATGCTTTTATTGGGGCTTGGATTTATTTTTCTAAGATTTATTGATTCAATTGTATATTTTATATCAATTCCGGAGGCACTCTTTAAGAAATCTGATGGAACTTGGACAAGTCCAAAGAGAGGTTAAATGGATTTTAAAACTTCAATAATTCTTCTAATTTCCACTTCTTTTAAAGCAGGATAAATCGGAATTGAAAGACAAGTATTTGCCATTTCTAATGAATTAGGATAGTCTTTTTTGTTCTCTCCAATACAGTTATACAAAAGCTCGTATTCTTTAATAGGGATAATTGCAGTGATTTTATTTTTTAGAAATATTTTTTTAGCATCATCTCTTTTTTTCCTGCTATTAAACTTTAGAACAAAGCGATAAAAATTCGAATAGTTTTCATTATAATTTGGAAACGTAGATATGTCTTTATTGTTGACTGCATTTTTATATCTATCGGCAATTTTTCTTCTTCTTTTTATAAAACTATCAAGTTTATTAAGCTGAACATTTCCTATTGAAGCAGATAAATCTGTCATTGGATAATTAAATCTAACTTTATAATTAGTTCGGCCATTGTAGTCGATAGTGTCTCTTATAAATTTAGCTCTTTTTTTATTATTTGTTAAAACCATTCCGCCTTGGCCTGTTGTAATTAATTTTGTTGCGTAAAAAGAAAATATGGCGATATCTCCATATGAACCAATCGGTTTTCCTTTATAAATTCCTCCAATGGATTGTGCGCAGTCATTGATAATAGGAATGCCTAGATTTTCTAATTCTTCAATTTTGGCAAATGAACCAAGCATATGGGGAACAATTATTGCTTTTGTTTTATTGGTAATTTTTCTCTTTATTTGATCTACATCGATGTCAAAAGAGTTTTTTGTGACATCTACTAACACGGTTTTTGCGCCAGTATAATTAATTGCATTTAATGGATCCGCTACAGTGAAAGCTGAGAGAATAACTTCATCTGATTTTTTTATTCCCAGTGAAAGTAGAGCTAGGTGAATGGCAGCAGTACCACTATTTAGTGCAACTGCATATTTAAATCTGTTCATCTTAGCAACAGATTTTTCAAATTTTTTAACCTGAGAATTTGCAATAACCCATTCGCTTTTTATTACTTCATTTACTGCGTTTAATTCTTCAGTTCCGAGTAGGGGTTTGTTGTGTTTTATGATATTCATATTATTTTAAATACTCCCAAATTCTTTCATCTTCCTCTCCTGGTCTCCAAAGGGCAACTCCACTAACGCCATATTTCTTTGCAAGGCTTATTCTTAATCTTGTGCTTTCTGCATTTTCAAACCAGATTATGTTCTCCGTTCCATTTTCCATAAATGTAAGATATGGAGTTTTAGATGTTTCATCCCAAATTGGAGTCAAATTATAAATATTTGCTTTGGATAGAACATCCAAAAATGACATCTCACTTTCCACTGCAGTATGAGTTCCATCAGGATTTTTTGACCATTGTGCACCCATTAGGCCGATTCCGAGGTACACTTTTTGACGAGGAACTTTATTTGTTCCGTATTTAATAACTTGATCCATCCATGAAAGTGAGCCAATTGGACCAGGCTCACTAAAAGCTCCATGTTCTAGGTAAGTCATAAAATATAACTGATCTGCGTATCTACCTATTTTTCTTAAATCCTGCGCATGTGAGCCATTGTCTTCAAGTGGATTGTCTTCTGAGGTTTTTGGATGAATTGCGACTCCTAGTATTTTATCTTTTTTGTGAAGCTCTCTTGAAAGCTCTTGTATAAATAGTGAAAAGTCATCCTTTTGGAAACTTTTTAATGCTTCATAATCGATATCAATTCCATCAAAATTATTTTTTTCGACCAGATCCACCAATTCATCTATATGTTTCTCTCTCGCATCTTTATTAGAAATTACCTTATCAACTCTTTCATGGTCCCATGTTCCATCACCAGATTCACTAAGGTTTGCGACAAGTGCTAAAACTTTTACATTGTTATTATGAGCAAATTCAATTATGGATTTATCTTCTACAGTTCCTTCATAGGCTCCGAGTTTTCCATTTTCATCAATTTTGTACCAAAAAAGTGATATGTAATCTAGTTCTGTTACATTTTGCTTAAAGCTTTCGGTAGCAACAGCCTGATCCCAATACGGAATCCAGCCAATCACTTTTAAAGGCTGATTTAAGGTTTGCATAAGCGCAATTACTATAATAAAAATTAATGTAAAGATGATGATAAATATTTTTTTACTCATATTAATTTGAAATTATTTCTAAAGCTTTTTCACGATCTACGTTTAAGACTAAGTCAATGATAGATAAATTTGAAATAAATCCTGCTTTGTCACTAAATTGTTGTTCATATTCAGCGCATGACCAATTCTGAGTTACTAAGTTAATATCGTTTTCTTTGTAATATTCTTCGTTCATGTATCCATTTTGTGCTGTTTCTCCGTGAACATATTCAGTTGCTCCTAATTTTTTACAAATTGCTACAGTCCACTCAGTTCCTTTTTGAAATCCTTCAGGTCTTTCAACACCGAGTTCAGATCCTAGGATAATTTTTTTAAGTCTAAAGTTAGAGGTTTCAAGATGTTTGTTTATTGTATCAATATTTAATTCCGATGCATCTAGATCAAGGCCCATTATGCAAGCTAGTCCCCAAAGAAAGGTTTTTATGTTTAATTCGCCTAAGGTCGTGTATTCACTTTTTAATAGTTTTTCAATTTGTGGAAAGACTTTGTCGTAGGATGGAGATTTTCTATAAGCAGTGGAGATTGTGGCGGCATGTCTTCTTGCCCAATCTGAAGAATAATCTAGCTTTGTTTGACTGATTGGTAAAAGCCCATCGTGTTTGATTGAAACGGTCAAGAAATGTGAACCTTCAGGGAATTTAATTACAGTATCGGATTGGAAAGATTTGTGTCTTTCTTTTTCGCCATTTATATTATGGACTAAAGCTTTTGTGTATTGAGCGCAATCTAAAATTACAAATACGTCAGAGGTTAAGGCTCTGTTAAAGTAATGCAACTGAGGAAAATATCTCGGCTGATAAATTGATACTTTCATATGTTTTAAAGAACATTTCTGTGGCAAATATATGCTTCTGCGTATTCTTGGCCTATTTGCATTCCTCTAAATTTAGCGAGATTTTTCATAGATCTAATAGATCTTGGATGTGCGCCTTTTCTAACTTGAGATTTATACATCGAAAGCCCTTTAAGCTTAGCTTTTAGCTCCACTTCAGTTAACGGAACATAGAAATTTGGAGCTTCTATTTGTGGATATGCCCAGTTTGCAACTGGAACTGATTCATAGGTTAGAACCATTTTTTGGAATGGCTTAAAGTCAGAAGGAGCTGGTCTTGTAGCACTGATTAATGCTTGAGCAGCAGCCCTATGATCTTGATTATAATCTTGGCGTGGAGGCATAGCAACGATTGTAGGCTGAATCCTATTAAGAGATTCTTCGATCTTGCTTACAAGATCAATTTGGGGCACACTGTCTAGTCTTAGATGGAATGTATTTCCTTCAAAAAGAATCTGATAATTATCATATTTAAGGAATTTAGCCACTCTTTGGATTTCAGATACTCTTTCGTGACCATTAGAGATGCCTCTCGCGGAATATTCTTGCGTATCTCCGACGGTTAAAAAGAGGATATAAACCTCCCCTCCCTGGTCTTTAATTTTTTTTATGAGTCCACCACAGCCCAGTACCTCGTCATCAGGATGAGGCGAAACAATTAGCAACTTTTGATTTTTAAGATCAGGCATCATTTAGAGGAGAATTATAACATATTATAGGCTATTTTGCAATGAGTTTTATGCCTAGAGATTTTGTAATTTATATCCTATAGCATTGACTTTTAAATCATTTATTATTATAATTCTAGGCTATGAAAAGTTTAACTGAAATTTTTACAGCTTTGGCTTGGTTTTTGCTCTGTATCGTCGCAGCGCTATTTCTTCTAGTTGCTGCCTTTATTTATAGTGGGATTTTAGTTTTAAGAAAAACCTCAATTGGTAAAAGAATTGAGCTTCCAAAGATCCAACTTGCTAGGTAAAATAAAAACCGGAAGTTTCTAGTTTTACCCTCGAATTTTCAAATTTTACACCCTCTTGTTCAAGAAGTTGACGTTGAACGTCTAATCCTCCAAACGCATATCCTGAGGCTAATTCTCCTTTTTTATTTACAACCCTGTGGCATGGAATATTATCTGGATCTTTATTTACATGAAGTGCGAATCCTACAACGCGTGGGTTTGATATGCCAACGTATTTAGCAATTTGACCATATGTAGATACCTTTCCTTTTGGGATTTTCTCAACTGCCTTGTAGATTTTATCGAATGTATTCATCGTAAGTAGATTAGCCAAAAAATTACAGCAAGTACGATTCTATAAATTCCAAAGAATATGAAGTTATGGTTTGCTAAATATTTTACTAATAATTTAACTGAAATTGCCGCAAAGATAAATGAACTAACGAATCCAATTCCCAGCAATATGAGTTCATTTGAAGAGAAATTGAGTTTTGTTTGGAATATGTCTAAGCCTGTTGCCGCGGCCATGGTGGGTACAGCAAGGATAAAAGAGAATTCCGCAGCTGTTTTCCTGTTGGTTTTAAGTAAAAGTGCTCCCAATATTGTTGCGCCAGCTCGAGAAACACCTGGAATAACTGAGATGGATTGGAAAAGACCAATTATGAGTGCATTCTTAAAGGTAAGTTGTTCTATTTTGATAGTTTGATTTGCTTGCTTTTCTCTATTAAAATACTCAACTAAAATGAATGCAATTCCTCCAATTAGCAAGGCAATTACGGTAATTAAGCTATTTCCAATCAAGTAATCTTTAATAATTTTATAAAAAAGAAGTCCTACGACTGCGCTTGGGAGAAATGCTACGAAGATCTTAGGCCAGATTTTTGTATTAAGAAGCGTTTTGTAATATAAAAAAACGATAGAAAGAATAGCGCCAAGCTGAATAATAATCTCAAAACTTTTAACAAATTCTGTTTGTTCAATTCCAAGAGCTTGAGAGGTAAGTATAAGATGACCCGTTGAGGATATCGGTAAAAATTCTGTTACGCCTTCTACGAATGAAAGAATTAGAGTTTGAATTAAATCCATCAAGAAAAATTATATCAGAGAACTGCTTGAATAGCGTTTGTTAAATGTGTAGTTTATTGCTTAAATTATTGATATATAATTGCTTCGGAATGAAAAAAATCTATTTATTGTTCGGATTAGTTTTTTTTATTGTAACCTTGGTTTCTCTTCTGCTAAAAGGGATTCACACACTTCCCGCAGAGGGCGATAGTGTAAATATGCATATTCCAATTGCTAAATCCATTCTCTCGGGCAATTTTTTTTATCTTGATAAAAATGGAGACATATTTTATCCCGCAGCTACTGAAACACTCCTTTCCCTATTTATAGTTTTAAAAATTCCACTTAATTTATTTAATGTTATCGGCATAATATTTAGTTTTGTTTTTTCAGTTATCCTTGGAATAAAAGTAGGGCTTGAAAAGAAAATGGCGATTTGGATGGGTTTGTCGATTTTTTTCCTTTATGGAATATCTAGATGGTCACTGACTCAGAAGCCAGACATTTGGATGCTGAATTTTTTTATCTTAATATTGATTTTTTATTTTATAAAAGTAAAAAGGGATATTGATTACTTTTGGTTTGGAATTTCAGCGGGGGCTTTTATTGGGAGTAAATTTACTGGACCTGTTTTTATGTTCGTCACTCTAATTTTTTTTCATAGTAAATTTTTTACAGGCATTAATTTTAAAAGAATTATTTTTTTTATAATTCCCGTTTTTATGATTGGGGTATTTTGGTATGTGAGAAATTATATTGTTACAGGTAATCCATTTTATTTTCAAGGCTATTCTGCTACAAGTCTATCAACAAGCGATGGATTATTAGCATGGCATGCATGGCAATCAATCTTATTTCATGCTAGAGATATGTTAGATGCGCTAATTTCAGAGTTTATGCTTTGGAGTGTTGGGATAATATTGGTCCCAATATTTGCTTTAATTCATCGAGAAGAAAAGAAAATGAAAATAATTATTAGGTTAGCCTACGTATCAATTTTATTTTTTATAATATATCTTTTTTTACCTGCATCTGATAATTTAACTCAAATGATAGGAAGTCTTCGTTATGTTTTTCCAGCAATTTACCTAATAATTCTATCTATCTTCATTATTGGAGCAAAATATAAAATAAACGATTTCATTATAGCTATAACTTTTTCAAATATTGTAGTTTTAATGCTTCCTGAATATCATCCAAAATTGATCTTTTTTATATTTCCTTTACTTTTACTATTAGATTTTATTTATAAAAATTTCCATTTAAAGCAACTAAAGTCTAGTATCAGATTGCAATAAACTGATATTATTAGTTTATGGAAGATTTAGAAAAGTTAGCTAGATTAATTAGATACTACTGTTTACTCTCAACTTCTATAGCTGGCTCTGGGCATCTTACTTCTTCTCTTTCTTCAGTTGAGCTTATGACAACGCTATTTTTTGGAGGATTTCTAAAATTTGATAGTAAGATGCCGGATTATCCAGAAAATGACAGAGTAATTTTTTCAAAGGGTCATGCTTCGCCACTATTTTATTCTCTTTGGGTAGTTGCAGGAGAATTAAGCGAGAATGAACTTCTGACTTATCGAAAATTTGGAAGTCCTCTGGAAGGTCATCCAACAATGGAATTTAAATATACGGAAGCGCCAACAGGATCGCTTGGCCAGGGTTTGTCAGTAGGAGTAGGAATTGCATTAGCAGCGAAAATGGATAATTTAAATCATAAAACTTATGTTTTAATGGGAGACAGCGAAACTTCTGAAGGGCAAGTTTGGGAAGCTATAGAGATTGCAAGTCATTACAAATTAAACAATTTGATTGGAATTATTGACGTAAATAGGCTTGGGCAGAGCACAGAGACGATGTATGGATGGGATTTAAAAAACTATCAGAAGAAACTTCAAGCATTTGGGTGGGAGGCTATAGTTGTTGATGGCCATAATTTAGAGGAAATTTCACAGGCTTTTTCATTGGCCCACGAATCGCATGACAGACCAGTAATGATAATTGCCAAAACCATGAAGGGAAAAGGAATCAAAAAGGTTGAGGATAAGGATGGTTTTCACGGAAAGGCTCTCCCCTACACGGAAATAGGGGAGTATTCAAAAGATCTTGGAGAGGTAGATAAGAAGCTAAGAGGAAATATCGCAAAACCTGACAAATTAAATTCTAAAAATCCGCCTTCTCCAAGGTATAGTTCTCATGTCGCACAATATAATTTAGGAGATTTAATAGCTACGAGAAAATCCTATGGTGAAACGTTGCCCTCACTTCTGTCCCTCCATCCTTCCCTAGTCGTTCTAGATGGTGAAACATCTAATTCGACTTTTTCAGAAATCATTAGAGAAAAGCATAAAGATAAATATTTTGAAATGTTTATTGCTGAACAAAATATGGTTTCTGTCGCAGTTGGACTTTCTAGACGAGGAAAATTGCCCTTTATTTCCACGTTTGCGGCTTTTTGGACAAGAGCACATGATCAAATAAGAATGGCGGCATATGCTAAGTCGAACATTAAGTTTGTAGGGAGTCACGCTGGAGTGTCTATTGGTCAGGACGGCGCATCTCAAATGGGAATTGAAGATATAGCTATGTTCCGGTCAATAATCGACAGTGTAGTTTTATATCCATCAGACGCAGTTTCGGCAAAAAAATTAACAGAAGCTGCAGCAGATTTTAAAGGAATCGTTTACCTTCGAACTACAAGAATGGAAACTCCTGTTATTTATCACGAGAAAGAAAGTTTTGAGATCGGTGGAAGTAAAACTTTGAAATCGACACCAAAGGACAAGGTAACTATTGTTGCTGCTGGTGTAACGCTTCATGAGGCACTCAAGGCCTATGAAGAATTAAAAAAGCAGGGAATAGACGCAAGAATAATCGACCTTTATTCTGTAAAACCTATAGATTCTGCGACGCTAGAAAGAGCTGCTGACGAAACTGGGGAAATTTTAGTTGTCGAAGATCATCGTCCTGAAGGAGGAATTGCAGAAGCTGTTCGTTCCTGTTTGTTAACATCAAAAACTCCAGTTCATAGTTTGTCAGTTAATAAAATGCCTAGAAGTGGAAGCCCAGAAGAGTTATTAGATTTTGAACAAATAAATTCAAAGGCGATTGTTGAAAAAGTACACGAACTGTTAAGATAGATCTATGATAAGAGTTGCTATAAATGGATACGGAAGAATTGGGAGAATTGCGCATAGGGTAATTCTTGAGAAATATAAAAGTAAAATTGATGTGGTTGCAATTAATGCTGGAACATCAACGGATTTAAAGGGATGGATGTATTTACTTAAATATGATTCTGTTTATGGAAACCTGAAAGATGAGGTATCAGTCGAACCGACAAAAGAATCAAAAAAAGATCTTCTTGGAAAAATTGTTGTAAACAAAAGAAGAAAGAGTTTTGTTTATTCTCAGAAAGATCCCTCACTTCTTCCATGGGAAGACTTAAAGATAGATGTTGTAATAGAATCCACTGGTCATTTTACAAGTCATGACGATTTAAATCTTCATATAAAAGCTGGGGCTAAGAGTGTAGTTTTATCTGCTCCAGCAAAGGGAGGAAATATAGAGACATATGTTCTTGGTGTAAATGATTCGGATTATAGCGGCTCAAATATGATAAGTAATGCGTCATGTACTACAAACTGTATAACTCCAGTTGCAAAAGTTCTTTCGGATGAGTTTGGAATTGAAAAAGCGATGATGACTACGATACATGGATATACACAGGATCAGCGTTTACAAGACGGTGGACACGATGATTACAGAAGAGCTCGCGGAGCAGCGGAAAATATAATCCCAACTAGTACTGGCGCTACGAAGGCTGCTGCAAAAGCGCTTCCAGAATTGGAAGGGATATTTGATGGTCTCGCAATTCGGGTGCCAGTTCCGGTGGGTTCTCTTTCAGATTTTACGTTTGTACTTAAGAAGGTTGTGACTGTTGAGGAAGTAAATAATGCTTTTAAATCTGCTGTGAAGAAAAATAATTTTAAAGGAATTTTAGAAGTCACAGAAGAGCCGATTGTTTCTTCAGATATTGTAGGAAATCCTCATTCTGCAATTGTTGATTTAAGTCTCACTCAAGTAGTAGGAGGAACTATGGTAAAAGTAATAGCCTGGTATGACAACGAATACGGATATGCAAATCGTTTGGTTGAAGAAGTTTTAATGGTAGGAAAATCTACTCAAGATTCTTAATTTTCTCGACTCTTCTTTTGTGTCTTTCTTCTCCTGGGAATGGGCTTTCTAAAAATATTTTCACTGCAGTTTTTATTTGTTCTTCAGTTAAAAAACGAATTCCCAAAGAAAGCATGTTGGAATCGTTGTGTGCGCGGGTTAATTTTAACATTTCAAATTCGTCAGTACTCTTATTTCCATTTATATCTATTGCTTGAGCTGGAAGAGCTGGGGAGTAAAAAAGTG
>CAZBFH010000003.1:0-50948 GCA_964491185.1 uncultured Gammaproteobacteria bacterium
ATTGTCTCCTAGAGATCCAAAATGAAACCCTATGTCTGAAACGATTTCTTTTTTCGCGATCATTTCTTTTTCAATTAGTAATTGGTAACTGGTAATTGGTATTTTGTTGTTTGGCATATCTATAACAGCTGTAAATCCACCAGAAATTGCTGCTCTAGTACCAGTTAAAAAATCTTCTTTATGGGTTTGCCCAGGGGTACGGAAGTGGACATGCGGATCAATGAGGCCTGGAATTTTTATCATTTATCAAGTTCTTCGTTAATAAAATCTATCGCTTCTTGAGGAGTATTTCTAAACATTATGTATTCCCGCATATCAAAAGCGTTAAATTTATCATCTTCCATTTTCTTAAATTGAACTCTTAAACCTTCATAAAAATTATCTGTGTCCAAAACTACAATTGGCTTTTCATGATGTTTTTGTCTTTTAAGTTCTGCTATGTGAAGAAGTTCATCTAAAGTTCCAAGTCCTCCAACCAACGCTACGATTGCCACAGCCTTATCTAACATTATGGCTTTTCTTTGTCCTAAATCATTTGCAAGAATCATTTCACTTACATCTTTTCTAGCAACATTGTGAAAAACCTGCATGGAAACACCAATTACTTCTCCACCATTTTTTCTTACCTCATCTGCTACCACTTTCATAAGCCCCGTATCAGATCCTCCGAAAACCAAATTATATCCATTTTCTACAAGGAGTCTAGAAAACTCTTTAGCAGGCTCTATGTATTTAGGATCTAAATCTCTTGAAGAACAAAAAACAGCAATATATTTCATATAATCTCAACAGGCCAAATCGTAATTAATGGCTCTTCATATGGATGAGCAGATTTTATTGCTTCTGTCACTTTATCCAAATCTTCTTCTTTACAAAATGTTAATATTCTTTCTTCTTCGATTAACTCAATTTTTCCAATTTCACCTATCGCTGGATTTGCTCCATCATTTGGTAAACTATAACCTGTGCCTTTTGTAGAAAAAGAGCAATTTGAATAATTACCAATTTTACCAGCCCCCGCTTCGCTCATCGCATCACGAACCTTATCTGAAAAATCAATTGGTGTATTTACGGTGATTTGCAAGTACTTCATGAGGAAATTATAACAGAATTAAATTAAGCCTCAAATGGAATAAACACAGGAGTACCTTCAACTCGATCACTAAGTGACAAATCCTCTAATGCAGATTGTATAATTTCTTGTCTTGCTGATTCGAAAACAACAATGTCCGGTATATGTGGTTCACCATTGACCGCTGTCTTAAACTGCCTTTCCTGCTGAATATCGGTAATATTTAATCCACTTTCACCCATAATCATATATGCTTCTCCAGCGCTCATTGGCTTGTGAGAAAGAAGCATTCTTATGTAGCCTGCTCTTTGAACATTTTCCGGTTCTTCTAATTCAGCATGTCCATCTAAGGTTGGTAAATCATCTGGTCCTTTTTCCAAATTTATTGCAGCAGTTCTGATATCTTCTAGAACTGCGCTAGTAGTAGCATCTCTTCCTGCACCACGACCTGTATACATCTGTGTATCAGCTAGCTCCCAATCTACTTTTACTCCGTTAAATACTCCATCAACTGAAGCAAGCGGATTATCTTGTCTAATAATTGCCGGGGTTACTCTTGCTTCATAGAGACCATCCTCTCTTCTTTTTGCAATTGCCAGAAGTTTTATATCATGCGTGACATCTCCGTCCCCTACATAATTATTTGCAAAATGCAAATCAGCAGCTGTTATGTCTGAAATTCCTCTCCTGTCTATTGTCAGCGGATTCACCATTGAGTTAAAACCTAACATAAAAAGAATCGCGAGCTTAAAAGCAGCGTCTTGTCCTTCAACATCTGAAGTAGGATCTGCCTCAGCATAACCTGCAGTTTGTGCTTCAGAAAGAGCATCTTCAAAACTCATTCCTCTATCTCTCATTTGGGTAAGGATATGATTAGTAGTACCATTAACAATTCCCGTTATTCCCATTACCCGATCTACTTTTGTTCTTCTCTTAAGAGTATTTACTACTGAAATTCCTCCTCCGACTGTTCCCTCAAACTGAAAATCAACTCCATTTTCTCTCGCAGCTTCAAATAGCTGATCCGGATATAAAGCAACAGGAGCTTTTGCAGGGGTAACTACGCTTTTACCTACACTCATAGCATCTGTCATAAAAGCAGCAGAAATAACCGGATTAACTCCGCCTGGAGCTTCAACAATAATTTTAATATTTGGATCTTCCAGGAGTTGACTTGAAGTTGTATAGTGTGGACCTACAAATTCTCTATTAGGATTTGAGGGGTTATTTACTGCTACACCTCGAAGCTCTAGTCCCCACTCTGGGCCATGCTTCATAAGCTCTCGGATTACTCCTCCCCCTACAGTCCCCGCTCCTCTAACTCCTACGCCAATTTTTTCAGCCATATGGTTGAGCAGGTGCTGATTATATATCTAGATAAATAAAAATTGCAATATGTGTTAGCTTATTTGCATTTTGTGAAGATTTGATGTTTAATGCCAGATACAAAAATGAATACAGCGCTTATTAACTATTTTGGATACGGGGCCAATGCTGATCCAGCTATGATGGAGGCAATCACTGGCAGAAGTGATCTAGTGGGCAAACCTGCAGTCCTAACTGATCATCGTCTTGTAATACAAAGATTAGATCAGGTTCCAACTAAGCCTAGGGAAATTTTAGAAGAAGCATGGGGGCCTGATTTTAGAACTTATGTAGCTGTTCCCGAAAGAGGATCTAGAATTAATGGTGTAGTTTGGAAAATTGATGAAAAATCAAGAAAACTTATTAGAAATTGGGAATTAGTAGAAGAAGAGGTAGGCCAAGATCTAGCATGGCGAAAAGAAGCACATCTCACTTCAGTCGCTCTTCCACTCGGTGTATCAGTTTACGGAATTGTAACAGAGGTACTTGGCGAGGAACAAGCATTCGATGAATCTGCTGCCATAGATGGAACTAATTACCCGCTATTCTTAATGCCTAGAGAAGACGTTTTGAGGGCTGCGACACTAGAACGAGAAGCATATCTTGCAAGAATAGGAATCGAGGGAAAACCTCCTACCAAAGAGCGTTAAAACCAACTAGATTTTTTCTTAGTACCTTCAAATTCTTTTAGCAATTCTTTCTGGCGAGCTGACAAACTTTTTGGAACTACTACCTTTACCTGCACATAATGATCTCCTTTTCCTCTTCCGTTAACACTTGTAATGCCTCTTTGCGCAAGCCTAATTACAGTATTTGGTTGAGTTCCTGAAGGAATTCTTAACTTGACATTGCCATCCACTGTCTCTACGTCTATTTCAACTCCAAGTGCTGCTTGTGGAAATGAAATCTCCTCCTCAGTTACCACATTTTGCCCTTCTCTTTTAAATCTTTTATCTGGTCTAACCTCAATCAAAACATCATAAGTTCCAAACCTAACTCGCTGACCATTATCTATTCCTGCAGGAATTTTTACAGTCTCAGTTTTTCCCTCAACTGTTATTCTTTTTGTAACTCCTTTAACTGCGTCCATGAAATCTATCTGAAGAGAGTAAACGGGTCTTCTTTGTTGCCTTCCAAATGGATTTCCTCCTCCGAAAAATTGTTCAAAAATTTCAAAAGGATCCGCTCCTCCTCCAAAATCAAATCCGCCAGCGTTACCCCCCGTAGAATACGTATATGTAAAAGGTCCACCCGCTCCGCCAAACCCACCAGAAAAAGGATTCCCTCCTCCTGGCGCACCCTGTCCTGCGCCTTGCTCAAAAGCTGCATGACCGAATTGATCGTATGATTGTCTTTTCGCTGGATCTGATAAAACTTCATATGCCTTAGTTACTTCTTTAAATTTTTCTTCTGATGTTTTATCCCCTTTATTTCTGTCCGGATGATGCTCAAGTGCAAGCTTTCTGTATGCCTTTTTTATATCTGTCTCACTTGCACCTTTTGTTACTCCTAAAATTTGATAATAATCTTTTGCCATAAATTTTTATTTCACTGTTACGCTCTTAGCGAGATTTCGAGGCTTATCAGGGTCGTAATTCTTAAATAGAGCTAGAAAATAAGAAATAAGCTGAGCGGGTAAAATCTGAGAAATATAACTGCCCTCTTGGGAGTCTTTAACTTCTATAAAATAATCAAAAACTTCATTATTCTTGTGACTTATTCCAATCATTACTCCTCCTCTAGCCTTGATTTCCATAGCGTTAGAAATAATTGCTCCGTATGTTTCGTCATTTGGAGCAAACACAACCACAGGTGTTCCTTTAGAGATTAAAGCAATTGCACCATGCTTAAGCTCACCTCCCGGAAGTCCTTCGGCGTGTATATAGCTTACTTCTCTTATTTTTAGAGCCATTTCTAAAGCTGATGGATATGAAGTGCCTCTGCCAATTATAAAAATATGCTCTTTAGTGTTTAAAAACGAAGCTATTTTTTTAATATTCTCTAAACTTTCCTCACTGAGTATTCTTCTAGTCTCCTTCGCTGCTTTTTCTACCAATTCTTTTCCTTTTTCAACTTCCCCTTTCATGGCATACGCGAGCATAAGAAGAATTGAAAGCTTGGCGAGGTAAACCTTAGTCGAAGCTACGGCTTTTTCTGGCCCTGCACCCAAAAGCATCTGCTCATCACTCATTCGGTAAATAGTTGAACCTTTTACATTCGTAACAGCAATAATCTTACTTCCTTTTTTCTTAGCTCTTTGAAGCGGCTCCACCACGTCAATTGTTTCTCCTGACTGAGATAACGCGATTATCAAACTCCTATCGGTCAAAAAATCTTCAAGATAATTAAACTCTGAAGCTGGTGCGGTATTAACGTGTACTTTTGCAATTTTTGAAAATAAATAAGTTCCTCCAAGGCAAGCAAAAAAAGCAGTTCCAGCTCCTATAAAATAGGTTCCATATGCGTTCTTTATGTTTTTACCTAATTTTTCAATCTGTCCTGAATAGTTTTTCGCAATATTCTCCAGCACCTCTGGCTGTTCATTTATTTCCTTAATCATATAATGCGCATATTTACCCATCCCCTCTTCCTTTAAAGCTTTTTCCAATGTCTCTAATTCAGGTGTCACACTTAAACCGTCAGGAAGTGAAAACAATTGAAGACTTTTCCCAATAATAACCATCTCGTGATCTTTAATGAATAATGCTTTTTCTGTATGCACAGCAACTCCATTTGGATCAGAAGAAATATAAAAAGCATCTTCACCAACTCCCACCACAAGCGGCGAACCCGTTTTCGCAGCTGCAATCTCATTTGTTTTGGTATTAATTGCGACGATCGCATTTAATCCTCTTATAGAATTAAAGGCTATCCTAAATGCGTCAGTAAAATTTAAATCTTCAGATTTTATAAAGTCTTCTATAAGGTGAGGAAAAATTTCGGTATCTGTTTCTGAATGGAATTCGTGACCTTTTTTTAACAAATCGTCTTTTATTTCTTTATAGTTTTCAATTATTCCGTTATGAACTACTGCAATGTTTTCTGTACAGTCTAAATGAGGATGTGAATTTTCCTGCGTTACTCCTCCGTGAGTAGCCCAGCGAGTATGTCCTATTCCAATCTCACTCTCTGGTAAATTAACCTTAGCGTCTCCTATTTTCCCAACATGCTTTTCTACCTGGATTTTGTCTCCAGATTTTACAGCAATTCCCCATGAATCATAACCCCTATACTCGAGGAGCTTAAGTCCATCAAGAATCATATTTGGGGTATCTGTTTTTTTACCAACGTATCCAAAAATTCCACACATAAGTTAGCTATTAAAAACTAGATATTAGTTACTAGTTTGATCTTGGTATTATACAATAAAAACCGCTCACACGGTCTTTTCTATTATCTATTTACTAGTATCTATTTACTAATTTACAACTTCACCTTCGACAGGTTCGTCTGGGTTTGCTTTCTTCTCTTCTTCTTTTGGAGCTTCTCCATCATTATCTGGATTCGGAACATCTTCCGCTGCTTGAGCCTCAGGATTCTGATCCGGATTCTGCCCTGCAGAATTCATTTGCTGTCCAATCTTCTGTAGACTTTCTGATAACTCATTTGTCTTTGTTTCAATTTCTTCTTTAGATTCAGAACTCAAAACGTCCTTTAGGGCTTTTACTTTTTCTTCAACCTCAGTCCTGAGCTCTGCTGGAACTTTATCCCCGGCGTCTTTTAGACTTTTTTCTGCTGTAAAGATAAGTGAATCAGCTTGGTTTTTAGCTTCAACCATAGCCTTTTTTTCTTCGTCTTCTTTCGCATGAGCCTCAGCATCTTTTGTCATCTTGTCAATTTCTTCATCAGTAAGTCCTGTTGAGCCAGTAATCTTAATGCTTTGCTCTTTTCCTGAAGCTTTATCCTGAGCTTTTACGTTTAAAATTCCTGATGCATCAATGTCAAAAGTAACTTCTACCTGTGGTACCCCACGTGGAGCTGGTGGAATTCCGTCTAGGATAAATCGACCCAATGATTTATTGTCAGCTGCCATTGCGCGCTCTCCCTGCAACACATTAATTTCTACTTGAGTCTGGTTATCTGCAGCAGTTGAAAATACCTGAGATTTTGAAGTAGGAATAGTCGTATTTTTTGAAATTAATGGAGTTGAAACAGAACCCAAAGTTTCAATTCCGAGAGTTAAAGGTGTAACGTCTAAAAGAAGCACATCTTTAACCTCTCCTCCAAGTACGCCAGCTTGAACTGCAGCTCCAACCGCTACAACTTCATCTGGATTTACTGATTTATTTGGTTCTTTTCCAAAGAATTTAGTAACTGTTTCAACAATCTTTGGCATTCTGGTCATTCCTCCGACCAAAACTATTTCGTCGATTTCGTTAACCTTTACCTTTGCGTCTTTTAAAGCTTGCTCTACTGGCTTTAGAGTTTTTTGAACTAAAGGATCCACGATTTGCTCGAGTTTTGCACGAGTAAGAGTAGTTGTTAGATGGAGTGGGCCATTTTCTCCCTGAGTAATAAATGGCTGATTAATTTGAGCTTCCTGTGAAGTTGATAATTCGATCTTTGCTTTTTCTGCAGACTCCCTAAGTCTTTGAAGCGCTTGAGGATCTTTCTTAAGATCTACATTATTTTCTTTCTTAAATTCTTCTGCGAGGTAATCAATTATTGCTTGATCAAAATCGTCTCCTCCAAGATGAGTATCTCCATTTGTGGATTTAACTTCATAAACTCCTTCTCCTAATTCAAGAATTGAAATATCAAAAGTTCCTCCTCCAAGATCATAAACAGCAATTGTATGTGCATTCTTTTTATCGAGTCCGTATGCCAATGCTGCTGCGGTAGGTTCGTTTATAATTCTTAACACTTCAAGGCCTGCGATTTCTCCAGCTTGTTTTGTTGCTTGGCGCTGAGAATCATCGAAATATGCAGGAACTGTAATAACGGCCTGGGTAACTTTATCTCCCAAATATGCTTCTGCATCAGCCTTTATTTTTTGAAGACTCATAGCAGAGACCTCCTGTGGAGTTAAGGTCTTCCCATCAACTTCTACGGTTGCCATTCCTTCTCTTCCCTCTTTAATTGTGTAAGGAAGCCATTTAGAGTCGAACTGAACACTCTCGTCCTTAAACTTCTTACCCATGAGTCTTTTAATAGAAAAAATTGTGTTCTTTGGTTTTAGAACGAGTTGACGCTTTGCAACATCTCCCACAACGTGGCTAACTGGGTCAACCACTGAAGGGATAGTGTTGCGGCCCTCTCTGGAGTGAATCACTTTTGGTGCTCCACCTTCCATCACGGCTACACATGAGTTTGTTGTACCTAAATCAATTCCAATTATTTTTGCCATATTAGTTTTTTTGTCCTCCTACTATTACTTGGGCTGGTCTAAGAACTGTATCGTTTATTTTAAATCCAGCTCTCACTTCTTCAAGCACTTTATTTTCTGTTCCTTCTTGCACCGAAACACATTCCATCAAGTGTGGATCGAAATCTCTGCCTTTAGTTTCGATCCGCTCCATCCCTTCATTATAAAGGGCGTCTAAAAATTTCTGAATAGAAAGATCTAGACCGGCATCAGTAATATGTTTCTGTGCAAGAAATAGATTATCTAAAACTGGTAAAAGTTTCAAGATCAAATCTTTATTTGCTGCCATTATCCATGCGCTTTTTTCCTCTGTTATCCTTCTTTCGAGATTTTGATAATCAGCAAGTGCTCTTTTTAATTGATTTTCAAGGTTCTTTAATTGTTCGTTTTCTATTTCCTCAACGCTTTCTTCCAAATTTTCTTCTGTATCATTTTTCTTTGTCATCATTACCATCCCTTTGCAACTTCTTCAATTAAATTTCCAAAATATCTAACAGTTGGCACAACTTGAGTATAATTTAATCTTGTTGGACCAATTACTCCAATCTCTCCTCCACCGTGCTCTAGCGTTGTATACTTTTTAAATACAAATCCGTATGGACCTGCAAGAGTCGGACCAAGATCTTCTCCCATTAAAACCTGTATCTCGCTGTCCTCTCCAGCTGCCGCGAAGAGAACTCTAAAGCATTCAAATTCATCAATTGCAGATAGCAAAGTTTTCGTTATATCTATATCGAAAAACTCTGGCATCTCTAACAAATTTGCATATCCTGAAATAAAATATTCGCCATTATCTGTTGCTGCAATTGCGATTGCCCCTGTTTTATTCGCTAGCGCTCTTGTCACTTCTTTAAGAAACTCTGCCTCTTTGTTTCTTATATCCCAAACTTTTTCTTTCATCGAAACTTCTTCCGCAACCGAAAGATCTTTTTCCTTCATCAACTGCTTTACGTAAAATTTCATTGCAGCTGGTGTAGGAACTCTGCCTGAGGAAATGTGAGTCTTTTTTAGATAACCGTAATCGGTTAATCTCACCATTTCATTTCGGATAGTTGCAGGCGAAGCTGAGAGAGAGTGTTTTTTCTCAAGTGTCTCAGAGCCTACTGGTTCTGCTGTTTCAATGTACTCTTCAATTAGAGACTTTAAAATCTCTATTTGACGTTGTGTCAAATCATGCATAACTTGTTAAAATCTAGATTAGCAGTAATATAGCATGTCTGCTAATTCCTGTCAAGAGGGTTGTTAAATTGGCCTTGATTGAAGATATTCTAGTAGTCCATTATGAAGATGATGAATCCCACTCCAGACAACTATATTAAACCCTTCTGGAAACTCACTAGGATCTTCTTCTCTAAAATCAATAGACCTAACTTGGGGTGAAACCGCTTCACTCATATGCCTATCTGTTCCACCTCTAACCGAAAATTTATCTCCCCAAATTTCAAGATTATCTGGATTCTGAATCTCTATTCTTGTTAGTCCTAAACTTTGAAGAACTGAATCATCACTCAACGCTCTCTTAACAGCAGTTGTCTTAGATACATCCTTAACTGCAAAATCTAGCGCAAATACTCCTCCTAGTCTTGGCGATATTGGAATGTTAGATTCTTGAAATAATTTTTCTGCTCGCTCTAAAATTGGGATTCTTAAATCATTATTTTCTACACCCAATTCCTTCATTTGCTCAGATGTTAAATCATAACCATTTACAACTTCTAATGTAATCTGCGGACCACGATCTTCGAACATTACTGATCTAGGATTTTTTCCAATTTCATCTAAAAACTTTTTTACCGGCATTGGGTCATGAATATCTAATTTAAATTCAAGTATAATTTGCTTAGCTAAATCTCGCCATTTTTTTCTTTTTGATTCTGAAAGATCATAAACACTATAAAAAGGTTTTTCGCGAAGCACACCATCCGAAGTATATCCCCATACCTCTGCACCACTACAATGACCAACTAAAATCTTAGATCTTAATTTCTGTGGAATCTGGTCAATAATTCTCCATTGAACGCTTTTTAAACCCTGGCCGGTTACAAAAAATATTGATTTTCCGTCTTTAAGCAAACCCACTAGCTCTTCAATCATTTCTAGCTCTGCGGGCTTATACAAATCTGCAATTGTTTCGTCAACGTCTGAAATTATTAATTTCACCTTTTCATTCCATGTAATCTTATCTTCACTCACAACGCGATTATATCAAAACTGATGCTATACTTAATTTGTGGAGAATTTAGGAAAAACTAGAAAAAAACTTAAACCCATTGCCAGAAAAAGACATAATTACATTTATTTATTAATTGCAATCTTACTGGCAATTATTACCTCTTATTTATTTGTAAACTTTTCTCCATTTCATAAATTTCTAATTTCAGGGATTACAATCCCAGTGCTCCCAATCTTCTTTGCAACTCTTGGACTTTTAATTTTTTCCTTATCTACTTTTATATTTATAGGAAAGCAGCATGGAGTCGTAATCACGCTAACTATATTAGGATACTTATTAATGCGCTTAATTGGACTTACTCACTGGATTTTTTTAATTCTAGTTCTTGGATTATTAATTACAGTCGAACTTTTTATTACTAAAAAGAAATAATTAATCAGAAGTCCTTAAGCCAAATTGAATAGTCAGATTTCCGCTATCTATTTCAGCATTTGTGAAATCTAAAGTAAAAGACTTCGGATCTTCAGATCCTTCAAATTGAAACTCAAAAATATTACGTGAAGGTTCAACTAAAAACAGCTCTCTGACTGTAGTTTTAGCTCCTCTCTCCCCATTCGGAATTAAGCCCCCAATAGAATCTACGTAAGTTTCTCCATTTTTAATTTTAAAAAAGTCATCCCCATACAGAAATTCATCAACCTCCTCTGTGTTTTCAACCCTATATTCTAGGACTAAATTATTTTTACCGCGCACAGCATTTGGATCGTCTATTTTAGATGATAAATACGCATGTGTAATAAAAACCGTTGAATTATATCTGGAAATAAATTGCTTATTAGGTCTCAGATGTATTATGTTTTCTTGAACATCAAGCTTTATAGTATTTTCATCATCCAGTTCTCCATTTATCTTCTTTTTGTATTCTTCAACAATATAATCAATTACCTTTTGGTCGGTGCATGAATATCCTTTTTTAAATGTTTCTCCGCCTTCTGGAGGGCCGCCGTTAGTTTTTTCCCAAAACTCACCTGAATCTGTATTAAAGGTTGTGCAGAGTTGATAGGTTGTATCAGTCAGCTTCTTATATTCATAAGGTTTTTTAGTTTCTTGATCTATTAAGCTACCCGAACTTTCTATTTCATTTAAGCTTTGGGGGATTTTACCGTTTTTCTTATAATAAAAATTAACAGAAACCCTAATTCCTCCAAAATCGTCTAATCTTTTTCGATCAATTGCATATCCCTTTTTTACAAGAGGATTTCCTGAATCAAATATTGCAACTGTTATCAATGCTGCAATCAGCAAACCTAGGCTAGCTATAAATATATAAGACTTCATCGAGGAATTATTTCCCTTGCTCAAAACCTTTGTCTAGATCCAGATAACCACTTACAGTAGAAGACTTAGAAAAATCCAGGGCTACGGTTGTATAATTCTCAAAATCCCCTACAAGAACATTCAGATTATTTACTGATTTATCTATCAAAAATAGTGCATGTACTTTTCCATTTTTATTCATAGAAATATACGCACTACTTTCTGAACTTACACTATTACTTACGCCATTTAGGCTAACCTCGCCGAAATCTCCTCCGTAAAAAGTTGTTGCTTTAGATTTATTTAAAACTGTGTATTCGAGCAGAAGCGAATTCTTGTTTGCCAAATAATCACCACCGACAACTTTTGTCTCAGATAAATATGCATTCGTAAGCGTAATGTCTGCACCATAATCCTGAGATGTCCATTTACTGTTCGGGCTCAGCTTTTTAATACTAGTTGCGCTTGGTGATGTAATAGGATCGGGTTCATCGTAGGAGTATTCCGGGTAATCATCATTAAAAAGATTTTCATCAATCTTATATTCTATGCAGTCATATCCTTTTTTGTGATCTTTTTTTACACCATAATCATAGTCATAATCGTCATAGTAAGTACTTTTTTTCTTTTTTGCATTTACCTCCTTGCTGTCTGTAGAAAATGCTGTGCAGAGCTCATATGAAGCTTCAGAAACCTTTTTGTAATCATAGGGCTTATTTGTTTCTGGGTCTAAGATAAATTCGGCCCCTTCTCTTTTTAAATCTGATAATTTATCAGGAAGTTTATTGTTATCTTCATAATAATATTCGATTTCATATGAAGCGGTTGAGAAATTAGACATCCTTTTCTGATCCAAAGCCAAAGCTCTCTTAGACATTGGGGTTCCAATTTCTATAAAACCTGCAACAACAAATAGGCAAACCAATATCCCTAATAAGCCAGTGAAGATGTAGCTTTTATTCATGCTTCTCAGTTCTTACACCGTAGAAAAAATAGATAAATATTAGCGCATTAATTCCGACCGTCACTAGAAAATGAAGAATAAAATTTATACTGAAATTTCCAGTTAACGACCCATAAACCAAGGAAATTAATTTATAAAGCATGAACAAAAATGTAATTACTAAAGTGTTGTAGATTAAACCTCTTCTTAATTTGAGATGGTGAAGATCAGGATTTTCTTTTGCTCTTCTTTTTGTATGAAGAAAAAAGAAGGCAAAAAGAGGATAAGTAACTATCATCGCAGATGCCAAAGCTGGAAGAAGTCCTCCGTTGCCACCATCCCCTGATGAAAGTAAAAATATCCAGCTAAAAATTGACCCCCCATCATAATCTGAATTTAATGGAGGAAAAAACTTATCAACATAATAATGAATAAAAAGCCCCACACTTGTTGCTAGTACGTACATACTTATAAACATAAGAGCATATTCTAGGTTGTCCCACATTGTTATCGAAGGATTAATATTCGCTGGTTTCTGAGGAGGAATAGCTTGCTCTGCAACTTGCTGCGCGATTACGCGTTGAGAGGGTGGCGGAGCCTGAACGCCTTCATTTACTTGATTATTATTCTGGTCCACAATTTTAGCTTATGGCTTAAATATCTCAATGTCAAGTTGTTTAAGGCTAGCTTCTCTGTTAAAATTAGCCTGCCATGAATAAATTTTATATTACAACAGCAATTCCATATGTAAACGGTAGGCCCCACATAGGTCATGCTTTGGAATATTTTCAAGCAGATACTATAAGGAACTATCATAAAATTTTAGGAGAGGAAACTCTACTTCTCTCAGGCGCTGATGAAAACGCACTAAAAAATGTTCAAACAGCGGAAGCAGAAGGAATTCCTACGCAAGAACTTCTTGATAGAAACTCAAAAATATTTGAAGATTCTTATGCAAAACTTGGAGTAAAATTAGATGTTTTCGAAAGAGGAAGTGACACGATTCATCACTTTCCTGGTGTTCAAAAACTTTGGGAGCTATGCGAAAAAAATGGAGATATTTATAAAAAGTCTTACACTGGTTTTTACTGCGTAGGATGTGAGAGTTTTAAAACTGAAAAAGAATTAGTTGACGGAAAATGTCCAGATCACCAAAAAGCTCCTGAGAAAGTTACAGAGGAAAATTATTTCTTTAAATTATCAAATTATCAAGAAAAACTATTAAAACTAATTGAATCAAATGAACTTCAAATTGCGCCAATTAGTAAAAAAAATGAAATTGTTTCCTTTATAAAACAGGGGCTAGAAGATTTTAGTATTTCAAGAAATAAAGATAGAGCAAAAGGAGTTGGAGTTCCAGTGCCCGGCGACGAAACTCAAGTAATGTATGTTTGGTTTGATGCACTGGCCATTTATATTACGGGAATCGGATATGGCGTCGATCAAACAATATTTGAAAAATGGTGGCCAGCTAATGTTCATGTTATTGGAAAAGACATAAATAGATTTCACACTGTCTACTGGCCTACAATGCTTTTATCAGCAGGACTCCCCACACCAAAAGCAGTTCTTGTTCACGGATTTGTACAAAGCGGCGGACAAAAGATGTCAAAATCTTTAGGAAACGTTATTGATCCTTTTGAAATTTCTGAAAAATATGGACTTGAAGCATTCAGATATTACATGCTCTCTCAAATCCCAACAACTGATGATGGAGATTTTACACTGGAAAGATTTATCGAAGTTTATAATTCGGATTTAGCAAACGGCCTAGGAAACTTAGTCGCCCGCGTTGCAAGACTTTGCGAAAAAGTGGAACTCTCTGAACTTCCTGAAATAATTTTAAACGAAACCTATAAATCAAATTTTGAAACATACAAATTTCATGAATTTCTAGCAAGCGTTTGGGGAAGGATTTCCGAAATTGATCAAGAAATAGAAAAAGAACAACCCTGGAAAATTGAAGATCTAGAAAAACTTAAAGAACTATTACAAGATTGGGTGGAAAAAATTAATCAAATTGCATTTGAACTAAAACCATTCATGCCAGATACTTCAGAAAAAATTCAGAATATTTTTAAAGAAGGCAAAGTTAAATCCACCGCTCCACTTTTTCCAAGAATTTAATTAGGACGTTTTTCAACTGTATAAATTTTTGCTGAACCAAATTCTTTATATTTTTTTATAGTTCCGTCTTTTTCCATATATTCTAACCCTTCGATAAAATCTTCACGATTTGCTAAAAGATTAATAATATTCCATTCAGGTGATGTATCGACAATCATGTACTTTGGATCTCCCGCCCACTTAAACCATTTGCAAGTGGGCAACCCGCATGGAGAATTTTTACTAAAATCTTTTCCATCTCCCCACATTGTTACGATTAATTTTCGATTAGAAATATGCGGAGAAATATTTACCTGGGTTACAACATATGCATCTTTCGGCAATGCTTCAATCGCTTGATTAATATTTGCGACACCTGATGGCTCTGTCCAAAACCACTGCTTAGACAAATAAGTTAATGGCGCATGGAGCATATATGTCGCAATTGCTGTAAAGAAAAAAATATAAATCGCTAAATATTTAGTATTTAACTTTTTATATTTTCCAATGATTAAAATAGTAGGCCATACTAATAAAATAGAGGACGTAATTCTATAATGACCAAACAAACCTTGTGCTGATGTAACTCTCTCATTCCCCAAAACAAAATAATGACCCAGATCTGCCAAAAAAGGAATTAAATAAAATGGATTCAAGAAACTTATAAATCCGTTTGAAATAAAAGAATAGAAAAAAACATCTCTTTTCTCAGGTGTGTTAAAAAATTCACGTAAATCTATTCCAGTTAGTAATCCACTTTCTCCGACATATGTATAACCCCATGTGAAATTTGGATAGTAAATAAAAAATAGTACAAAAACATAAATAGCGGAAATCGACATGATTAGTAAATTAATTTTTTTCTTAGTTAAGATTAGATAAACAAATGATATAAAAAACACTATAAATCCCATATCTTCCTTACTTGTTAACGCCAATAAGAAAAATAAAAATGCAAGCTTAATTCTTCCTACGTCAAGAAAATAAACAAAAATTGGAAGAAAACTTACTCCAAATACCAGACTATGTACATCTGACCAAAGCGCAAACTGAACTCCATAAAAAGTAAAGTATGAAAAAAGAAGAGAAAAGGAAATAAAAATATTTAACTTGTGTTTTTTTGCTAAAAGAAAAACAAAAAAACCTGAAACAGAAAAAGCCAAGGATTGCAAAATTATTAGAGTCCTCGCATCAGGTAATATCCAATAAAAGGGCGCAATAATTAGGTAGATGAATTCTATGTGATCATAAAAAGCTGGCATAAAAGGATAAGCATGCCCTGTCATTACAGGCGGAATAAACCTGCTATATTCCCAAGCAACTTGATTCACAAGAGAAAGATCGTAACCAGTCCAAAAATGTGCGTGCTTAACTATACCAAGAGTAAGATATGCGAAAAAGAATGCAATGCAAATAGCTAAAGCCAAAAAATTTTCCCTTTTATTGAAAAATTCTATATACTTTTCCACAAAAATATTATATCTCAATAATTGCATTTTAGTTTAAAAAATACTACTGTTAGCTTATGGAGTCCATACCTTTCATAATCCTTAGCTCTTTAGTCGTTTATCTATTTATTATTACAGCGATCAGAGTTTTCGGAAAACGTGAAATCTCCCAGCTCTCAGTAATTGATCTTGTCTTCATACTATTAATAAGCAATTCCGTTCAAGATGCCATGATTGGCGGAAATATTAACTTTCTCGTTGGTGGTCTAGTTGCAGCTGTTACACTCTTTATAGCAAATTACTTTCTTGGAGAAATATTCTTTAGATCTAAGAGAATTAGTGATTTTATTCAAGGAGAACCTCTTATGTTAATTTATGAGGGGAAACCTATTGCTGAACATCTCAAGAAAGCAAAAATTTCCTCAGATGAGTTAGAAGCTTCTATTAGAGAGCATGGTGTTGCAAAAATGTCAGAAGTTGATTTGGCAGTACTTGAGCGAGATGGAAACATAAGCGTACTTTCAAACAATTATAAAAACAGAACAAGAAAAAAGAGAAAAGGTAATAGAATTTTTTCCAGAGAGATTATGTAACTTAAGGAGTTGAAACGCCAAGAACTGCTTGACCCACTGAAGAATAAAGTAAAAATGCTCCGATCAATACACCAACCATCCCTGCGAGCATAGTAAACATAACTACACCCATTATATTCTGGTCTGTGTAAAGCTTAAAGTGTTTGTATTGTTTTCTTTTTGCCATTAATTATATTAACTAACTTTCTAATAACTTTGTCAAGCGGAAATTATATAATAGGTCTTATGGTAGATGTACATTGCCATCTTAACTTCAAATCTTTCGCGAAAGATTTCGATACTGTAATAAAACAGGCACAAAAAGATAGCGTAGAAATTATAATTAACACAGGCACTAGCCTAGAATCAAGCCAAAGAGCCGTAGAATTAGCCGAACAATACGAAAATTTATATGCTATTGTCGGAATTCATCCCCACCACGCAGACAAGATTCAGCCTGGCTGGGACAAAAAACTTGAAAAAATAGCTAAATCATCAAAAAAAGTTTTAGCAATTGGTGAAATAGGATTAGACTATTATTCATATGCTTCAAACGGAATCGTTGAGCCAGCTCTTCAAAAAGAAGTTTTCATAAAACAGTTAGAGATTGCTCACAAACTAGGGCTCCCTCTTCAAATTCACAACAGACAAGCTGGAAATGATATTTTACAAATATTAAATACACATTCTGCATTAATAAAAAAGGACAAGCCAGGCATGTTTCACTGCATGTCAGGAAATATTGAATTCTTGAAGAAGGTTCTAGAACTTGGCTTCCTTGTAGGCTTTGATGGGAATATAACCTATGAGGGAATTGCTAAGGGTGAAGACACAAAGCTTTCTGATCTAATTAAGAATACTCCGATTGATAGAATAGTTACTGAAACAGACTCTCCATATCTGACTCCTGAACCTCATAGACATAGCCGTAATATTCCTTCCTATGTTATAATTGTCGCAGCTCAAATAGGTAAAATTAAAGATATCGATTCCAAGGAAGTTGAGGCTAAAACTTCAGAAAACGCAAAAAAATTATTCAATTTAGCATCCTAGCCCAAACCGTTTATGACAGAATTTTTTAACAGAATTTTTACACGCTATCCTATTAAGACTCACCGATCACTGCTGGCTCTTCCTGGAATTACGTCCTGGACATTAATCCTCTTTCCTGTCTGGGGATCGATCTTTGTCCCTTATCTTGTTGCGTACTTTATTCTCTTTTTTGACGTTTATTGGTTTTACAGATCTTTCTCTTTAATGTTCACAGCTTATCTCGGGTCAAAAAAAATCAAAGAAGCAGAATCACAAAACTGGCTTGAAAAAGGTGAAAAACTTGCGGATTTTGAAAAATTAAACCATGTAATAATTATTCCAAACTATAAAGAGACTGAGGAAAAACTACGAAGAATTGTTGGAACAATTGCAGCTCAAACTTTTCCATCAAAAAGAATTTATGTCGTATTAGCAATGGAAAAAAGAGAAGATACGGCTCACAAAAAAGCTTCTAAAATTATAAAAGATTTTGAAAATGTATTCGGCGGAATTTATGCTACATACCATCCTGATATATTAGGGGAAGTTAAGGGAAAATCTTCCAATGAATCATTTGCCGGAAAAGAAATTAATAAAATCCTAATCGACACAAATATTATTGACGTAAACTACACAACTGTAACGACAGCTGACGCGGATTCAATGTTTGATAGGCAATATTTCGCCTACCTGGCTTTTGACTTCTTAAAAGAAGAAAAAAGATATAACAGATTCTGGCAGTCAGCAAATGTAGACCATAATAATTTCTGGAGTGTTCCAGCAGCTAGCCGTGTTTTTTCATTTTTCTCAAGTCTTCACAGAACTGGCCTTTTAGTTCAGGGTGATAGATTAATTGCAACTTCTACATATTCACTCTCTTTCCTTCTTTTAAAGAGAATTGGATACTGGGACACTGATGTCATACCTGAGGATTATAGAGTTTTCTTCAAAGCATTCTTCATGATGAAAGGAGATATTTCCGCAAATCCGATTTTCCTAAAAACATCTATGGACTCCCCCCTTTCTCCAACTTACATTGGAAGTCTTCAGAATAAATATTCTCAAATTAGAAGATGGAGCTACGGTGCATCAGACGATCCTCTTTTCATAAAATGGTGGCTCACAGTCCCGGGAGTTCCTTTTTTTAGAAAAACAAAAATCCTTTTCCATGTTCTTTTAGATCATTTTCTTTGGCCAGCAAATTGGTTTATCCTAACAATCGCTACAAGTGTTATTACATTAGTTAATCCAGAATTCTCAAGAACTTCACTTGGCTATAGTCTTCCTATAATGGCAAGAATTATTCTTACAACATCTCTAATTGCATTGGTTATTATGGTAGTAATAGATTACAGAAGCAGACCAAAACATCTAAGTAAATCCAGAACTCGCGAACTTCTGTTTCCTCTGGAATTTATCTTGATGCCGATTGCAGGATTTTTCTTAAATTCTCTTCCGGCAATTATCTCCCATACACAACTTATGCTTGGACGAAAAATGGAATATAAGGTTACTGAAAAATTATGAAACTTTTCTCGCGTCTTGAAAAAAACGCATCCTTCTGGTTTCTTCTTATTATTTCTGTAGTTTTCTTTTTCCTAAGATGGCCCAGTCTTTTTGAACCATATTGGTACGGAGATGAAGGAATCTACCAAGCAGTCGGAATGCTTTTAAACAACGATCAGTCACTTTACTCTGGCGCTTGGGACAATAAACCACCGCTTCTTTATGTCTTATATGCCGTATTTAATTCTGATCAATTTGCGTTAAGAATTTTATCGCTATTTTTTGGACTTTTTTCAGTATGGGCTTTCTATTTTATTGTAAAAAAACTACTACCTAAATCTAAATACGCTGCAATCACATCGACATCACTGTATGCTTTTGCATTTGGAACAAGACTAATAGAGGGAAATATTGCTAATGCAGAAAACTTTATGCTTTTTCCAATATTAGCCTCTGCTTATTTAATTGTATCCGCAGACAATATTAAAAAAGCTTGGCATTTCAAATCACATTTATTAGCAGGGTTATTGATGAGCCTTGCCTTCTTAACAAAAATTGTTGCAGTCTTTGATTTTACGGCCTTACTATTCTTCATTTTAATTGATCATGAAAAGGACCTAAAAGATAAACTTAGAAACAGAGCCCTGCCTTTCATAATTGGACTCGGTCTTCCAGTAACTTCCGTATTGGGCTATTTTTTCCTTACAAATAATTTTAAAGACGCAATAAACGGATTTCTCTTTAGTAATGTGGGTTACGTCGGATATGGCAATGAATTCATAATTCCTCAGGGACTTTTGTATATTAAAGCTGGACTACTTGCAACATTTTTAGGATTTGTTTTTTGGAAAAGAAAAAGAATTCCAAGAAATGTTTTATTCGCTTCTACTTGGTTCGCGTTTTCTCTTTTCAGTGCCTTTTTTGCACAACGTCCATATACTCACTATCTTATAATGCTCCTCCCGAGTTTTTGCTTAATGATGGGAACAATTATTGAAGAAAAGAGAGCGAGAATAGCATTAGCAATATTTTTAATCGCAGGGTATCTAGCGATAATTAATACATTTAATTTAAAAGGTAAAATTATTCAGCATTATACAAATCTGATTGCTTTTTGTAGCGATAAAAAAGATGTCTCCTCTTATCAATCTTTTTTTGATGGAAATACGCCGAGAGATTATGACCTTGCAAGATATATTAAAGCAAATACTACAAAACACGAAGAAATTTTTCTCTGGGGCAATAATGCGCAGGTATATAAGCTTGCAGAAAAAACTCCAATCATGCGCTATACTGTCGCATATCATATCACCAATTATCCAACGGGATTATCCGAAATGGAAAATGCTTTAAGAACTAAACAACCAAAACTTATTATTATTATGCCAAATGTCCCAGAGTTCCCAATGAAGCTTATTAACTATGAAGAAAAAATTGATATTAGAGGAGTAAAAATTTATGAAAAAGTATTTTAATTCTTTAAAAAAAGATCGTTTAATTTTTAGACTTTATATTGCAACATTTATTTTAATTTCTATTACTGTAGTTTATATTTTCCTAAGCTTAAGCAAACTCCCTCCATTAATTCCTATTTTTAATCAAATGCCTTGGGGAGAAGAAAGATTAAGCTCTACATTAGGAATTTTTATTCCGTCTATTATCACCTCTGCCATATTTTTCGTAAACATAATTTTATCAGCAGCTAGCTATTCTGCATCTCCTCTAATTTCTAGGCTTATCGCAATTACAAGTTTCCTGACTTCTCTTTTAACTTTTCTTTTTGTCGTTCGCACAATTCAATTAATAATATAATGGAGAATGTTTTAAATAATTTAATTTTCTTGCCTTTCTTAGTCGCATTTCTTTCAACTGCCGCTATCACTCCAGTTTCAATAATAATTTTAAAAAAATTAAAAATAGTTGATGATCCAAAAGTCAGAAAACACCCGGCAGTAATTCATACAAAGCCAATTCCGAGAGGTGGTGGAATTCCGCTTTTTCTAGGAGCTCTCGTTGCAGGATTTATCTTTTTACCAATTAATCAAATTACTATCGCAATTTATCTTGCGGCATCTATCTCTCTTCTAGTAGGAGCACTCGATGACAAATTTGATATTTCACCATATGTAAGATTTATTGTTAACATACTCTGCGCTGTAATCGTAGTCGCCTCAGGAGTTAGCGTAAATTTTATAACTAATCCATTGGGTGGAATCCTTTATCTTAATGAGCTTCGTCTACCAATTGAATTATTGGGATTTGGAATGGTTATTACACTGTCTCATGTAGTTGCGGTTTTATGGATTGTTTGGGTCATGAACATGCTTAATTGGAGCAAGGGAGTGGATGGACAAATGCCAGGAATTGTTGCAATATCAGCAATATTTATCGGAATTCTTAGCCTAAGATTTGGCACTGGAGATAACCTAACACAAACCACCACTTCACTTTCATTCATAATTTCAGGAACAGCAATCGGATTTTTAATTTACAACTTTCATCCCGCAAGAATATTTCCCGGATACGGAGCAACAGCAATCTATCTTCTCCTGGCTGTTGTTTCAATTCTTTCAAGCGCGAAACTCGCAACGGCAATTCTAGTAATGGGTGTTCCCTTGGCTGACGGCGCATTCACAATCGGTAGAAGAATTTTAACTGGACATTCTCCCTTCTGGCATGACAAGAAACATCTCCACCATCTTCTTCTCTCATCAGGACTAGGTCAGCGTCGTATCGCGTTGTTTTACTGGACAATTTCTGCTATATTTGGTTCACTTTCCCTAGTTCTTTCAAGTCGAGGTAAAATTTTTGCCATCATAATGCTTGTTATTATCGTAGGAGGAACGCTGCTATTTTTAAATTATTTAATTAGAAAAAAAAATGGGACGCAAAGCATATAATATTTTAAGATTACTCAGGCCTCGTCAGTGGGTTAAAAATTTTGCTATTTTTGCCGCTGTAACTTTTACAGGAGAACTATTTAATTTAAATGCAGTATTTCCAGTAATAGTCGGATTCTTTATTTTCTGCGCAGTTTCTTCAGCAACCTATATCATAAATGATATTTTTGATATTAAAAATGACAAAATGCATCCCTTCAAAAGATTTAGGCCACTTGCACATGGAGATGTGGATGTAAAATTTGCCGGTGTCCTGGCGGCATTATTAATCGTCTCCTCCCTAACACTTTCAATAATGGTAAATCCAACATTCTTCCTATTTATAATAGTATATCTACTCCTCCAGGTTCTTTACTCTAGCGTTCTAAAAACAATTACAGTGATCGATATTTTGGCAATTGCTGCAGGATATATCCTTAGAGTTTTAGGAGGAGAATTTGCAAGCGGATTTCACATTTCAGTTTGGCTTCTCCTTACGACAATTTCAATCTCACTCTTCTTAGCTATTGGAAAAAGAAGATCGGAGCTTACTCTATTAGCATCAAGTAAGATTGATAATTTATCAGCAACTAGAAAAACTTTATCGCATTATTCAGAGAGACTGCTTGACGTTTATGCATCTATTTTTGCGACCAGTACTTTTATCGCATATTCTTTATTTACATTTTTAGAAAATCCTGAAGGAATTCATCTTCCATTAGGAGGGATTTTTCTTGAAGATATTTTGCCAAGTTTTTTTCAGAGAAAATGGTTAATGCTTACAATTATTCCTGTTGTTTATGGATTGATGCGCTATCTTCAAGATATTTATGAAAAACATGAAGGAGAAAGTCCTGAAAAAGTTTTATTCTCTGATAAGCCACTTCTTATAACTGTTACCATATGGGTTCTAATGGTGGTATTTATTATCTACTTCATTGGTCCTTAATCTTTTGAAGCGTAAGTTGCACTAACCCATCCAGTTTTCCCATCCTTAAGTCTCACCTGATACCATCCCGCTTCTTCGCTCATCAGATCTACTTTATCTCCAGGTGAAAGTGTACCAATCAGGCTTGATCCAATAGAATTTTCAGATCTAACATTTAATTCTCCAGTCGGAGTTTCTAAAATTGTAACCTGTGGAGCTGTAACTGCGGATGCGCTTGCCCTCTCCTGAACCTCTTTTGCATCCAGTTTTATCCCAAGACTCATAGTCACTTCAAGTCTTTTTCCTAAGACACCTTTTACCTTTATGACTTTCTCTTTATACCCATCTTTGAGAAGTTTTATCTCATGATCTGATGCCGTTAGATTAATCAAATATGGAGTTTCCCCAACTGGATTACTGTCCAAAACCACTCGAGCTTTACTGGGAAATGAAACTACCATAAGTTCTGCAATATTTTCATCGTCGATTGGTGAAAGAGTAATCATACTTCCAGTAGATACAGATACATCTTTATCATATGTTCTATCAACCACGGTTAAAACTCCCTTATAAAGAATGATTTTTTGTTCAAAATTTTTATAACCTGATTCAACTGGAACCAACTTAATAGTATACTCTCCAACCTTTAAAAGATCTTTTAACTCACAAAGACAAAGCGGAGTTTTACCAACATAAGCGCCATCTAAAAACACCTGACTTTCAGGAACTGAAGTAACCTGGAGCGCTCCTTTCCCACCATCTCTATTTATCACTAAAACTATTAAGAGGAAGAGGATTGTAAGGATTAAAAGAGGAGTAGTAAAGAGAATTAACTTTCGCATATAGAAATTAAATATAACACAGCACAGGTTGATAGAAAAGTAAAATTGATTATTGACTTATACTTTTTGCAAACTATAATGTTTTTATTAAACACTATATGGCGAAAAAACTATCCACTTCTAAATTCGTCAAAAAACTAGAAAATAAATGGAATGAAAATAAGTTTGTCTGCGTTGGACTCGACCCCGTAAAAGAAAAACTTCCTACCAGTATTACCAAAAAATATAAAGCAATCGATGAACAATATTTTCAGTTTAATAAAGCATTAATTGACTCAACTCATGACTTGGTAGCAGCATACAAACCTCAAATTGCACATTACGAAGAACAAGGACTTGAAGGTTGGATTGCACTAGAAAAAACTATTAATTATCTTCATAAAAAATATCCAGATATTCCTACAATTATTGATGCGAAAAGAGCCGATATTGGTAGCACAAATGATTCATATGCAAAGGCATTTTTTGATAAATTAGGTTTTGATGCCATAACAGTTAATCCATATTTTGGAAAAGAAGCCTTAAAAAGTTTCTTAGATTATAAAGACCATGGAATAATAATTCTGGTAAGAACTTCAAATCCAGGGGCATGGGAATTTCAAGATATTAAAAATCAAAAAGGTGTACCTCTATATATGATAATTGCAAAAAACGTTTCTAAAAATTGGAACACTAATGGAAACTGCGCAATTGTGGTAGGCGCGACATATCCAAAAGAATTAGCAAGTATTAGAAAAGCAGTTGGCGATATACCAATACTAATTCCAGGAATTGGAGCGCAAGGTGGAGATATAGAAAAAACGGTAAAAGCTGGAAAAAATTCTAAAAACCAAGGGATGATAATTCATTCTTCCCGTGCTATTATATTTGCGAGCAGTGAGACAGATTTTGCTCAGGTAGCAAGACAAAAAACAATTGAATTAAACGAGGAAATTATTAAATATTTATGAAAAGAGAAGAAAAAGTTAAAAAGATTCTAGCTAAAGTAAATGCAGTCTTAACAGATGGACATTTCGTTTATGTTTCTGCAAAACACGGAGATAAATATATTAATAAAGATGCCATATATCCTCACACCAAATTAGTTAGAGAGCTCGCAAAAATGTGGGCAGAGGACTTTAAGAAATCAGGAGTAGAAGTAGTAGTAGGACCTGCAATGGGAGGAGTAATTCTCTCACATGACGCTGCGGATGAACTTTCAAAACTTCTTAAAAAAGATATTCCTGGAGTTTATGCAGAAAAAGATGGAGAAGGTGGATTCACCTTCACAAGAGGATATGATGCATTTGTAAAAGGAAAAAAAGTTTTAGTTGTTGAAGATATTTTAACAACAGGCGGAAGTGTAAAAAAAGTAATTCAAATGACAAAAAAAGCTGGCGGAAAAGTTATAGGACTAGGAGTAATAGCAAACAGAGGAAATGTAAAAGCTAGAGATGTGGGAGTAAAGAAAATAAATGCGTTAATTAATTTAGAATTTAATGCAATGGAACCAAAAGATTGTACTCTTTGTAAAAATAAAATCCCCGTAAACACAAATGTTGGTAAAGGCAAACTTTTCCTCGCAGGTAAAAAAATCCAATAAAACCTCATTTGATATAATCAAATTATGAAACCACTCAAATAGCAAATATTTTAGGTTTTGTGGCAGCGGGAATTGGAGTCGTGATGTTCGTTCCCCAAGCATATAGAGTTTATAAAACAAAAAACACTAAAAGCATTTCACTTCTCACTTTTATTTTATCAATTGGAACTTCAGTATGTTGGATAGTTTATGCACTTCTTTTGTCAGCTGCACCAATCTTATTTGTAAATTCTGTAGTAACAGCATTAAGTCTTTATATCGTAGCGATGAAATTAAAATATAAATAATCTACTTAGTAGTCCATGCCGCCTGGCATAGGAGGAGCTGGTGGAGTTTTTTCTGGTAAATCTGTAACTAAAGCTTCAGTTGTAAGAATCATAGTTCCCACCGAAATTGCATTTTGAACTGCAGATCTAACTACTTTTAAAGGATCTACGATTCCTGCTTTTAACATATCAATTGGCTTTGCTGTTTCTACTGTTTCAATTTTTAGCACATCAAATCCTTGTCCAGTTGCAGCACCAGCGCGAGCTTTTGCAATTAATTGACCAGCATCAAATCCTGCATTTTCCATAAGTTTTTTAAATGGCGCTTCAAGTGCATTCTTAACGATTTCATATCCTGCTGCTTCATCCCTTGAAGCTGAAGGATCCACTTTCATTCTTGCTGAAATATCGAGTAGTGTAATTGATCCTCCAGGAACAATTCCTTCTTCAAGTGCTGCCTTAGTCGCTGCAACTGCGTCATTTACTCTTTCTTTTCTATCCTTAAGCTCTACTTCGGTTGCTGCTCCCACATTTATTACTGCTACTCCTCCTGTAAGCTTCGCTAATCTTTCCGCAAGTTTTTCCTTGTCAAATTCTGAAGTAGTTTTTTCAATCGCTTTTCTAATCTGACTTACCCTTGCGTCGAGTGTTTTCTTTGCGCCTTTTCCTCCAATAATTCTTGTGTTTTCTTTATCTGCCCAAACTTTATCAGCTCTTCCACACATCTCAACTGTTACGTTTTCAAACTTCATCCCAGTGTCTTCTGAAATAACAGCTCCACCTGTTAAAATTGCGATATCTTCTAACATTTCTTTTCTTCTATCTCCAAATCCTGGAGCTTTTATAGCGATTGTTGAGAATGTGCCTTTAAGCTTATTTACGACAAGAAGAGCTAGTGCTTCTCCTTCGATTTCATCAGCGATTATTACTAAGTTTTTAGTTACTTTAACTAAATTTTCTAAGAATGGCACGAATTCAGCGAGACTTGAGATTTTTTTATCCGTGATAAGAATATATGGATCATCAATTTCTGCTACCATTTTATCTCCATCAGTTACAAAATATGCTGAAGCATAACCTTTATCAAACTCCATTCCCTCTTTATATTCAATTTCAGTTGATAATCCTCTTCCCTCTTCAACTGTTACAACTCCATCTTTTCCAGTTTTTTCTAGTGCTTCTGCGATAAGAGCTCCTAATTCTGGGTCTCCTGCTGAGATTGTCGCAACATTAGCGATATCTCCAGGTTTTATAGACTTTGCCATTTTCTTAAGCTCCGCTACTGCAAAATCTCCAGCTTTTTCTAATCCTCTTCGCATAATCATTGGATTACTTCCAGCTGTAATTCTTAAAATTCCTTCATCAACTATAGATCTAGCTAAAATAGTAGAAGTTGTGGTTCCATCTCCTGCAATGTCAGCAGTTTTAGATGCAGCTTCTTTAACTAACTGAGCTCCCATATTTTCAAATGGATTCTCAAGTTCAATTTCTTTTGCAACACTTACTCCGTCATGGATTACACTTGGAGCTCCCCACTTTTTATCTAAAGCGACATTTCTTCCTTTTGGTCCAAGAGTTGTAGCCACAGCGTCAGCTAATTGGTCTACTCCTCTTTTTAGTAATTCTCGTGCTTCTGCACCGTATTTAATTTGTTTTGCCATATTATTCAATAACCGCTAGAATATCTGATTGCTTTACTATCATCCAGTCTTCACCGTTTACCTTAACTTCATCTCCACCCCATTTTTTATACATAACTTTTTGTCCTACTTTTACGATGATAGAGTTTTTTACAATCTCTCCATCATCCACGACACCTTGTCCTACAGCCATTACTTCTCCTATTTGTGGTTTTTCTTTTGCATTATCTGGAAGAAGAATTCCTGATGCTGTTTTTGATTCCGCATCAAGCGGCTTAACTAAGATATTATCAAATAGTGGTTTTATATTTAACTTACTTGCCATAAATAAAAATAAAATATCAGTCAGATATTTTGTCTGCTAATTTATACAATAAAATTTTTGGTCTGTCAATACCCTCATGGTACTAAAAATCTTATTTTAGCCTCCTCAGGGTTGACACATAATTCATTATTGATATACGATTAAACTACCTTGCCAAGTATAGGTCTAAGTAAACCAACATTCTCAAAAAAGAAACTCCTTTTACTAGGATTTTTACTAGTGGTACTTCTTGTAATTCCAGTTACAGTATTTTTAGTCCAGCAACAGCAAAACCTCCAGAGTAATGCAAATCCTAATACCACTCTTTCTTTTGTACCTCCAGACAAAACAGCATCAGTGGGAGAAAAGGTAGATTTTGATGTTTGGATTTCTCCCGGAAATAACCAGGTTAATTTCGTAAAGCTTGTTATAAAATTTGATGCGTTAAAACTCTCCACTCAGAAAGATTATTTCGTATTAAATCCAGCTTCAAATTTATCAATCATTGAAGGACCGATAGTTGGTGCTGACGGAGATACGATTTCAGTAATTCTTTCGGTAGAAAACGATCCAACTAAAGTAATTAGGGCAGATACTAAAATTGGAACAATTAGTTTTGATACCTTAGATGTTTCTGATGTTCCAACACAGATTTCGTTCGATAATCAGCAGGTTCAAATTCGCTCAATTAATGGAGCCAATCAAGATGCATTTAACGAAAATGTGTTCCTAAATGGAACTCCTGCTAATCTTACAATTCAAGAAGGCGCAGACGTAACACCCGATCCAAGTGTCACTCTCACTCCTACAGTAACTGGTGCATTAACTCCAACCATTACTGCAGCAGCAACATTCACCCCAAATCCAACTTCTACCAATTCAGGCGAAGGCGCTGCGCCTTCCACTAACCAAGCTCCAGTTTGCGAAAGTCTTATAACTGATAGAAGCACTGATGGAACAGCACCTTTGTCTATAACTTTCACAGCTACAGGAAATGACACTGATGGAACAATAAGCAAAGTTTCGTTTAGCTTTGGAGACGGAACAGTTGAGGATGTAACTACAGGCGGAGGAATTGGAACAGATACAGTAAATGTTCAGAAATCCTTTACATACAATAATGCGAATAGCTTTACTGCCTCAGCTCTTATGACAGATGATAATGGGGGCGTAAGTAGCGACAGTACCTCTTGCGCAGTGACAGTTACCGTATCAGATGGAGACGGATCAACAGTTGACAGTGGCGGAGCTACAGTAGCACCAACTGGACCTACGGAAACGATCTTTGGAATCGGTGCAATTGGTGGAATATTATTCTTAGTTGGAGCTCTCTTCTTCTTCGCTCTATAATTCTAGCCTCGCAAGGCCAGGCCTTGCGTGGGTAAAGTAATATAGGATTGCTTACAAAAAATTATTTTAAACAGGGAAAAAGACTTTTCTCTTGAAGCAAATAATTAAATTTAACCTAATTTAAATCACTAGGGATAAGACAAATGCGAATAATAAAATCATCGCTAAAAATATAATTAGTACACCTGTGAGGACAGTGCCGTAATACTGGGTTTTATAAAAAAAGGAAAATTTATATAGTCGCATTCCATAGAAGGGCTTATTAAGATTAACTATTCTATGGCTGAATTTAGAAATCTCCTTACGCTTATATAGAGTTATTATCCCTGTGACTAACAAAACCATACCAGGTATTAAAAGTCGGATACTTATCAAGTAATAATCATTCATTAAACTTTACCTATATTTAATTTGTCCCTAATTTTATTAAGACGCAATATCTTCTGTAGCTATAACGAGATGATTATTTTTCAATTAGGGAAAATAGGACTTCTTGGGGAATATAAACTTTTCCGGTTTCGGTCATTCTTTCTTTTCCTTTTTTCTGTTTTTCCAAAAGCATTTTCTTTCGAGTAACATCTCCTCCACCAACTACCTTACTACCATGCATCAAAACATCTTTTTTGTAAGCAGAAATTTCTTCGCGGGCAATTATATTTCCACCGATTATAGCTTGGATGACTTGCCTAAATTGCTGACGTGGTAGCTTCTCCTTTAACTTCTCTGCTTTTTCTCGCGCTATATAAGGAGCTTCATCTCGATAAGCATATTCACTTAATACATCTACCGGAACATCATTAATTCTAATTTCTATATTTACAAGATCTGCTGGTCTATAGTCTGAAATTTCATAATCTATACTGGCATATCCAGAAGTGGCAGATTTTAAATCTGATGACAAACCGCGAACAAGCATAGAGTACGGCATATCATATTTTAAAATCGCGCTATTTTGAAAATACGTAACATCAAGCATATTTCCTTTTCTTTGTTGGCAAATTGAAATCACACTTCCCACGAAACTAGATGGCACAAAAATAGTTAAATTCATATAAGGCTCAAGCATTTGGTCATTTTCTTTTTTCTCATAAAGAACTTGAGGAGAAGTCAAAAATAAGTCCACATTTTCTTCTTCTTTTAATCTTTGCCTAACGATGTCTGCATGCAAAAGTCCCAAAAATCCAACACGAAATCCATTTCCTAAAAATGAGGAATATTCAGTAGCGATAGTAATAGAAGTATCATTAAGTGCGTATTTATTTAAACCTTCTTTTAAGTTTACTAATTCATCAGTTGTTTTCGGATAAACCCCAAAGAAAACCATTGGCTGTGGTTTTTTATATCCTGGAAGAGGATTCACCCCTGCTGAAACTAAGCAAACAGTGTCTCCCACTTGCGTTTCATGAATATCTTTAATCCCAGTTACTATGTAACCAATCTCTCCAGCGATTAGCTCATTTCGAGGGGTCATTAACGGCGTAAAACATCCGATTTCTCCGGCATTTGTAGTTTTTTCACTTTGGAAAAAAGTAATTTTCCCATTTTTAGGAAGCGTTCCATCTACTACTCGAACATAGACGATTACTCCCCTATGCTCATCATATAAAGCATCAAATATTAAAGCTCTAAGCGGAGAATCAGTCAATCCTTTGGGTGGTGGAATCTTTTCAACAACTGCTTTTAAAAGCTCTTGAACATTCTGTCCTGTTTTCGCTGAAATATAAATTACTTCTTCTTTGTTTATGTCAAAGATTTCTTCAAGCTCTTTTACAACTTCTTCAGTTTTTGAACTTTGAAGATCAATTTTATTTATTACAGGAATGATAGTTAAGCCTTCTTTTTTTGCTGCAAAAAAATGCGCTACGGTTTGGGCCTGAACTCCTTGAGTAGCGTCCACTAGTAGGATCGCTCCTTCACAAGCAGCTAAAGTGCGACTTACTTCATAAGAAAAATCAACGTGACCTGGAGTATCTATTAAATTTAATACGTAATCTTTATCATTCAAATGATAATTCATCCTAACTGGCGCTAGTTTTATAGTTATCCCTCTAGCTTTTTCAATTGGATTTGTATCAAGGTATTGCTCGCCAATTTTACTTAGAGTCATGGTTTTCGTTAATTCTAAAAATCTATCAGCGAGTGTTGATTTCCCATGATCCACGTGAGCGATGATTGCGAAATTTCTAATATTTGAATTCATAAGCTGCAAGTATAATTTGCCCGAAGATTAAAAGCAATTATTGACTAGCCTTCACGTCAATAATTTTTTCACTTTTATCTACTATTTCTTTATAGCCACTTATCCTTCTAAACATATATAAGAATGTTTCCGCTTCTTTTACATTTAGAAGCCATGTTAAAAATAGATAAATTGAAAGCCCTGCAATACTTGAAATTCCCGTGAGAGCAATTAGGTTAATTGTCTTGGTGGTATCAAAAACTAATTGATCTAAAAGTTTTATGGGAATATATAACGCAAAACCCATAAATATTACAGACAAAAATATTTTTAACTGAGGTAACCAAAAAGTTTTTAAATTAAAAATCTTAATTCTTCTGTTTAAGATATAAAGAAGAATTGAAAGATTTATTAATCCTCCAATTGAAGTTGCAAATGCAATTCCCTCAACCCCAGACGGAATTATTTTAAATCTTTCATATGTCTCTAGGGAGTTTGCAAAATTCGTATTCCAATACGTAACAAAAAAGAAACTTAAAGCGAGCATTACCACCGTAGAAAAAGCTCCAACAATTAAAGGACTTTTTGTATCGTGTAATGCATAAAAGGCACGGGAAACTAAATAAATTAAAGCCTGCGCGAAAATTGCGAACGCAAAAAACGCTAATGTTCTTCCAGTTAAAACGGTTGCTTCCCAATCAAATCTTGCAGCTCCAAAAATAAGTCTGACAATTGGAATACGAAGTACTATAAATAGTACAGATACCGGGAGAACTAAATAAAGCATTTGATTAAAACTTGTTAGAAAAGTTGTTCTAAAAATATCTAGCCTATCTTTCTCTCGAGATAAAACAGGAAATGCGGCCTGCGCAATTGATTGTCCAAACAAAACGATGGGTGCAAATGCTAATGTTTGAGCAAAATCTAAAATAACATAATTTCTTCCAGCAGAAGGAAGAAATGAAATCAAGGAAACAGTAATAATAGTCCCTATTTGAAAAATAAACAGAGATAAGGTTCTTGGCCAGATAAGCTTTATTACTTCTTTTACTCCAGCTGTTTCTAGGGAAAGCGTCGGATGAAACGAAAAATGCACTTTTCTAATTAAAGGAATTTGAAAAAGTGCATATGCTAGTGCTCCAAAAATAACTCCAATTGCAGGTGCATAAATTCCAATCTTATCCGAGAATAATAGAATTCCTATAATTATTCCTAAATTATAAAGTGCAGCAGCAATTCCAGGAATAAAAAAATGATTATGCGATTGAAGAATTGCAGAAAAAAATGTAGCTACTAAAAAAATTATTTGTCCAAAAATAATTATCCTCATGAGGTTTGTCATTAGTGTCATCTGATGCGGTGGATATCCTGAACCTAAATTAAAAAGCTGGAGAAAAACTGGCGCAAAAATAAATAGAATTACTGAAACTACACCAAAGAACGCAAATCCTAACAGCATTAGCGTAGACGCCATCTTATTCGCTTCTTCTTCTCGTCCTTTATGCAAGAGATTGGCGAATACTGGAATAAATGCTGAAGACAAAGCGCCGGCAATAATTAATTGAAACAGAAAATCAGGAAGCTTTGAAGAGACCAAATAAACTCCTAATGTATCCGACGCTCCAAAAATTCCCGCCAATAAACGCTGCCTAAAAAGGCCTAACACTTGAGAAAAAATAACAGTTGCCATTAAAACCAAAGCAGCTGAAAGGATGTTTGTTTGTTTTTTTAAAAGAAGAGAAAGACCTTTTTGGAAAAAATGTAAAGGCATAAAAAGAGCAAATTAGCTTGCGAATATCAGTATATCATGCTAAAATGCGTGCATGCCAGTAACAAAACAGGCCAGAAAAAAACTTAGACAGGACATAAAAAGAGAAAAAAAGAACAGAGATTTAAAATCAAAATTCAAAAAAACTCTTAAAGATACTAGAACTAGTCCTACAGCAAAAAAACTTTCAGAAGCCGCAAAGGTGATTGATAAGGCTGCAAAGAAAAATGTAATACATAAAAATAAAGCTGCTAGACTTAAGTCTAGACTTGCTAAATTATCAGGCTCAAAAGCCACCAACAAGCCAACCCCAGAAAAAAAGAAAAAATAGTCTCAGTTAACCTCATTTTACTTTACAAAATATTAAAAAACCCATAGACTTAAAATGGCATGCAATCTTCTGCCTCTATCAATCTAATCAAGAGTAAATCTAACGTTATCGATGATATCCTGAGATGGGCTTTGAGCGTTGGCAGACTTCTCATAATCCTAACTGAAATAGTGGCTTTCTCCACTTTTATATATAGATTCACTCTCGACAGAACCTTAATTGATTTACACGACAACATAAGAGATAAGCAAGCAATCGTTGCAAGCCTTAAAGACAGAGAATTAACTTATCGAAATCTCCAGGGTAGATTAAATGATGCTGCTCAGATCACAACCAGTGGAAATAAAAATGTAAAGATTTTAAACGACTTGATAGAAGCGACTCCACCTGACATTACCTATAATTCATTTGAAATTGGTGAAAATATAGTATCGATTGATTCAAATATTCAATCTATCTCTTCGCTAACAAATTTCCTTGCAATCATAAGAGACTATCCAGAAACTAGCTCTGTAACAATTGACAGAATCGATAATCAATCACTTACAAATTCCGTAAATGTCTTGATAACAATCAAACTAAAGGAGGCGAACCCATGAAGAAAGTATTTAAAGGGATAAAATACGAAAAATATTATAAAGATATTCTTCCTTATCTAAAGAAACAAAAAAATCAGGAATATTTCATGGCTATCCTAACGCTAGGAGCAATCATATTTTTTGCTCTTTTTGCAATTAATCCTACAATTTCAACAATTGCAAAACTAAGAAAAGAAGTTCAAGATAGCAAGTTTGTAGATAAAGCACTTGACGAAAAAATTAATAACCTATCATCCCTTATCACTGAGTATTCCGTAATCCAAAAAGATTTGCCTTTTGTTCTAGATGCAATTCCTAAGAATCCTCAAGCACCAACTCTTGTTGGACAAATTCAAACTATCGCTCAAAACTCAAATGTCGTTATTGAAGACCTTGATATCTCAGAAGTAGGGCTTACCAATAAAGACGCATCAACAAGTGCTAAATTTAGCTTTAGCTTAACTGGAACCTCAACCTATGAGAATATTAAAGTGTTCGTAGATGATTTAATCACCATGCAAAGAATAGTTTCACTGGAATCAGTTACATTGACCAAGAATTCTGATTCAGAGAGTATTCAGCTTGATTTAAAGGGATCAGCCTATTACAAAGATTAAATGAAACAAAAAGATTTATTAATATTGCTAGTACCCATGTTTTTAGTTACGATCCTTTGGGTAATATTTAACATTTACCACAACTATGTGACCTCTACTATCGTTGACCCATTAACCGTGCAAATAGTCCCAATCGATGGAAAATTTAACAAGACTTCACTTGAGAGCATAAAAGACAGAAAGAGATTGGAGCCCCTATTTACAGCTCCTTTAATCGATGAGGAAGTCTCCCCAGCTCTTTCCCCATCTCCTACCCCTACGATTCAAATAACACAAAGCGCAAGTCCTTCCGCTTCGGAAGTTATAAACAATCCGTAACTATGAACAACCTATGGAGCAAGAAAATCCCAACCCTAATAGGACTAATATTAATTACAATCGGAACTGTTATAACCACTTTTTTGGTCAGAGGAGATACAATTTTTCAAATTAGAGCAAATCCCAGCGAAGATCCAAAAAATATAAAAATTACCAATGTATCCGAAGAAGCATTTACCATCACCTACATAACAGACGATAAAGTAGTAGGATCTGTTAATTACGGCGTTGATCCAAAAAATCTAGACGGGATTTCTCTAGATGACAGAGACCAGTTGTCGCAAAAAATTAATAAATACAACTCCCACTCCATTACAGTAAGAAATTTAGATCCAAACACTAAATATTATTTTAGTATTACATCTGGATCTAAAAAATATTTAGATACAGATGTTGAATTTGAAGCTACCACAAAAGGAGAAGTCTCAAGCAGTCCATCCACACAAATTCCAATCAGTGGAAAAGTTATTTTACCTGATGGAACATCACCAAATGATGGACTTGTGTATTTAAAAATTAATGATGCGCAACTAACCTCAACACTTTTAAAAGAAGGTGGCACATACACAATTCCTCTCAATACGCTTAGAAAGGCGGATGAGGATGAATATCTTGAAATTAATGACAATACTATTATTAATATAGATATTTTCTCTAGCGGATTATTCTCTTCTGTAAGTGTAACTCCAAATGAGATTAGCCCTGTTCCTTTAGTGACTATTTCTGGAAGCTATAATTTTTCGGATTCAGTCGATAAGAGAAATGAAGCAGTAGCTCAATCCGAAGGCTTCCCTTCTTTTGGAAATATTTCCAAAATTAAAGACGATCCAAAAATTCTTACTCCATCATCCAATGAAACACTCAATGAATCTCAACCGACATTTGAAGGAACTGCGGAACCAAATGAAACGGTTGAAATTGAAATTCACTCTAATGAAAATATAAAAACTCAAGTAGTGGCTGATGAAAATGGCAGCTGGGAATATACTCCTTCAGAAAATCTCTCTCCCGGAAATCATACAATTACAATCATCACAAAAAATAAAGATGGGATCTTAAAAACAATTACTAGAAATTTTATAGTTTATGCAGATGGCGGAATTTCCCCAACCATTACTCAACAACCCTCAGCAACCAGCCCTACATCTACACCAACTCAAACTCCAACTCATACTCCAACGCCATCAATTATTACAGCTATTAGCCCTGCTCCAACTCTTCCTCCAACAGGAAATTCTTCTGTTATAATTGCTAGTATTATTGGTTTCACTGCCGCAATCTCTGGAATAATAATATTTTTTCTATCTCGAGGAAAAAGTTATATATGAAAATTGGAATTATTGGCGCTGGATTCACGGGACTCTCAGCAGCATACTATTTATTAAAAGAGGGACACGACGTTACAGTTTTTGAAAAAGATGAAGTTCCTGGTGGTCTCGCTCTTGGATTTAAAGAAAAAGTCTGGAACTGGACACTTGAAAAGCACTATCACCACTGGTTTACAAACGATAAAAGTGTTCTGGATTTGGCGAAAGAAATAAATCACGATGTCCTCATAAAAAGACCTATAACTTCTGTATTCTTAGATGATGGGAAAATTTACCAGCTCGATTCGCCAATTGCGGTATTAAAATTTGCAAAACTATCAATCATTGAAAGAATCAGAATGGCTGCAGTTCTTGGACTGTTTTTCAAATATAATCCCCTTTGGAAACCTCTTGAAAGAATAAACGCTGAACCATTTCTTAAATCTTCCATGGGAAAGAAAACATATGAACTTATTTGGGAACCTCAGCTATTCAGTAAGTTTGGAAAATACAAAAATGACGTATCTTTAGCATGGTTTTGGGCGAGAGTTCACAAAAGAACTACAAAACTCGCCTATCCTAAAGGTGGATTTTTGGATTTCGCTAACCATCTAGTAGATGAGATTGAGAAAAAAGGAGGAAAAGTACTACTTAAATCAGGAGTCGAGAAAATTGAAAGCAACGAAAAGGTAATTATAAAATCTGATGGTAAAAAGTATGAATTCGATAAAGTGATAGTTACTCTTCCGTCTTTCTATTTCTCAAAAATTGCAGATCTTCCAGAAAGCTATTTAAATAAAATGGCAAATTTAAAAGGGCTTGGCGCAATCAATCTAGTTTTAAGACTCAAAGAACCTTTCTTTAAAGATTCAACCTATTGGCTTAGTGTTTGCGATAAACAAGCTCCAATCCTAGCAGTTGTTGAACATACAAATTTCATGGATAAGAAAAATTATAACAATGAGAGCCTTGTTTATTTAGGAAACTATTTGCCCTCAGATCATCCTTATTTTTCTGCAAATAAAGAGGATATATTAAAAAAGTATGATCCATTTCTAAAAAAATTAAACCCTAACTACAAGAAGAGCTTAATTGACTTTGAGGCATTTAAAGCTCCTTTCGCTCAACCAATAATTCCAGTCAATTATTCAAAAATGATTCCACCAATTGAAACCCCATTGGAAAATGTGTACTTAGCAAATATTCAACAGGTATACCCTTGGGATAGAGGAACAAACTACGCTGTTGAACTCGGAAAAAAAGTAGCAGATCTAATAAGCAAATAATGAGATTAAAAAATCTTATTAATAATTACACTCCTGAAATCATAGCACTCGTAATTGGATCTGCTTTCGGGTTTTTATTATTTTTTTCGACCTTCTATGAAAAAAATGACAAAATTTTTATTGCCTCTAAAGCTTGGAGCGACTTTGCGAGCCATATCCCATTAATAAGATCTTTTTCTTTAGGCTCCAACTTTCCTCCGCAGTTTCCTTTATTTCCTGGAGAACCAATAAAATATCATTTTATTTTCTACTACCTTGTTGGACTTTTTGAAAAAGCTGGTCTTAATATCGGATTGGCATTAAACATTTTCTCATTTTTAGGCTTTGTTTTGTTAATATTCATGATCTATTTCTTTGCGAAAGAAATTTTTAAATCAAAATCGGTAGGAATTTTAAGTATTATTTTTTTTCTTTTTAACTCTTCACTTTCATATGTATATTTTTTCAAAAAATATCCACTCTCAATTAATTCATTTAATCAAATAATAAAAAATACAGATTTTCTTTCTTTCGCCCCATATGGTGACGGAATTATTTCAGCTTTTTGGAATCTAAACATCTACACAAATCAAAGACACTTAGCTCTATCGCTTGGATTATCAATTCTTATTATTTATTTTGCGATAAAACCACTTATTAAAAAAGGGGCCCAAAAAATATGGATACACCCATTACTGGGAATTATCTTAGGCCTCAGTTTTTATCTTCATACAGCAGTATTCTTAATGACATTAATAATTTTTGTAGCATTCTTAGTTCAATTAAAAGGGCTTAGAAAAAATATTTTTATTTTACTTGTATTTGCAGCTTTATTCTCTTTGCCTCAATATCTTTACCTAAGTTCGTCAACAGGCTTCTCGCCACATATTCAATTTGGATATTTAATTTCGGGAGATTTAAATTTAATAAATATTTTTGAGTTTTGGATTTACAATTTAGGAATAAGTATAATTCTAATTCCTCTTGGTTTCTTTTTTGCAAACAAACTTCAAAAGAAAATATTCTTAGCATTTTTTATGCTTTTTATTGTAGGGAATACGATTCAATTTTCTCCTGAAATCGCAGCAAATCATAAATTCTTTAATTTATTTGTTATTTGTGGAAATATGTTTTCTGCCCTAGCAATAATTAGTATTTTTAAAAAAAGATCCATTTCGTTAATTGTACCCGTATTAATTTTATTTATGATACTTGGAGGAATAATAGATTTATTTCCAATCATTAACGATAGAAAATACGAATTAGATGATTATAAAATCAACAATGATGCAAATTGGATTTTAGAAAATACGGCAAATGATTCAGTCTTCTTAAACACTATATTTCTTTATAATCCAGCTTCCCTTGCTGGTAGGAAAATATTTCTTGGATGGCCATATTTTGCATGGTCGCAAGGATATGACACTTATAAAAGAGGGGATCTTGTAAGGAAAATGCTTGGCTCCACAAATAAATCGGAGGCGTGTAGTCTATTCTTGGAAAATAAAATTGACTGGGTAGAAATAAAAATACAAGATCCACCCGATCCCAACATTCCACCGATATCAAGTCTTTACGAAGAAGAATTTACCAAAGCATATGAGAATATAAACAACAATTATTCTATCTATAGTGTACATAAGAACTGCGGATTATAAATGAAAGAAGTAAAAAATTTCTTGATAAATATTTTAGGAAGTAAATTATTAATAACAGGATTTTTAATATATTTTCTTTTCAATCTTTCAGCTCTAAAAACAAATTGGTTAGATTTTTTCTTCTTCGGAAGTTCAATTCACTACTGCTGTCAGGGAATTGACTTCTATGGAATACCAAATGGCGTATATTCGTTTATAAATGGCGGCAGTTTAAGCGGAGCAAATTTGCCCCATGCTTTAAAACCTTACTCAGTAAATACCCTAAGTAACCCGAACGACTATCATCCGATAACTGCATTAATTCTTGGGAGCTTAATAATCATCTTTGATTCAAACAAGTCGTTTTACTACTGGATGATTGCAAAAATATTAATCACCATCCCGATTATTTATTATTTTTATAAAAACTTTTCCGATAATAAATTAATAAATCTCGCAATATTTATTTTCCTAGCAAATTTTTCTCAATACAATGAAATTCGAATTTCTCAATATCAATTTATCTTCAACACTTCTCTTCTCCTGCTTCTTATCTCTTTGGTAAAGAAAAAGGATAATTTAGAAAGAGGCATTTTATTTTTCTTAACATTAATTGCCAAACCAATTAGCCTTTTATTTCTACCTGTTTTAGTGATCAAGAAGTATTATTTCCCAGCTGTAATAGGAATTAGTATTTTTTTGATTTCAACAATAACATTCAACATCTTAAATATAGGAAATTATTTTACAGATAATCTTATTTATCATTTACTAAATCCTAAGGAAGGAAAATCGATCGACTACATGTCTCTAGATGCTTTTTTAAGATACACATTTAACATTTCTCCGGATTTCATAAAGTATTTTAAATATATTGTGTTAATTTCAATCTATCTACTGGCATTCAATAAGAAAACCCACATCTTAACCTTAATTTTTCTGTTAACTTCATATTTCTTATTTTTTTATGACCATCTTTTTCAATATCATTTTAGTGTCTTAGGCGCTATCTTACCAATTTGTCTTTTAATACTCCCAAATTTCCAAACAAGATTTGCAAAAATTCTTATCCTAATAACTTGCCTTCCAACAACTTTCTTTATTCTAAGAATCATAAATCTTGAATTCGTAATGGATCCTATATATGGACCAAACCCTACCATGAAAGGCTGGCAAATCGTATCCTTCTTTCAATTATTGCCACTCACAATTCTTTCAGTAATAATATTTATTAAAGAGATTCCGGTTATAAATTTAAAAAAACTAACGAAGATTAAATAATGAAAATAATAAAAAAAGATACATTCCTAATAATATCGATAATTCTGTTTTTATCCTTAACTCTTAAATTTATAACTACACTCCCCTATATGGATGGAAACATAGATTTCATACAAACTCTTGATTTCTATAAAGGAGGATTAAGTCAGTATTTCTCAAACTGGAATACGGTTCATCCACCATTAAAACTTATACTAACCATGCCCCTATACCTATTCTTCGGCATATCACCAATAAGCTACTCTGCATTAGGAATTATTTTTGGAATCATTGGAATAGTCTCTATTTATTTTTTAACGAAAGACTTGTTTGGGAAACTTTCAGGAAATTTAGCCGCCATTTTTTTTTCAATCTATCCTCTTTTTATTTCGAACTCGATATTTTCGATGAGAGATGCAATCCTAACATCTCTAATTCTCGCTTCTCTTCTTTTCTACAGAAGAAAACAATTTTTGTTTTATGCGCTAGCGTCTTCAGTTGCAGTTATTACCAAAGAAACCGCTCTTCTATTACCATTAATCATCATATTTATTGAATTTATATATTTTATTAAATTAAGAAAAATTAATATTATGCATATACTAAACTATGCTGCACTATTAATTCCCTTAGGGGTTTACTACATTTGGAAACTTGTATTAAGCTCTTATGGAAAAAGCTCATGGGGAGAATGGATATTTACTGAAACAGAAAATAAAGGTGCAATTTTTACAATCATAAATAATCTCGTTACTTTTCAATTTATGAATCCATATTCCGAGTGGCATTGGAAACAGGCAATTTTTCTTAATTTTAACTGGCTATATATTTTAATTATTTCTTCAGCAATTGTTCTTTATATATTTAATTTTAAAAAAATAAAATTTCATAAAAATTCAGATAACGTAAAAGTTTTATTAGCAATAATTTTATTTGTTTTAGCATACTTCTTAACGGTTCTTTCACTCCAAACCTATACTATCCCTAGATATGCACTCCCGCTAATTCCGTTTCTATTAATAGGATTATCAAAAAGCATCACTGCGCTAAAAAACGACTATGCCATAAAGACTACTATCGTATTTGTATTTGCGATCATGATGATTTCTCTTTTTTATTCTGTAGACCCGGTTGCAAAAAGAATATGGGGGAATATTAATATTTTTAACAATAATATTTATGCCTTAAACGATCATATGGCAGGAAACGATGGTATAACATATAATATACAATATCTTTTGATCGCAAATGAAAGATCAAAAATGATAAAAGACGCAAAGGAAGATGCAATTGTCAGTGGATATTGCAGATGGATTTTTCCAGATCCAAATAATGAAGTAAAAATGTTAAAAGAACTTAAAAATAACCCAGCTATATATTGCATTCAAATTAGGTAAAGATGCCATTACTCGATCTTTTATATATTTCTAAATGGTGGATAGTTTTCTTCTTTTTAGGAATTTCGTTCCTACCATTAACCTCAAGAATATTTAATTCTTTTATTGATAGGGGATATATTTTTTCAAAAGTTCTAGGAATCGTATTTGTTTCTTATTCAATTTATGTACTTGGCACATTTCATTTACTAAAATTTACAACTTTAAACATTTTTATCGTTTGGTTTCTATGTGTCTCTATTTCCTTATTTTTTGTTAGAAAAGAAAGTTTTAATTTTAAAAAAAACCTAAAGGTATTTTTATTTGAAGAAATAATTTTTCTAATTGCTCTAGTCATCTGGTCCTATGTAAGAGCTCATCAACCAGACATTCATGATCTTGAGAAATTCATGGACTATGGATTTATTAATTCTATTTTAAGATCTGAATATTTTCCACCTCGCGACATGTGGCTCACGCCATTATCAATAAATTATTATTATTTTGGTCATCTTTTTACAGCAGTTGTCACAAAAATATCCCACATTCCAGCATTTATTACCTTCAATTTAATGATTGCCACGATTTTTGCATTCACCTTTAGTATTTCCTTTTCAATTGGAATTAATCTAATTCAACAAATAAAAAAATTTTCCCTTAAAAAAACATTTGTCTTAGGTTTTATTTTTGCGTATATTGTTTCCCTTTCTGGAAATCTACAAACAATTTATTCACTTTTTAAAAACTATAATGGTGAATCCCCTGTTCCATTCTGGAACCTAGCTCTTTCAATTTTTACATTTCCAAATGCATACTGGTATCCAAATGCTACAAGATTTATTTATCATACAATTCATGAATTCCCGTCCTACTCATTCGTAGTTGCAGACTTACATGGACATGTTCTAGACATTCCAATCGTAATGACTCTAATCGCTTTTGCGTTAATTATGTTCTTAGAAAACAAAATAAAAATTCCTTTAGTAATCTTAGTATCTTTCTTTATCTCAATTGCATATATGACAAATGCATGGGATGGGCTTATCTATATTGGTCTATTTATTAATATTCTTTTTATCCTAGAATTTATAAACACGAAAAATAAAAACTTTATAAAAAGATTTGCTAGTTCATTATTAAAATCTATTAAATGGATTCCGATAATTGGTGCCTTATTTTTCATTTTTACTTTTGTTTTTAGCCGAAATTTTGCTCCTTTTGCTTCTGAAATTGGCTTAAACTGCGCGCCAAAACTCTTACTCAACATGAAAAGCTTTGGACCCTTCGTTTTTGAAACTGGTCAGTGTCAACATTCCCCATTCTGGCAATTAGGAATACTCTATGGATTCTTCGTTTTTATGATATTAGGTTTTTTTGTTTTTATACGAAATAAAAAAATATCCAGAGCGGATATTTTCGTTGGGGTTATTTCTATTTTTTCGATCCTTTTATTAATCGCTCCTGAGATAATCTATCTAAAAGATATTTACACTGGGCATTTTAGAGCAAACACCATGTTTAAGCTCGCCTATCAGGCATTTATAATGCTTTCTTTTTCGAGTTTATATACTTTTTTTAGAGTTATTTTTTCTTTAAAATCTGATTTTAAATCTCGTTTATCAAAAATTTCAGCCGTAGTATTTCTAGTCATTGGATTAATATTAATCTTTATCATCTCGATTTACCCTTACTTTGCTGTGCCCTCAGGATATGGAGATTTAAAAATATATAAAGGTCTTAATGGCATAAATTATCTCAAAACCATTAAACCATCCGATCATGATGCAATAATTTGGATCAACCAGAATATAAAGGGACAACCCGTAGTTCTTGAGGCACAAGGCGATTCATATACCGATTTTGCGAGAATTTCAGCAAACACAGGTTTACCTACAGTTCTTGGCTGGACTGTCCACGAATGGCTATGGAGAGGATCGTACGATGTTCCATCAGCAAGATTTTCCGATATTCAAAATCTCTATGAATCACCTGATAAAAATTTAACAAAACAAATAATTAATAAATATAATATTTCCTATGTTTATATTGGGGAAATGGAAAAAGAAAAATATAAAATATCTGAGGAAAAATTTTCCTACTTAGGATTCATAATTTACGCCAGGGGAACAACAAGAATTTATAAAATTCGTTAGGGAATTTGAGAAACAATACATTCTTCCTGAGTTAATCGACATCTTATAAATTCATGTATCTCTGAATAATCTCTTTCTCCAATTCTTGGAACCAAAGTCCATTCAAAATTGTATTTTTCACTTATTGGTGGATGGGTTAAGAGACCACCCCTATCATTCTCCTGATCACCATAATCTATAACAACACTTTGTAGTTTTGCTTTCTGGAATTTCTGTGCAAGTTTTATAAAGTCATCTAATTCATTGTCTTTAATATCTGTATCAACACTTTGCCCAACTGCATTATATAAACCAACAATTTTCGTAGGATTAAAAATTATTTGAAGAGAAAATATTTTATCCATAAATGCTTTTATTACTTTTTCTTGCCTTTGTGATCTTGCAAAGTCAGTCCCCTCTGAGCCTTTTGCGTGGCGAGATCTAACAAATTTTAAAGCAGTTTCTCCATCCATGTGATTCATACCTTTATCGAAATGCAAATGCTCATATCTACATGGAAAAGCTTCGAGCTGAGAAGAAACTGTTGCTAATTTATCCAAATCTTCTTCTTTGTTGTCACACGGATCATCCTCACGCCCTGTAATTGGGTACTCATAATCATCAAAAGTCTTATCAACATTAATATCTAACCCTCCTACTAAATCCACTGCTTTTACAAATCCTGAGAAATCTATTACAACTCCATAATCTATATTTTGTCCAGTTATTTTACTTGCAACAGTTTTTGCTAAGACTAATCCTCCACCTTCTTTTTTTAATTCTCCTTTTGCATATGCGGTATTAATTTTTCCATCAACATCAAATGACCAAACGTCTCGCGGAAGAGAAACCAAAGTTACTTTTGATTCTTTAATATTTAAACTTGCAAAAATTAAAGTATCCGATAAATTAGGTCCTTCGTGTTTTCCTCCACCAATTCCAAGAAGTAAAATGTTAATTGTGTGCTGATCAGTTTTTTTAAGATCTATATTTTTATTAAAAATTACCTGGAAAAGAAGTGGAGATAAATTACCACCTTTAATAATGACTTCAATACCAAGTACCACTATAAAGAAAAGAGAAATTAAGAGTTTTTTATACAGCATTTTCTACAAGACTCATAAAAGATTTTGAGTCAAGACTTTCTCCTCCAATTAGGGATCCGCTGATTGAAGGTAGAGCTAAGAAAGATTTAACATTTTCAAAATCTACACTTCCCCCATAAATAACATCCTCAAATCCTTTGTCTTTAATTTTTCTCCCCATTTCCTCAACTGATTCGGGGCTTGAAGCATTACCTGTACCAATTGCTTCTATTGGCTCGTAAGCAATAATTATATTTTTTGTTTTTAATTTAGAAAGATCATCAAGACTCGAAATACAAACAATGGGAATCAGACCCTCCGCTAAAGCCATTTCAGTTTTCTTTACAATCATTTCAGCATCCTCATGAAGCGCTTTTCTTCTTTCAGAATGCCCTATTAAAACATAGTCTGCAAATTCCTTAATTTGGGATGCAGAAATTTCTCCAGTATAAGCCCCAACGTCAAATGGTGATATATCTTGTGCTCCAATCTTAAAGGGCAAACTATTTACTCTCGCGTAACCCATCATGACGTCAAGAAGAGTAAACGGAGGAAGAATCACAACCTCAATTCCTTTTGGAACTTCAACACTCGAAAAATCAACTAGCCAGTCTTTAGCTTCAATTTTAGTCTTATTTGACTTCCAGTTGGCAACAAGGAGTTTATTTTTCATGTGATACAATGGGTTAGTTTTCATTATAAAGTATGGACAATCTTATTCTCAAGGATCTAAATGAAGAGCAAAAAAAAGCTGTCTTAAATAGTGACGGGCCCATGATAATTCTTGCCGGAGCTGGAAGCGGAAAAACTAGAGTTTTGACCTACAAAGTAATTTATCTAATGAAAGAAAAGAGAATTAGTCCTCAAAATATTCTCATGGTAACATTCACAAATAAAGCTGCTGCTGAAATGAAAGAAAGAATTCAAAAACTTTCCGATGATCCTGACAAGCCCCTAATCGGGACATTCCACTCTCTTTGCGCAAGAATCTTAAGAGTTGAAGGTAAATATATCGGTTTTTCTGAAAAATTTACAATTTATGATTCTTCTGACAGTGTTGACGCCATCAAGGAAGCGATGAAGCGCGCAAATATTTCAACAAAAGACTTCAAACCATACTCGGTTCAATCAACTATTTCTCAGGCAAAAAATCAATTAATAAATCAGCTCGAATATTTAAATTTAGCTAGGGGATATTTTCAAGAAAATGTCGCAAAGATTTATCCTTTCTATCAAGTAATCCTTAAAGAGAATAATGCTCTGGATTTTGATGATTTAATTTTAAAAACTATTGAACTCTTTGATAAAAATCCTGATGTTTTGAAAAAATATCAAGATAAATTCCAATATATTTTAGTCGATGAATACCAAGACACAAATCAGGCGCAGTACATGCTAACTAAAATGCTTTCTAAAAAATGGAAAAATATTTGCGTGGTTGGTGATTTCTCCCAAAGTATTTATAGTTTCAGAGGTGCAAATTTCCAAAACCTAATTACATTTAATAAAGATTTTAATAATGTAAAAACTTTTCATTTATCACAAAACTATAGATCTACTCAAACAATTTTAGACAGTGCATATGCAGTTATTTCTAAAAACACATCTCACCCTGTTTTGAAACTTTGGACAGAAAACGACACTGGAGAAAAAATAATTTTATATGAAGCATCTAATGAACATAATGAAGCAGAATATATTATTTCTCAAATTATAAATTTAGGAATTAATCCATCAGAGGTAGCAGTTCTATATAGGACTAATGCTCAGTCTCGCGTAGTTGAGGAAGTATTCTTACATCATGGTGTCCCATATTCATTAGTCGGAGGAACAAGATTCTATGAAAGAAAAGAAATAAAAGATATTTTGGCATATCTCCGAGTAATCGATAATGAAAAAGATAATGTATCTTTTAGGAGAATTGAAAAGCTTGGAAAAACCAGACTTAAAAAATTTATGGAATTTACAGAAAATCTAGATAAAGAAAATATGCAAACGATTGAAATCATGGATAAAGTGCTTGAGGCAGTCGACTATCTTTCTCTTTATGATCCAAAAGACGAACAAGACATGGGTAGACTTGAAAACGTAAAAGAACTTCGCTCTGTTGCAATTGAATTTAAAGACCTCTCAACTTTTCTTGAAAATGTTTCACTTGTAGAACAAGAGCAGCTTGCGGAACTTGCTAAAAAAGATAAAAAAAGTGCTGTCACCCTTATGACCCTTCACTCAGCAAAAGGGCTAGAATTTCCACATGTTTTTATGATCGGAATGGAAGAAGGAATTTTTCCACACTCTCGCTCTCTTATGGAAAAAGATGAGCTCGAAGAAGAGAGGAGACTTTGTTATGTAGGAATAACGCGCGCTAAGGAAAGACTTTTTATGACTTATTCCAAAAATCGCCTTATCTATGGGCAAAGGTCATCAAACACTTTATCACGCTTTATTTTAGACATTCCAAAAGATACAATTATCATGAACGCTTCTTTTTCCGAAGATGAAGTTCCAGATTACCTATGACCTTCTCAAACATCGAGGAAAATTTATCTGAATCCTTTAACAATGACGCGCATCATCCGCTTCAATCTTTTGAGTGGGGTGAATTTAGAAAAAAAACTGGAGTAGGAATTATAAGACGCGGTGTAATTAGCGGAAATAAAGTAACAAACCCATATCAAGTTTCTGTTCATAAAACCCCAAACTTTCCATATCTTATTGGTTATCTTCCAAAAGGAAAACTTCCATCTGAAGAAGAAATACAAGAACTCCAAAAAACAGGAAACGAAAATAATTTAAGCTTTATTCAGCTAGAACCAAATATTTTAGCTGACCAAAAATCTGGAGTCAGTGAAAATCTCAAACTTTCTTTTCATCCACTTTTTACAAAATATTCTTTTATCTTAGATCTTACTCTCTCAGAAGAAGAACTTCTTAAGAACATGCATCAAAAAACTAGATACAACATTAGACTTTCACAAAGACATGGAGTGAATGTAAAAATAGATAACAGTGAGAAAAGTTTCAAAGAATATTTAAGATTAACAAATGAAACCACAAAAAGACAAAGATTTTATGCACATGATGAAAAATATCATAAGTTAATGTGGGAAACTTTAGGGAATAAAGAAAATGCTTCATTTAACCCTAATAAACTACAAGCACATTTACTTCGCGCAGAATATAAAAATAAAACTTTAGTGACGTTTGTTTTATTTACTTTTAAAGATACACTTTACTATCCATATGGTGCATCGAGTGACGAGAATCGTGAAGTTATGGCATCTCCCCTAACTATGTGGGAAGCAGTTCGATTCGGCAAAAACTTAGGGCTTTCTAAATTTGACATGTGGGGAGCTGCAAATGTCCCAGATCCAGCGCCTACTAATCCGTATTATGGGTTTCACAGATTTAAAGAAGGATTCGGTGCAAAACTCACAGAATTTGTGGGAAGTTATGACTTAGTAATTAATCCATTAAACTACAGACTTTTAACTGTAGCGGATAAAGTTCGATGGGCTTATCTAAAAACTAAAAAGCTTAGATAATATAAAGCCTTAGCTCATTTTCTTTATCAACTTTTTTAATTGGTAGTTTCATTTCATATTTATAAGATACTATTCTCGTACCCTTTTTTAGTTCTTTTTTAAATTTTGGAATAAGCCTATTTAATGTTTGCGGAACTAAATAAACATATAAAACAGTTGCGCTACTTAAATCCTCTTTGTAAAAATTTCCTCTAATAAGTTTTATTTTATTAGTTAAACCCAATCTAAGAATTGTAAATTTAGAAAGTGTAAATCTAAAAGGTTCTATCTCTATTCCCACTCCTTTTGCTCCAAACTCTTCTGCAGCTACAATTAGAGCAGTCGCACCACCACTTCCTAATTCAAAAACAGTATCTTTTTTAGACACTTTAGATAATTTAAATGCGGCTCTTGCAGTTTTTTTGTGAGTCCTCCATCTTGGTGACCAGGGTGAATCTGGCGGCCAAATCCAAGAGAGAAGAATTAAAGAAAATATTATAACTAAAAGAAAAATTAAATTTATAATCACTTAAATTTTGAGGATTACTTTGGCTTTTATTTGCTCTATCTTAACGGATCCAAAACGACGACTGTCAAAACTGTCCGATTTATTATCTCCTACCAAAAAGTATTTTCCTTTTTCCATCTTATCAATTCTCTTTATATAAAATCTGTTGAATTTTTCAAAGACTACCACATCTCCTTTTTTGGGTTTTGCAAACACCAGGGGAATTGAACTAACTAAAACACTATCTCCTTCTTTGTATGTGGGAGTCATGGAGTGTCCTGAGATTTTAAAACGAGAAAGGAGAAGCATTAACCTTGTACCACTATTCCGAGTCCTGTAGGATATGGAGCATTTACCCTGTGAGATTCTAGTTCCTTTGATTTATAAAATATTTCTGCAATCTGCATTATTTTTTCTAAAAGTTCTTTTGCCGAATCCATGTCAATTCCAGTTCGCACTTTTCCTCCTAGAGATTTAGAATCACTAAAAAGTTTTTCAAGCTCTGGATACTTAGAATAATCATTCTTGAAATAATCGTCAGCAAGAGTCGATAACTCATGCTCGAGTATGTTCGCGTGCTCTTCTTTAACATGAGTAACCCTGGCAATATCATGCTCAGCTTTTGTTTCATTGTCTCTTTTAATCTCTGTTAAAAATTGAGTCATTCTTATAATAGTATGCGCTGCAACTTGAGCTTGGTGAGGGTCATAAATTCCGCAAGGAATATCACAATGCGCAAATGCAGTTTTCTCAGGAAGTAAATTTAAGACTAAAGTAAGTTTCATCGTGAGGTAATGATAAGAAAAAGCGTTCTAAAAGTCAATCAAACGCCGATATGGCTTTCGTGAGATTAATGAACCGGTAAAGGGGGTATTATAGATCCCGTTGGCCTAGGCTGTCCTACGGGACTTCTCTGCAAGCTAAATCTTGCTGCATCTTCAACCCTTTCCCTATGAATAACGAGCCAATCTCGCATAGGTACAGGCAATTTATCAATACCTCCTCCTAAGCGTACTGCGCTTTCAAGTCCTTCAGCAATTCTTTTATCAACCTGTCTTTCGATAACGACTTCCCGAATTACTTCATACGCAGCAACTCTTCCTAGACTGTATGTCCCTACTCTTCTGTCTGTCATTAGACCTTCACCCTCCCTCTTTCTCCTCTCAGATTCTTCTGTCAACCCCAACAGGGCATCTTCAACGGACACCCCATGAAATGACATGGCTGCAGCAAGTGCTTCAAGGCTCCGATCATCTACTGCACCATTATTCACTATCGCTTCTGACATCGCAGGTAATACATGTAACTCTATCAGGCTGAAAGAATATTGAAGCTCTGCCTCTGGAAAAAGCACCCTTGCTTGCTCAACGCTCGCGGGATCAAAATCTCTTTGCATTAGAGATTTAAATGCTTCTCTCTGTGATTGAAAACCGGGAAGCTCTGTTCTTAAAGAATCGGGAGTCAATGTCATAAAATCTACCTGAGGCGCAACTATGGTTAATCCTACCTTTTCAAGAGTGGGCTTCGGAACTGTAAAATCTTGACCATCGGAAGAAGGCCCTTCGTGATTTGCTGCTAATCCCATAGACAAGTATTCACTCGTTTAGCCCGAATTGTCAATACCTTTTTTAGATAGATCAGATATCAAAAGCTATGATCCCTTCTACTTCGCGCATGAATTTACTCAATATATAATCATCGGTTACTGGCCCACTTTTTCTTATTCCACCATTAATAACAATTAATCTATTTGCTCTCATCCACATTCTTCTTCTTTCATACTCTGTATCTCCATTACTCTTATCTCTTTCTGGGAAATCCATATCAAGCTTTCTTCCTACCCTATTAAAGAAATGGTATACACCCCCAATGCCTGACTTAACTTGGACAAAAACTTCAGGTATTGGATATCCATCCACCATTGACACCACTAAATCAACCATCTCCCTGTCTTGATCATCTCCTGGCTCCACTTGTCTTACTTCTTTAACAAAGTCTACAGTAGAAAGTAGTCTTCCTACTTTAAGCTCGTTACTATACCCGACTGCATTCCCTTCATCTAAAAGACTATGGTGATTCACTGCTTCATGAAATACTCCAGTAGGTTTAACTGGAACTGGGTGAAGAGGTGGCGGAGGCATTACATCCACAGAAAAACTTAAAATTCCAGGCGGCCTACCAATTTCCAAAGTCACTATAGACAGTATAGGAAATAAAAAACTAAAATCAAGACTTTCTTTAAGTTCTTGAATCACAGCCTCGTGGATGGTAAAATGTTTGAACTCATATAGAGTTCATTCCGTGATAGCTCAATGGTAGAGCAATTCGCTGTTAACGAAAAGGTTCTAGGTTCGAGTCCTAGTCACGGAGCAA
>CAZBFH010000004.1:0-48372 GCA_964491185.1 uncultured Gammaproteobacteria bacterium
GGATATGGGTATTTCGGAACTGGAGGAGCAGGGCACTTTGTAAAAATGGTTCATAATGGAATTGAATACGCGCAAATGCAGGCGATAGGTGAAGGGTTTGAGATTTTGGAGAAGTCAAAATATGATCTTAATTTATCTAAAGTCGCTAAGGTATGGCAAAGAGGAAGCATAATCTCAGGATTTTTAATTGATAGAGCAGCTGATGTGTTAAAAGATGACGTGAAATTGTCAGAGTTTAGCGGGCCAATTTCTAGAAGTGGAGAAGGAGATTGGACTCTTTTAGCCGCAAAAGAAGAAGGAATTGATCCCGAAATAATTGACGAAGCAGTGGAATTTAGAAAAAAGTCAGAGACTGATAAAGCAATTCAAAATTCATTTGCCGCAAGAATGATTAATGCGCTTAGGAATGCATTTGGCGGCCACCTCGTTCGGCCAGCTCAGAGTGAAGAAATTAAAAAGTAATATGCTATACTCGAATCTGTGATCCATTCGACAATTGCTCAGGATCATATTGAATTTATCGAAACATGAAATACACTACATTTTTCCCAAAAGCTAGGAAGTCAGAATTTAAAGATGATCTTTCTGTTAACGCGAAATATTTGATAAAAGCGGGCTACATAGATCAGCTTATGGCAGGAAGTTATACGCTTCTTCCTCTTGGTTTTCGAGTCATTGACAATATAAACAAGATTATTAGAGAAGAATTAAATAAAACTGGAGCGCAGGAGCTTCAAATGCCACTTCTTCACCCTCGGGAAATTTGGGATCAGACAGGTCGATGGTCAGACCCAGATGTGAAGCAAATAATGTATCAGTTCAAAGACGTTCACGATAAGGAGTTCGGTCTATCTTTTACTCATGAAGAAATAGTTATGAATTTACTTGGAAAAATGGTGCAGAGCTATAAAGACCTGCCAGTAAAAGTTTATCAATTTTCCACAAAATTCAGAAATGAACCGCGCGCAAAATCTGGAATTTTAAGAGGTAGGGAATTTATGATGAAGGATTTATATTCGGCTCATATTTCTGAAGAAGATATGTCTAAATATTATGATTTAGTTAAAGAAGTATATCCAAAAATCTTTAAGCGAATTGGACTAGATGTTTTAACAGTGGAAGCATCAGGAGGAGTTTTTACTGATAAAAATAGTCATGAATTTCAGGTTATATCTGAGGTTGGAGAAGATACAATCTTTTTCTGCGATTGCAATGAAAAAAGTTGTGATTGTCGTTTTGCTCAAAACAAAGAATTATTTACGGGTTCAGATGGAGATAAATGCCCGGAATGTGATGATTGCATGGTTAAATCTGCAAAGTCGATTGAAGTTGGGAATATTTTCCCGTTAGGCACTAAATATTCACAGAATATGAAAGTTCTTTATACAGATGCCGAAGGCCGAGCGCAAAATATTTGGTTTGCTTCTTATGGAATTGGGCCAACACGTGTCATGGGAACCCTAGTTGAAGTAAGTCATGATGATCGGGGAATAATTTGGTCAAAAACAGTATCACCATTCCAAGTCTATTTAATTAGTCTTAATAGAAATGAGGAAGCTGAAGAAATTGAAAAAACCTTAGAAGAAAAAGGAGTTGAGGTTTTATTTGATGATAGAGATGTTTCGGCCGGAGAAAAATTCGCTAATGCAGATTTATTAGGATTTCCATATCGCTTGGTAGTTTCTCAAAAAACTGCAGATAAAATTGAATTCAAGGAGAGAAAGAGTGAGGAGACAGAATTATTAGATTTAGAAGAAATTATCTCTAGAATTTAGGAAGAAAAGGAATCTGGAGTTTAAATACATAAATCCACACAAAGGTGTAAGCTACTAATAAAACTATTATCCCGATACCCAGAACTAAAGTCATTATTTTTGATCCGCCTCTTTTTACGGTCGCACCCTGATTTTTGCTTGGGTTATTTGCATTGAATGCGATTGTGCCGCCGCCGACTGGAGATGGAGTAGCTGGTGAAATGGGTGCAGCTTGAGGCATGGCAGGAGCAGGAGATGCTGGGGTTTGCGGCTGAATAGGAGTAGCGCTAATTTGCGGAGAAAATTGTGCTGGTTGAACCGGAGCCGCTGGTGGTGGAACTGGAGCTCCACCTGGAGGTGTAATAGGCCCATTCATCACTCTATCATATGCGTCTTGAAGTTTCGGGTCAGTAGCAGACAGCTTAGGATCCATACATCTTAGTTTAGCGCATCAGTGGTTTTTGTCAACCCCGATTTAATCGGGGCCCAGTATAACTTACTGTGCTTTATTAAGAAGAATCTCTATAAATTCATTAAAATTGATACCAGCTGCGCGTGCTGCTTTTGGAATTAAACTTTCTGATGTTAAGCCTGGAATAGTATTAATTTCCAGTGCGTAGGGAATGTTTTGTGAATAAATAAAATCGGTTCTTGAATAAGTACCAAAGTTGAAATTGTTGTGAATTTTAAGTGCTATTTCTTGTGCTTCTTTTTGTTTATTTAATGGTACAGATGGAGCATTTGGAATTTCTTTTGTGCCTGGCGCATATTTATTTTCGTAGCTAAACCATTCTCCTTCGGGAGGTTTTATTTCTATAACTGGCAGAGCTTTTCCATCAAGCACTCCCACTGTAATTTCTATACCTTCTATGAATTTTTCTACATAGAGTTTAAAGTTTGAATTGAGTAATCTTTTGGCATTTTTTGTATTTAAGTCTTTTTTGGATTTTAGAATTACAACTTCGTGAGAAGAACCTCCATGAGAAGCTTTTAAAACACAGGGGAATTCAAATTTAATTATATCTTCTTTATTTTTTATCTCAACCCATGGGGAGGTAGGGAGGCCTGATTTTGTAGTAAATTTCTTAAATGGAATTTTATACCAACCATTCCTGAGTCCTTTATGATTTCTAGTGCCAACGATTGGCTTGTTTATTTTACTTAGGAATTCGTGAAGCTGTCCGCCTTCTCCTTCTTCGCCGTGGAGAACAGGGAATAGGGTTTCAAAGCTCTGGGCAAGTTTTACAATTGGTTCATATCCTTTCCTAACATCGAATTGTTTTACTTCATGCCCATTTTCTTCGAGCGCCTTTTGTACATTTTTAGCGGAAGTTAGAGAAACAATTCTTTCAGAGGAATCACCACCGGTAATTAGAAGAACTTTCATGAGAAATGATTATAAATGAATTGAATCATGTAAGCAAAAATAGTAGAATGCAGGCATGAATAGATCCATAGACGCAGCGCCAGGAATTGGAGCGCCAATTCCACCAGCTGATGGTCCTAAAGATCAAGGTGATTTAAGATCTCCCCGAGAGCGAATGACGGATCTTGTAGAAGAAATGCTGATGTATAGAGCAAATCCTGGAGTAAATTACACCTTTTTTAGATTTCCAGATCTAGCACCTCAAGATCTTTTAACCAGACTTAAAGATGAAGTCTCATTAGGATTATTAGTTCCAGATGGAGAAATATTGCCGCAGCCAGCTCGAGACGATGTAATAAGAACTGCAGATTCAAATAAGCTAACTGGTGTTATTGTGACGGTTGATAGAGCCAAAGAGGGAAATTTTCGAAGAAGAAAAGTTGGAATTGAATTCTTATCTGAATATAAGGGGGTAGACCATACTGTTAAGGTTGCTCAGAGGTTAATTTTAGAGGATGATTCAAAAGAACCAGTTAGAATTACTATGCGTAAATCAGCGTTAGTTGATTTGAATTCAGAAGAAGCAGGTTATGATGCCGGTAAAGCAACTCCAATTTCTGACGATCAAGCCACTGGTTTTCTCGGAATCACAAAAGAGCTTTTTGATACATGGAAAGAAAGTCCAGAAGGAATTGATAGGGCAAAGCGTCCACATGTAGCTGCTCGTATCTCCAAAACCCCTCAAAAATAAGGTATACTTGCCTTATGAAAATTATTGTAACTCACGCTGCACCTGATCTTGATGCTGTGACTTCAGTTTGGCTTTTAAAAAGATTTTTACAAGGGTGGTCGGACGCAGAAGTGAAATTTGTTCCTGCAGGAAATCGACTTGAAGGAGCAACGCCTGGACCCGATGTAAAAGATGCGATAGAAAATGTAAAAGGAAACGAAGTAATTCATGTAGATACTGGCCTTGGGCCACTTGATCATCATCAAACATTTTCGGATAAAGTCTGTGGTGCAACTCTTGTCTGGGACTTCGTTCGAGAGAATGGTCAGATGTTTGAAAATGAGAGTTCCTCTGAAAAGATTCAAATGCGAGAACAGGCACTTTCTCGAATGATGAATGTGGTAGTAGCTGACGATCACTTTAAGCAGGTTTTTTATCCAGAACCCAATGCAGACCATTATGAATTTATGCTTTCCGACATGCTCGACGGGTTAAAGCTTCAAAAGCCAGGCCAAGACCAAGCTTGTGTAGATTTTGCTATGTCAGCACTGGACGCCATTCTTCATAATTTCGAAAATAAAATTTGGGCTGAAAGAGAAATAGAAGAAAATGGCCGGAAATTTGAGTCTAAATGGGGCAGAGGAATAGGGTTTGAAACCATAAATGATGATGTTATAAAAATTAGTCAGAAAATGGGTTATGCGATTGCAGTGAGAAAAGATCCAAGAAAAGGTTATGTGCGCATTAAGGCTACGCCTGCAGAAAGTGTAGATCTTACTCCAGTTTATGAACAACTTAAAAAAATGGATCCAGAGGCTACGTGGTTTCTTCATGTAGGGAAAAGAATGCTTTTAAACGGAACTCCTAAGAATCCAAAAATGATTCCGACAAAACTCAAGCTAGAAGAAATAATAAGTGTGTTAAAAACGCGCTAAAATTTATTATGGAGGATTGTATTTTTTGTAAAGTTATAGCTAAGGAGGTTCCAGGATATTTTATTTTGGAAGAAGAAAGTTATGTGGCCTTCCTGGATATATTTGGTTCAACTGACGGCCACGTAATGGTGGTGCCTCGTAAGCATGGACTAAGTATTTTTGATTATTCAAAAGAAGAGTTAGGGCAGTATATGGAAGGAGTCCAAAATGTCGCAAAAAAACTTGAAAAAAATCTAAATACAGGCTCAATAACGATTGGAATAAATCACAAAGAGGAAAAAGGAGTACCGCATCTTCATATTCATTTGATTCCAAGATTTAAAGATGATGGGGGAAAAGTGCTCCAAAGTTTGGTTTCAAATGGCTTGAGTGAAGATTTAACTAAAACTAAAGATAAAATCCGCACGAAGTAACTTGTTAATTGGCTTCTTTTGGAGTACAATTTAACACACATTAGTTAAAACGCAGCCACGTTTATCGTCGTAGCGTACTAAAAGGAGGTGTTTATTTAATTTATGGTAGTAGTAAAAAAGTCACCAGGAGATTCTGATGATTCATTAATTAGAAAATTTTCGAGAAAAGTTATGTCTGAGGGCATAGTTCAAGAAGCAAAGAGAAGAGAATTTTATTTAAAACCTTCTTTAGCACGCAAACAAAAGCTTGAAGACCAGAGAAGGGTAAAAAAGGTCTGGTAAAGATGAGTAACCTCAATGTTCTAATTTTTGTTGAAAGCAGATATAAAGTTAATAGAAAGAGGATTCGAACAGCACTAGCAAATTTACTTAGCGAGCAAGGTGTTAATTCTCCTGTCGAAGTTTCCCTCGCGATCGTAGGGGATCGCAAAATGCGTGAACTTTCAAAAAAATATAAGGGAGAAGATAAGACACGAAATATTCTTTCTTTTTCACTCACTGAGGGAGAAAAACACGCAACGCCAAGTGACATAATTAGACTTGGAGACATAGTGATTTCTTATCCTGTGGTAATTACAGAAGCTGTTAGAGATGAAGTTTTGGTAGATGACAAAATAGATGAGTTAGTAGTTCATGGAATGACCCATCTTTTAGGATTACACCACGAGTAAACTTCCATATCAAATGATGATCTAGTTACAGGATATTTGAAATTAAAGGTATTTGTAGTATCCTCATTGAACAAAATGGTTTTTTATTTAAAATATCGACCCCAGAAAATATCAGAATTAGATAGTAGTGAGCTTGTTGAAAAATTAACTAGTCTCTTAAAAGGAAATCTTCCCGATAATATTCCGCATGCCTTTTTATTTACTGGACCAAAAGGTCTTGGAAAAACATCAACAGCAAGAATTCTAGCGAAAGCAATTAACTGCACAAATAGAAAAAATGATGAAATTGAGCCGTGCAATAAATGCGAATCGTGTAAATCTATAAACAACGGATCTAATTTAGATGTTCTAGAGATTGATGGGGCATCTAATAGAGGAATTGATGAGATAAGAGATTTACGAGAAAAAATCAGACTTTCTCCGGTAAATTCCCTTAAGAAGGTTTACATAATTGATGAAGTTCATATGCTTACAACTGAAGCATTTAATGCACTCCTCAAAACATTAGAAGAGCCGCCAGCGCACGCTTTTTTTATTCTTTGTACAACAGAAGTCCAAAAAGTCCCAGAGACGATTCTTTCAAGATGTACAAATATAAAATTTGTTAAAGCGACACTTTTTGACTTTACAAGTTCTTTTGGACGTATTGCAAAAGGAGAAGAGTTAAAGATAGATAAGGAGGCTTTAGCACAAATTGCGAGACTTTCTGATGGGTCTTTTAGAGATGGCGCAAAAATTCTTGAGGAGTTAAGTGTAGCTAGTAAAAATATAACGCTTGAATTGATTGAAGAAAAATATAAAACTCAATCGATCGATAAATCGGTTTTGGATTTGATAGAAAGTTTTGTTAGTAAGGATTCAAAAAAAGGAATAAAAATTGTATCAGATTTAGCAACTGACGCAGCTGATTTTAAGTTAATAGTCGAATCATTAATTGATGCGCTTCATAAAAATTTACTTGCACAAATTGGGGGAGATAAGTCAGCGGGATTAAGTCTCTCGGAAACGAAAAAGCTAATCGAGATATTGGTAAAAACTCATGTTAGCATAAAATATGCAGTTTTGCCTCAACTGCCCCTTGAGCTTACCATTATAGAATGGGCTAGTTTAGCTGAAGTTCAAATTGAATCCAAAATAGAGACTAAAGAAGCAATTAAAATTGAGCCAGTGATAAAAAAACCCCTTTCCAAATCCCCGGAAAATGGTAATATATTAGAATCTCTGATTGAAGAAATAAAAAATGAGAATTTTTCAATTGCAGGAGTTTTAAGAGGTTGTAAGTTAGAAAGATCAAACAATAGCGAATTAGTTCTTTCAACCAGTTTTAAATTTCATAAAGAGAGATTAAGCGAAGAAAAAATAATAAAATTAGTAGAAGAAAAAATAGAAAAAATAACAGGAAAGAAAATTAAATTTTCAGTAGAATTAAAGTAGAAGAGGCCCGCCTCCGTCAGTTTGAAACTGACTACGGCGAGGTGAAAGGCGGTGATTTTATGAACAATCCATTTGGACAAATAGGAGAACTTAAAAAAATGAGAGATCAGGCGATGCAAATTCAGCGTTTGCTCTCTGCCGAGGAAGTAGAAGTTAACAAAAACGGAGTTGATATAACGATCACAGGGGATCAAAAAATTAAAGAAATAAAAACAAACGGAAGATCAGATAACGATATTAAAGAAGCTATTAACGAAGCCGTTAAAAAATCTCAAGAAATTGCAGCTAAAAAACTTGCAGGAATGCAAGGTGGTCTTGGGGGACTTTTAGGAAAATAATGTTAATTTTTAGTGGGACTTCAAATCCCTCACTCGCAAAGAGAATTGCTGAAAAGTTAGACACTAAGATTTCTTCTTTGGAAATTTTTAAATTTCCAGATAAAGAGGTTAGGGTTAGGGTTTTAGAAAACGTTTTAGATAAGCATACTATTGTTGTGCAATCTACAGGAGTACATCCGAACCATTACTACATGCAGTTGTTTTTTATCCTAGACGCTTTAAAAAGAAGCGGAGGATCAGAAGTTACACTAGTAATTCCATATTTAGGATATCAACGACAAGACCATATTTTTAGAAGCGGAGAAGCTGTTTCTCTAGAAGTCATAGTAAATTTAATAAAAGCGATGAAAGTCGATAGAGTAATTTCTTTTGATCTTCATGCGCCGCGCATTTCGGAGTTTTTTATTAATAAAAGAATAAAAATGGATCATCTTTCAGCTCTTCCGGTTTTTGCAAAAGAAATTGAGAAGATGGATCTAAAAAATGTTGTTTTAGTTTCACCAGACATGGGGGGAATAAGAAGAATTAAAATTTTAGCGAGTCTGTTGAATGAAGCTGTGCCATGTATTTCAGTTGAGAAAAATAGAGATTTAAACACTGGTGAAATTGAATCAAATAAAATAAATGGTGAAGTTAAGAAAATTGCAATTATAGTGGATGATATGATTTCTACAGGAAACACTCTTATAGCAGCAGCTGATTTACTTAAGAAAAATGGCGCAGAGGAGGTCTATGTGTTCGCGACCCATGGAATTTTTGCAGGGGAAGCGCCCGCAAATCTTCAAAAATCCATTATCAAAAGAGTAACAGTTGCAGACACCATAGAAGTTAGGTCGAAAAGAAGGTTTGAAAAACTCCATGTGGTTTCTGTTTCTCCTTTAATTGCCGAAGCACTCAAGAAATGAAAGTACCCAAATCAATCCAAAATCTTATCGAATCGTTCGAGAAGCTTCCGGGCGTTGGCCCGAAAACAGCTCAGCGTTTGACGTTTTATCTTCTTCATGTTCCTCAATATGAATTAGATAAATTTGCATCGAGTCTGAGTTCGTTAAAAACTGGTACGACAATTTGTTCGAATTGTTTTACTGTAGGAGAAAGTGATCCTTGCGAGATTTGTACGGATACTAATCGGGATCAAGGTCTTATTTGCGTAGTAGAGGAGCCACTTGATGTTTTAGCTTTAGAACGAGGAGGAAAATATAAAGGCGTATACCATGTTCTGCATGGCCGAATTGATCCTTTAAATAATATCGGACCGGATGAAATTTATATACAGCAGTTATTAGAAAGAATTAAAAAATCAGAAATTACCGAAATTATATTAGCTACAAATCCAACTATGGAAGGAGAAGCTACCGCGATGTATATAACTAAACAAATTAAAATAGATAAGCCTAATATAAAACTAACAAGGATAGGACGTGGTTTGCCAATCGGCGCAGATTTAGAGTATGCTGATGAAATAACCTTGCAGCGTGCGCTTGAAGGAAGAAGTGAGCTATGAATCAGCTTGGAAGTTTTGAAGACACAATTGAAAAAGGACAGAGTGGTGTAAAACAAGCAGTTAAATCTGCACAAACAGGGGCCACAAATTTTGCAAAAACCGCAGCTGGACAAACCTCAAATTCATCACCATCTGATTCAGGAATTAACGAAACAAATGCACAAAATCCCGCACAGCAGCAAATGTCAGATGATGATGCGCAGAAATTTTTACAGGACCTATATGGAGTAAAAACTCCCGCTCAAAATCTTAATCAGCAGAATCCAAGTCAGCCAGCACAAGCAAATAGTTTGCCTGCAGCCAAAAAGCCTACTCAGAACCAGCAAACAGTAAAAGCTGCTTTGGGCTTGGAGCTTTCAAAAAAACCGCAAGAAAAAGTCCCGACTACAAAAGACACACTGAAGGCTGCGTTAGGAATTCCAGGTGAAAAACCTGCTCTAGATGCTCCAAGTGTGCGTGAAACCGTAACTACAGCAATGGGATTACCAGACATATTAAGTAGTGGTGTAAAGACTCCTGAAGAGGAAGCAAAAATGGAAGCTTTAAGAGGACAACTTCATGGAGAATATTATAGGAAATTAACAAAACCACAGCAGCAAGCTGAAGAAACCGTCGTTGATAAGCTTGAAAGGGAAGATCAGGAAAAGAAAATGGAGGATATCGAAACACAGAAAGAAAAACCACCGCCTCTCCCAGCTACCGTAAAACAGGGAACGGGAGAAAATATAGTAGGAGTTTCAGGTTAAATTATCTACGCTTCAAATTTATTGAAGCAGTTTGAGGCAAATTGCTGTAAAATAAGGGAAATGAGAATTTATAATTCACTCACTCGTAGTATTGAAGACTTTAAGTCTCAATCTGACATAGTTACCATTTATACTTGTGGGCCCACTACTTATGACTTCATGCACATAGGAAACTTAAGAACTTTTCTTATGGCCGATCTTTTTGAAAGAGCGCTCAGATTTGGTGGTTTAAATCTCAAGACAGTTCAAAACATAACTGACATAGACGATAAAATTATCAAGCGTGCGGAGGATAGAGGAATTGGCATTGCAGATCTTTCTCATGAATTTGAAGAACACTTTTTTTCTGATATTAAAAGTCTTAACATTCTACCTAAAGATGTCGTTACAAAAGCAACAAATTATGTTCAAAAAATGGAGGATTATATCGCAGCGCTTATCGAAAAAGGATTTGCGTATGTGGAGTCGGACGGATCTGTTTATTTTGATATTTCTAAATTTCCTGAGTATGGAAAACTTTCAAGAATTGAAGCGAAAAATTTACAGTCTGGAACGAGGGTTTTATCAGATGAATACTCAAAGGATGACATCCAAGATTTTGCTCTTTGGAAAGCAGAACCAAAAGATAATGTAGGTTATGCTTCTCGGTGGGGATGGGGAAGGCCCGGTTGGCATATAGAGTGCTCTGTAATGAGTCAGGAAAATTTAGGCGAAACACTAGATGTTCATATGGGCGGAATCGATTTGCTTTTCCCGCATCATGAAAATGAAATTGCTCAATCAGAGGCTAACACAGGAAAACAATTTGTAAATTATTGGATTCATGGAGCATTTATTTTAGTTGACGGCAAAAAGATGAGTAAGTCGCTTGGAAATTTTTATAAATTAAAAGATGTAATCGACAAAGGGTTTGATCCACTAGCTCTAAGATATTTGTATCTTCAAACTCATTACAGACAGGAAATGAATTTTACCTGGGAGGCTTTAGAGGCAGCGCAAACCGCGCTTGGTAAGCTCCGAAAAAAATATGCTGATGCTTTAGGAAACGAAGATTTGCCCCAGGAATTTTCAGAAGCAATAAATGATGATTTAAATTTACCAAAAGCACTTGGAGTCGTATGGGAAAATATTGATTCACTAAGTAAAAATTCATTAGATAAAATTGACGAAGTTTTAGGTCTAGGTTTATCTCAAAAAGAAGAAGAAGTTGAAATTTCTACTGAAATTGAAGAGCTTGTAAATAAAAGGGAAGCGCTTCGAAAATCTGGGAATTATGAAGATGCAGATAAAGTAAGAGCAGAAATAGAATCAAAAGGATTTATTTTAGAAGATTCAAAAGAGGGAATAAGAGTTAGAAAAAGTTAAAGTCTGCCTTGTCCACTTGGACCTTCGATCGTTGTTGTAGTTTGAGGTGTTTCTGCGAGCGGAGTTGATGGTCTCTCTAAGACTGGTGTTTCGCTAATCTGCTCTCTTCTTAAGTGTAGTCTATCTCTTAATTCTTCGAGTAAGGGTCTTTTTTTTCGAGCTACAGCTTCTTGCTCTATCTTTGAGAAGGTTCCCGGCTTTAACCCTACATAGTTTTCCACTTGAGCGTCGTAGTTAGAAGGCAGGGGGCCGCTATCTAGTCCGCCTGTACCAGCCCTTTTACCAAGAACATTTTTTCCAGTTGTTCTGAGTGAATTTGAAGGGTTTGACATATTCTAAATTTAATATAGCACATTATATTGCTCTTGACAAAATTCTGACACATAGACCTGTCAAGTATTTGATCGACACTCAGTTTATGCTAGTCTTTAATAATGCTCCTAGTCGATTTATTTATTTATATAGCTTCATTTTTCTTTATTTGGTTAGGATCAGGATTTATCGTTTCATCAACTAGCAAGTTCTCAGAAAAATTAAAATTATCTTCTTTTGCTGTGTCATTTTTACTTTTAGGAGTTTTAACATCGACACCCGAATTTTCAGTTGGACTTCAAGCTGTTGCAGATCATAATCCTGGGATTTTTGTAGGAAATTTGCTTGGAGGAATTGTAGTTATTTTTCTTCTTATAATTCCACTTCTCGCCATTTTCGGAAATGGTATAAATCTTAAGCACGAAATGGACAATAAAACTCTTTTAGCCACAATGGGAGTAATTCTTGCTCCGTCTGTTACTGTTCTGGATAAAAAAGTAACAAACCTAGAAGGAATAATATTAATTTTTCTATATCTCGTCTTAGTGTTTATAGTCCAGAGGAAAAATGGCCTGTTTGATCGGGATAATAATAAACTTTTGGAGAAGAAGTCTTATTCATTTAAAGACATTCTTAAAATTTTAATTGGAGTCGCAATCGTATTTATTTCCAGTAGTTTAATAGTTGATAAAACGACACTTTTTGCGGAAGTATTAAATGTTCCGGTATTTTATATTGGTTTAATTGTTATAGCACTTGGAACTGATTTGCCCGAGATGACCTTAGCTGTCAGATCTGTTATAAGCGGGAAGAAAGATATTGCGATGGGAGATTATGTTGGAGCCGGAGCAGCCTCAACACTTTTATTTGGTATTTTTACTATCCTAAATAAAGGAGAGGTGATTACAGTTAGTAATTTTATTTTTACATTTGGATTTATAGCTTCAGGATTGGGATTGTTCTATTACTTTTCAAGAGCAAAGAATTTTATAACTAGAAAAAATGGGATATTCATGGTCGGTATTTATATAGCATTTATAATCTTCGAGGTAACTCGTTAGCTTGACATCTTTTTTTAAACTAAGTAGTCTAGATTAGATGGAGAAAATCTTTAAAAACATTTTACTCTCAATAGCAATAATACTTTTAGCTGGTGTATTTTACACTTCAAATACATTTGCTCAGGATGAGGGAGAATCTGATCAATCGGAAACTGAAGTTACTCAAGGCGCTACACCAACTATTAAAAGAGAGAAATCTGTAAATGCCAAAGAGAGAATCCAAAACGCTCGAGAAAAAAATCAGGAACTTAAAGATAAAAAAGAAGCTAGGGTAACTGAAATGGCGAAGAAAAAAGATGAAAGATTATCCGAGGCAAGATTAAAAATTTGCGAAACCCGGGAGAAGAATATTGGAAATAGAGTAAGTGCGATGAAAAAAAGATCAGAAATGATTTTTAAAGGACATGAGAAGATTTATCAAAGAGTTGATGAATTTTATAACAATAAGTTAGTCCCAAATGGGTATATTCTTTCTAATTATGTAGATTTAAAAGCAGAAGTAGCTGCTAATAAAGAAAATGTTAATTTGGCAATGGAAGCAGCTAAGACGAGCGGGGAAGAGTTTGACTGTAGTTCTACTGACCCGAAAGGACAAGTGGACGCTTTCTGGGAAGATATGAAAGCGTTAATCGAAGCAAACAAAGCATACAAGGATTCGATTCATACGTTTGTAAAGCAAGTACGTGATTTAGCAAAAACAGTAACACCAATAAAAGTTAGCCCAACAATAACTACGGAGGTAACACCATAATGAATCCAACTAATAATTCCACTCAGCCAGTAAATCCAATAAATCCAGCTCCTGTCTCAACTCCGCCCGCTAGCCCAGCCCCAGAAAAAATAGGAAACCCAGTACAAAAAACAGACAAGAAATTTTTATTCTATGGAGCATTGATTGGATTAGTAGTGGTTGCGATAGTTGGGGTAGCAGGTTTTTATATGATGTATGCTCCAAAAAATAGCAGCGATGTTGCTATTGTTCCGACACTAGTTCAGGAGGAAAACAATGAGCCAACTCCAGTAGAGATTTCACAAATTGAGCAAGCATCTGAATTAGATAATCTTATTGTAGGACTTGCACAGGCAGATGGAGAACTGGATAAAGAATTAACAGCGCTGGAAAAAGATTCTGACTTTTAGAGTTGCTTAGGGTCAATCTTTAATATTCTGTCGTCACCAGTACTTGGGTTTCCGCGTCCATCTCTGTTACTGGTACTTATATATAGAAGTTTGTCCGGTCCTAAGACTACATCCCTAATTCTTCCAAATTCATTAAGAAAATGTTTGGTGATTAAGGCGTTTCCATTTTCTATTTTTAATTCATATAGAGCTTCACCTTTAAGCCCTGTATAAAAAAGAGAATCATCTAAAAATACAGCATTACCAGGTGCCCAAGTTTCGTTTCCGCTTTGGGCAAGAGGTGGCTCTAATCCATTTCTTTTTTCAGTGCCCTGGATTTCGGGCCATCCATAATTTTTGCCTGATTGAATAATGTTTACTTCGTCATATCCTGAAGGATTCGATCTTCCGTGTTCTGTTTCCCAGAGCCTACCAGTAGAATCCCACGTAATTCCCTGTGGATTTCTATGTCCGTAAGAATAAATTAAATTGTTAAAAGGATTTCCTGGAGCTGCGCTCCCGCTATCCGTTACTCTAAGAATTTTTCCTGCCAATGAATTAGTGTTTTGTGCTAAAGAAGGCTCAAGAGAATCCCCAGTTGTTACATATAAATACCCATCAGGACCAAATTTAATTCTTCCACCGTTATGATAAATTGCTCCTGGGATGTTATCTATGATAATTGTTTTTTCCGAAAGAGAATTATTATCATATTTATATCTTGCTACTCGATTTTTTGTATTGTTGCCATTTCCTTGGTATGTATACATGACATAGAGATATTTATTCTTTGAAAAATTCGGATGCAATGTTAATCCCATAAGTCCTCCTTCACCATATTCCAAAACATCAGAAATTTTCTCAATTGTGGTTATATTATTGTTTGAAATTAATTTTAATGATCCATCTCTTTCGGTAAACAAAATATCATTATTGGGAAGAAAAGTGATTGACCAAGGCGTTTTAAGGTTTTGCGCTACAAGTGCGACCTTTTCTGGATTTCCATTGGTGGGATTTGTATTTACTGTAGAATTGATAGCCGTTGGTTTGCTTTTATTAAAGATAACTTTATTTTTATATTGATTAATGAAAACAAGTGTGATTACTACTACTGCCAAAAATAAAATTAATTTTTTCATTTCTCCTATCTTATACTTTTCATACATTTTTTTGAAGTTATAGTTTGGTAGTGCTAATGTTAAAACGATTGACTTTAGCCTCAAATAAGAGTACAATTGAGGCCACACGAAATGTTACTAAATCTCCAAAAAGACGTTAAGAAATTAGAAAATAAAAAAAAGGCTAAAATTCTTGCCGGTTTTTTTAAAACTGGAGAAGGAGAGTACGGCTTTGGTGACATATTTCTAGGAATTCCAGTTCCTGAATGTAGAAAGATCGCATTAAAATATCGAGATTTGGGTTTTGAAGATATTTTAAAACTTCTTAGAAGTGAGATTCATGAAGAAAGATTAATTGCACTTCTTATATTGGTTCATCAATTCCAACATGATGAAATGCTTCAAAGACGAATTTATGAATTCTATCTTAAAAATACAAAATTTGTTAACAATTGGGATCTCGTAGATTTGTCTGCAGATAAAATAATGGGGGCTTATTTAGCAGATAAACCAAAAGCAATTTTATATAAATTTGCAAAATCGCAAAATCTTTGGGAAAGAAGAATTGCGATGCTATCTACATATTACTTTATAAAAAATAATGAATTTGAGGATGCAATAGGAATCGCCGAAGTATTAGTAATGGACGAGAATGATTTAATACAAAAGGCAGTAGGATGGATGCTAAGGGAAATTGGGAATAGAGATAAAAAAACTGAAGAGAATTTTTTGAAAAAGTATCATAAGACAATGGGCAGAACTACGCTTAGGTATGCGATTGAAAAATTCACAGAAAAAGAACGAAAGCACTACCTCGAAGGAAAAATTTAAATTTCGAATTTTAATTCTAGTGGTAGATGATCAGAGACTTCATCATTCATTACTTCAAATTCTTTAACCTTGATATTTTGTGTGAATATATAATCTGCGAATTTGTCGTTTTTTCTCCATGTAATATCATAAAGAGAACTCCTTGTGGTTGGTGCATTTGATTCTCTTACTAGATTCGTAAATCCAGCTTCTTCTAGCATTAAGATTGATCTTGTATTTATTCCTAGATTAAAGTCGCCTGATAAAATTTTTGGCTTATTATATTTTTTAAAAAAATCTAAAATAATTTCAGATTGTTTGATTCTTTGAGGTGTATCAAATTTTGGTAAGGGAGCCCAGTAGCCATGAAGGTTCGCAACTATAAATTTATCAAATTCCACAAATTGCATATTTCTTGGGGGAATTATTTGATTTTTTCCTGGTATTTCAAGAAATTTGTTTTCTCTCCCGTAGATAAATATTTGTCCCATTTCAATATGCTTAAGTGATTTTTTCCAAAAGATTGTGATTCCTTGATAGATTGGGTAATCAAGTGCAAAATGAAAATCTCGACTATGAAATTGGGGGGAAAAATGAAAATTAAATTCTGGTAATATTTCTTCAATTTTTTGAAGAAGATTTGATTGGTAGTTGCTGGGAGTTCTAGTTTCCTTGGGGGATGAATAAGATTCCTGAAAACAAAAAATATCAGTTCCTGCTCTTTGCTTTTCTAAAAATTTTAAAGTTTCGTCTAAAAGTGTACCTCCCCAGAGATTTAAACAAATTAATTTCATCCTTAGATTATACAAAAAACTAATGTATAATTTGGATATGAAGAAAAAAATATTTATCCTTGTTCTCTCTTTATTTGTTTTTCTGAATTTTCAAAGTAATGCATATGCTGAAAAAATTGATTCTTTCCATGTAGATATTGTCGCGCATCAGAACGGTGTAATGGATGTATCTGAAACAATTGATTATGATTTTGGGGATGTAGATAGGCATGGAATTTTTAGATATATTCCTCTTTATTCAAAAGTAGGGGACTTATATCGAGTAATTAAGATTTATGATGTGGGAATCGAAAGAGATGGAAAAAAAGAAAATTTTGAAACCACTAAATCTAAGGAGCAAATTTATTTTAAAATTGGAAATGCCAATAAGGAGATAGCGGGAAAACATATCTACAAAATTTCCTATACAGTCGCAAATGGAATAGGGAGTAACTATGAAGATCATGATGAGATTTATTGGAATGTCACTGGAAATGACTGGCAAATTCCCATAGAGAAAGCTTCTGTAAATCTAGCGACAGATTTTGAGGTAAATTTAAATAGGGTTGCATGCTTCACAAGAGATTCAACTTTTAATGCTCAGTTTTGTACTTTTCCAAAAGATTTATTTAATCCAGTAGCAACAACTAACACTCTAAATCCCGGAGAAGGGTTAACGGTTGTTTACGGTTTTCCAGTTAATACGTTTCCTAAAAGTACTTTATTAAAGGAGCTCCCAGAAACACAGGGAGAAAAAATTGTAGGATTTATTTTTCAAAATTTAGTAATTATTTATTTAATCATTAATTTTTTAATTCCATCTATGATCTTCTTTTGGTATAAAAAATATAAGAATAAAAAAAGATTTGGAAAGCCATTTGTAAATTTTGATATTCCTAAAGATGAAAAAGGCGAAAGAATAGCGCCAGCATTAGCGGGAACGATTGATACTGCAAGGCTTGAAAGAGATGATGTTGTAGCGACTTTATTTGACCTCGCAATAAGAAAATATATAAAGCTTGAAGAAATAAAAGAAAAAAAATCCTTAGCTCCTGATAAAGTAATTCAAAAAATTATTAAACTTAAAGAAAAAGACAGTAAGCTCACTAAATTTGAAGAGGAACTGTATGATCGTTTGTTTAAAGATGAAAATGAAATAGAAGCAAGTGAATTAAAAAAGGACTTTTATAAAACATATTCGAATATGGAAGAAAGCGTTTTTACTTCCCTTGTAGATAAAAAATATTTTGTAAAAAATCCAAAAGTTCAACGAGGATTTTTGTTAATTTTTGGCTTTATGGCCATGTTTACTGGAAGCTTTGTATTGGGAGGGGTATTAATTTATCTATCAATAAAATTAATAGGAAGAACTGCTCTCGGAGATGAATTAGATTTTAAAATTGATGGGCTTAAGTTATTTCTTAAATCTATGGATAGAAATTATAAGTGGCAGGCTGAGGAATTTTATACAGTGGAAGCCATGATTCCATATGCCATGAGTCTGGGCTACATAGATAATTTTATGAAGCAGCTAAAAATTATAAATCCTGATTATAATCCATCCTGGTGTCATGGATATCGAGGTGGTTTTTATGCTTCGTACGGATCCTTATTTTCTTCTATGAATGCAAATATGACAACTTCTGCCCCAAGTTCTTCATCCGGCTTTTCCGGAGGTTCCTCTGGAGGAGGAGGCGGAGGAGGGGGAGGGGGAAGTTGGTAAATTTAAAGCGAAGGGAGGTGAATTAAATGATTGAAGTAAATTATTTAGCATTAATTTTGGCAGTTGTGGCATCTATGGCGATTGGTTTTGTTTATTACATGAATCCGATTATCGCAAAACCTTGGATGAAGTTAATGGGATATAGCAAAGACGACGTGAAGCCGACTGGGAGTGAAATGGGAAAAATGTACGGAATAAATGCAGTGCTTGCTCTTATTACTGCTTTTGTTTTGTCTCATGTGATGACTATGTCTATTTCGTATTTTAATTATTCTCCAATAATGACTGGAGTTATAAGTGCTTTTTGGATGTGGTTAGGTTTTGTAATGCCAGTACAAGCAACGGATGTTTTATTTAGCAAAAAACCAATGAAGCTTTTTGCAATAAACACTTTATATCAATTGCTTTCATTACTCGGAATGGGAATTGTGATTGGACTCTTTAGATAGGCCATTGACCCCGATTTAATCGGGGTTGACAATTCTTATAAAAACAATAAAATCAAAACATGATTTACCCCGCAACGATTGGCATAGTAGGCGGAGGACAGCTTGCTAAAATGCTAACTCTTGCTGCAAAGAAAATGGGGTTTATCGTTATTGTTACTGATCCGACTCCCAACAGTCCCGCTGGTCAAGTAGCTGACCTTCAACTAGTAGGCGGTTATAAAGACGAAAAGATAACTCGCGAGCTTGCAAAACTTTCTGACATAATTACAATTGATGCAGAATTTGTGAATGATAATGTTTTGTCTGACATTGAAAAATCCGGAAAACCTGTTCATCCATCCCCGAGAACAATTTCAATTATTAAAGATAAGTTAAAGCAAAAAGAATTTTTAAGAAAAAATAATATTTCTACAGCAGAATTTGTTTCAGTTGAGAATTCAGAAGAAATAAAAAAAGCCATCAATAAATTTGGTTTACCAATTTTATTAAAAGCTAGGGAAGATGCATATGACGGAAAAGGCAATTTTGTTATTAAAAAAGAATCAGATATTGAAAATGGTTTAAAAAAACTTGAAGGGAGAAGTCTATATGTTGAGAAATTTGTACCCTTTGTTAAAGAACTTGCGATAATGGTCGCAAGAACTCCAAAAGGTGAAATAGCAGCTTATCCAGTTGTTGAAACGATTCATGTAGATAATGTTTGTGATACGGTAATTGCGCCCGCGAAAGTTTCAAAAAAAGCTAGTAAAAATGCTACTAATCTTGCTAAAAAAACTATGAAACAATTAAAGGGTGCTGGAGTTTTTGGAATTGAAATGTTTTTACTTAAAGGGGACAAGGTACTTGTTAATGAAATTGCTCCGAGAGTTCATAACTCGGGACATTATACAATTGAAGCAAATATTACCTCTCAATTCGAACAGCATATACGCGCAATTACAGGCTTGCCACTTGGTTCAACTGATTTAATGGTAAAATCTGCAGTAATGAAAAATATTTTGGGCGAATATGCAGGATCAGGATTTCCTAAAGGATTGGAAAAAGCATTGAAAATTTCTGGAGTTTCATATCATCTGTATAATAAAAAAGATTCAAGGGTTGGAAGAAAAATGGGCCACTTTACTGTAGTAGGAGACAGCGAAAAATTAAATTTGCAAAAAGTGAATAAAGCTAGAAAAGCATTAATAATATGAAGAAAGATGTAGCTATAGTGATGGGGTCAGACTCTGATTTGATAGTTATGAAAGATGCTGCTGAAGTTTTGGAGCAGTTTGGTATTGGATTTGAATTAACAATTGTTTCTGCACATAGAACCCCAGAAAGGTTATTTGAGTTTGCAAAATCTGCTGAAAGAACAGGATTTAAAGTTGTGATTGCCGGTGCTGGTGGATCTGCGCATTTGCCTGGAATGATTGCCTCAATAACACCACTCCCTGTAATTGGAGTCCCAGTAAGAGGAAAGTCTTTCGACGGGCTTGATTCGTTAATGTCCATTGTTCAGATGCCACCTGGGGTTCCCGTTGCAACAGTTGCGGTAAATGGAGCAAAAAATGCAGGAATTTTGGCAGCAAGTATTATTGGCGTTGGTAATAAAAAAATATTAAAAAAAGTTTCTGAATTTAAAACCAATTTAGGAAAAGAAGTCTTAAAAAAAGCTCAAAAACTTGAAAATGTAGGTTTTCAGAAGTATTTAGATGAAAAATAATTCCCCAAAAGAAAAGGTTGACATAGTGGACAAGAATTTAAAAACTCTTTATAAAACCACGAAGAAAGAAGCTCATGAAAAAGGTTTACTTCATAAAACTGTAATTGCTGAAGTAGTGGACTCTAAAGGAAGATATTTACTCGTAAAACAAGCTCCTGATAGACAAGATGCTGGTAAATTTGTTTCCCCGGTTGGTGGCCATGTTAGATCTAGTGAATCGGATGATGAAGCTTTAATAAGAGAGGCATATGAAGAGTTGGGGATAAAAAATTTCACTTATGAATATTTAGGAAAAATTATTTATAACAGAAAGATTCTTGGAAGATTGGAGAATCACTATTTTATAATTTTTAAAATAAAATGGAGTAAAAAAATTAAATTAAATCATGAATCCGTTGACTTTAAATGGTTTACTGTTAAAGAGCTTAAGGATAAATTAAAAAATAATAGAGAAATTTTCGGAGCTGCATATTTGACTTGTCCTTTGGAAATGTATTTAGGAGAGGTTAAGAAATCTAAAATATTAGGTAAAAACAATTTGATTAAAACAGTAGACTTAAAAGGATTTGGGAAAAAATATCAGGGAAAAGTTAGGGACTGTTATATAGCTGGAAACAAAAGAATTCTTATTACAACTGACCGGATTTCTGCTTTTGATGTAATTCTTGGATTTATTCCAGGAAAAGGAGCAGTTTTAAATCAATTAGCTGCTTTTTGGTTTCAGGAAACTTCAGATATAATTCAAAACCATATTATTTCAGTTCCACATCCAAATATAAGTATCGTCAAGAATGTAAAACTAATTCCAATTGAAATGGTAGTTAGGGGTTACATAAGTGGAGTTACTAATACTTCGATTTGGGGTAGTTATCAAAAAGGTGAAAGAGTGATTTATGGAATTAAATTCCCTGATGGGCTTTCAAAGAATCAAAAATTAAACACTCCAGTTATAACTCCTACAACCAAAGCAGAATCAGGGCATGACGAACGGTTAACAGAAAAGGAAATTATTGACCGAAAGATAGTTACGCCTAAAATTTGGAAAGAAATGAAAAAAGCAGCATTAGAGCTTTTTGAAAGAGGAACGAAGATTTGTGAAAAAGGGGGAATAATTTTAGTTGACACAAAGTATGAATTTGGTTTGGACAAATCGGGAAAATTAATTTTAATTGATGAAATTCATACTCCAGATTCATCTAGATTTTGGATTAAAAAAACTTATAAAGAGCGAATCAAGAAGGGATTAGAACCGGAAAATTTTGATAAAGAATTCCTAAGGCTCTGGTATGCCAAGAGAGGTTATACTGGATCGGGGAAACCTCCGAAGATGTCGTCAGCTCTTGCAAATCAAGTAAGTAAACGTTATATTCAAATATATAAAAAGATCACCGGAAAGAGACCTGAAAAAGAAACAGTTTCGCTGAAAAAAATAAAGATACAAATCTAGCTGATGATTTTAAAAGACCCTGACAAGATTTACGAAAAATGCGCACTTTTTGGCGTATATGGCAGAAAGGGACTTCAAGCTGCAAGATTAACTTACTTCGGACTTTATACGCTTCAACATAGGGGTCAAGAAAGTTCTGGAATTTCTGCTACAAATGGAAAGCAACTCCGTACGCATAAGGCAAACGGATTGGTAGCTCAAGTTTATAGTGAAGAAAACTTTAAAGAGCTTAAAGGTCATATGGCAGTTGGTCACAATAGATATTCCACGTCCGGGGGAATTCACGATTCACACGCGCAGCCAGTTACTTCTCGTAGAGCAATGCATGATATTTTAGTCCTTGCCCATAATGGAAATTTACCCGTTGATGATAATCTCGTTAATTTTTTAAAGGAAAAGGGCTTTTATACTGATGGATTGAATGATTCAGAGTTAATGCATCAGGTGATTAGATATTATCTCGTAAAAACTGGGTCCTTAGAGGAGGCAATAAAAATGTCTTTCCCTATGTTTAAGGGTGCTTTTTCGCTTTTGGTAATGACAAAAGATAAGATTGCTGCAGTCAGGGATTCATATGGGATTCGTCCGTTAGCGTTGGGTAAATTAGGCGGGGGATATGTTTTTTCTTCAGAAACATGCGCTATTGATACAGTGGATGGAAAATATATTAGGGATGTAAAGCCAGGGGAAATGGTGGTTGTTGATTCTTCCGGATTAAAATCTTATCAGTTGGCTAGGCCTACTCCAAAATTGGATATTTTTGAATTTGTTTATTTTGCAAGACCAGACAGTATGCTTATGGGAAAAAGCGTTTATGAAGTTAGAAGAAATATGGGGGTTCAATTAGCGCGCGAAAATCCAATAAAAGCAGATGTTGTAATTCCAATTCCGGATTCTTCAATTCCTGCAGCAATTGGTTATGCGGGAGCTTTGAAAATTCCACTTGAATTCGGTCTGACAAAAAATAGATATATTGGGCGCACATTTATTATGCCTGACCAGCACTTAAGAGAAAGGGGAGTTGAGATGAAGCACAATCCGATAAGGGGAATTATAAAAGGGAAAAGAGTTGTAGTAATCGATGATTCTATTGTTAGGGGAACAACTGCAAAGAAACTTGTACAAATGCTAAAGAAAAACGGAGCAAAAAAGGTTCATATAATTAGTTCATCTCCTCCTGTAAAATTTCCGGATTTTTATGGAATAGATACTCCTTCACAGAAAAATCTAATTGGTGCAAACATGAGTATTCCAAATATTAAAAAATTTGTAAACGCCGACTCGTTGTATTTTCTTTCGTATGAAGGTCTTATAAAGGCAATTGGAGTTCCTGAGGGTGAGCTTTGTACCGCATGTTTTACTGGAGATTATCCGATTGATATTGGTAAAAAAAGAAAATTAATTAAATACAATTATTAATGAAGTCTCTCGCAGTTTTAGTTTCTAACGCAGGTACAGGATCTAATCTACAGGCCTTAATTGACGCGGTAAATAATAAAGAAATATCAGCAGAAATAACAGTTGTAGTTAGTTCCGATGACGACGCATACGGATTGATTCGCGCTAAAAAAAATAAAATTCCTACAGAAATTTCCAATAAAAAAAACTTAATAAAAATTTTAAGTAAATATAAGATTGATTATGTTTGTCTAGCTGGATGGAGATTAATAATTGATGATGATGTTATTAGTAAGTATAAAAATAAAATTTTAAATCTTCATCCAGGTTTGATTCCAGATGAAATAGATGGGGAAGTAAAAAATCCAGATGGTTCAAGTGGAATATGGAATAGGGGAAAATTAGCAGATATTGCAATTGAAAACTTTTTAAATAATAATGCGACATATGCTGGATCATCAATCCATTTCCTATCAAATGAATTTGATTTTGGAAAAGTTCTAGATAGGGTATTTGAGAAAATTAAAAAGAATGATGATTCTCAGAGTCTTTATAAGAGATTAAAACTAAAAGAAAATAAGATGTACGTTAATGTATTAAAAAAACTTTGCAGATGAATATTTTGATTCTTGGATCTGGTGGAAGAGAGCATGCGATTGCAAATGCATACGCAAAAAATAAAAAAGTAAAAAGGATTTTTGTTACTCCTGGAAATCCGTTTATGGAATATTCAAACAAAAAAGTAAAATGTATTTCAGATGTTCCATCAACAGATTTTGAGAAAATTAAGGCAGTTATTAAAAAGCATGGAATTGATTTAGTGGATGTTGCGCAGGATGATCCAATTGCGCTTGGGTTTGTAGATAAACTAATAGAAATTGGAATTAGAGCTTTTGGGCCTACGCAAAAAGCTTCAGAAATTGAATGGAGTAAGGAATGGTCTAGAAATTTTATGCTTAAGTATCATCTTCCAATTCCACATTTTAAGTCTTTTAATTCCATAAGTCGTGGAAATTTTTACGTTAAGTCTCTTAGGGAACAACCACTTTACGTAAAAGCTTCTGGATTAGCGCTTGGAAAAGGTGCAATTAGAGCGGAGACAAAAAAAGATGCAATTTTAGCAATAAGACAAATGAAGAATTTTGGAAAATCTGGAGAGGTATTTGTTATTGAGGAAGAAATGAAGGGCGAAGAATTTTCGGCATTTGTAATTTGTGATGGAGAGAATTATAAAATCATAGGGTATGCTAAGGATCACAAAAATGCATTCGATGGAGATATTGGACCAAATACTGGAGGAATGGGGTGTGTTTCAAACCCTAAAGTAATTACACCAAAAATTGAAAAAGAAATTGAAAATAAAATTCTTACACCCTTTATGAAAGGGATGAAAAAAGAGGACAGAGCATACTCTGGAATTTTATACCTTGGTGGAATGATTACTGATAATGGAATTAAAATTGTTGAATTTAATTCAAGATGGGGGGACCCTGAAGCGCAGGTTTTAATTCCTGGAATTTCATCAGATTATTTAACGTTAGTGGAATCAGTCTTGGATAAAAAAATTAGTAAATTAAAATTAAAAACTGATAAGCTAATTCGGGTTAGTATTGCTGGATGTAGTAGGGGTTATCCAGTGGATTATTCAAAAGTGAAAGGGAAAAAAATAATAGGAATTGAAAAGGTCAGTAAATTGCCGAACATAAAAATTTATGGAGCAGGAATTTCTAAGATTGAAAACAAGCTAGTTGCAACTGGCGGAAGAGTTTTTCATTTGATGAGTGTAGGTTTAACACTTCGTCAAGCAAGAATGAGGGCATATGGAGCAATTTCACTAATAACAATTGAAAATAATAACTTGCATTTTAGGACGGACATTGGATGGCGGGATGTGGAAAGGGAAAGTTTATGATTTATACAGTTAGAGTTGCATTTAAAAATGAAGAGGAAGATTTAAAAGGGGCTGGCTTGTTAAATAGGATAAAAAAAATTTCAGTCACAAAAGTCAGAACTGTAAGGGTTTATAGATTAGAAGGAGTTGATAAGAAATCGGCAAAATATCTTGCAGAAAAACTATTAGCAGAATCAATAATACAAAAATATACAATTGATGAACCGATTTTTAATGCTAGGTCAAAAATTGAAGTTGCTTATAAACCAGGAGTTATGAATCCTGAAGTTGCATCTATTGTAAAATCTGCAAAAGATCTAAAAGTAAATTTAATAGCAGCTGATTCATCCTGGGAATATCATTTTTTTGGATCTTTTAGTTTAGAAAATATTAATGAGTTAGGTCTTTATAACCCTCTTATAGAATATTTAGTAGATAAGCCGCCTAAGACATTACAAATTTCTGGAATTGTAGGCCCAACGAACGTTGTTTCTATTAGGAATTGTTCAGATGATGATTTATTGGAGCTTTCAAAAGATAAATTATTCTTAAACTTGTCAGAGATGAAAGTGATTCAGGAATATTTTAGAAAAATTAAAAGAGATCCGAATGATATAGAGCTTGAGACTTTGGCACAAACTTGGAGTGAGCATTGTGCTCATAAAACATTTAAAGCAAATTTAATAATTGATGGGAAAAAGAAAAAACCTTTAATTGAGAGAATAAAAACTGAAGCATTAAAACACCCAAGAAATATTGTTTCTGCATTTGGTGATAATTCAGGGGTTATGAAATTTTATGATGGATACTCAATTTGTGGAAAAGTTGAAACGCATAATAGTCCTTCTGCGATTGAACCATATGGTGGTGCCATGACGGGTAGTGGTGGAGTATTTCGGGATGTTTTAGGGACGGGGCAGGGCGCAAAAACAATTGCCTCGACTGATATTTTTTGTTTTGCAGATCCAAATCTTCCTAAAAAAGATTTGCCGCCAGGATGCTTGAATCCTGAGTATCTATTAAAAAGAGTAGTGGAGGGAGTAAGGGATTATGGGAATCGAATGGGAATACCAACAAATAATGGCTCTATACACTTTCATGAAGATTTTAGAGCAAAACCTACTGTCATAGTTGGAGCATATGGATTAATTCCTACAAAAAAAGCGAAAAAAGGAACACCTCTTAAGGGAGATTTAATAGTTGCAGTAGGCGGGCGCACAGGACGTGATGGAATCCACGGTGCAACATTTTCATCAGCTGAAATGACAGATAAAACAATTTCAATAAATTCTTCAGCTGTTCAAATAGGAAATGCTATAGAAGAGAAAAGAATGTTTGATGCGATTTTAGAGGCAAGGGATTTGGATTTAATTCGAGCAATTACTGATTGCGGAGCAGGAGGTTTTTCCTCAGCGGTTGGTGAAATAGGTTCTAAGACTGGGGTAAAAGTAGACTTAGAAAATGCCCCCTTAAAATATCATGGTCTTTCTCCCTGGGAGATTTGGGTTTCAGAATCACAAGAAAGAATGGTAATTGCGATTGCAAGAAAAGATATTAAAAAGTTTTTAGAAATTTGTCAGAAATATAATGTGGAAGCAGCAATTTTAGGAAATTTCACAGACACAAAAAAACTAGAAGTTTTTTATGGTAAAAAACAAATCGCAAATTTATCAATGGAATTTTTACATAACGGTTTACCGCAAAGATTAATGATAGGCAAAAGGATTAAGCGAGAAGTTTTAAAAAAAGAGCCAAAGCTTCCCAGGAAAGAATCAGAATGGATTGAGATATATAAAAAAGTTTTGTCCCATGGAAATATAAATTCTAAGGAGCCAATTGTTAGAATGTATGATCATTCGGTACAGGGAACGAATGATTTGCAGCCATACACTGGAGAAAAATTAGATTCACCAAATGATAGCGTCGTAATTCGTCCAATTTTAAATAAAAAATATGCGATGGTTTTATCTCATGGATTGAACCCAATATTAAATAAAATTAATCCATATGATGGAAGTATTTGGGCTGGGGTAGAAGCGCTTTCAAATTATGTAGCTGTTGGTGGGGATATAGAAAATGCTTCACTAATAAATAATTATATTTGGCCTTTTCCAGACGAGGAGTCATTATATAGTCTTGATCAATCAGTAGATGCGGTAGTGGACATAATGAAGAGTTTAAAGACACCAGTAATTTCCGGAAAAGATAGTTTGTCTTCAACATACAGAAAAGGTGATACTGTTATAAAAATTCCTCCTGTTCTTTGTATTTCAGTTTTCGGAAGAATACCAGACTCGACAAAAACTGTTTCATCAGATTTTAAGAAAAATAATTCCGTAGTTGTTCTTGTTGGAAATTTAGACACAAATTCAATGGGTGGATCAGTTTATTTTGATATTAATAATTTACTTGGAGAAAAAGTTCCAGAGATAGATTTAAAAGAGTTTTCAAAAATAGCAAAAGTAATTAATAATGGAATTATGAATGGTGATATTTTATCTTGTCATGACATTTCCGAAGGGGGAATTTTAACTTCTGTTTTTGAAATGTGTAGCGGAGGAGACATGGGCGTTACTCTTAAATTGCCTAAAAATAAAAGAGAGGATTATTTTCTTTTTAACGAAACAGCAGGAGCATTTTTAGTGGAAGTTGATAATCGGGAGACTGCAAGAAAACTTTTTAAAAATGTTAAGTTTATGATTTTAGGGGAAACAAAAAAAGAAAAGAATATAGAATTTTCAAATGGTAAAAAAATATTTAGTGCAGGTTTATACGATCTAAAAAATGCTTGGCAAAAACCAATGAGAAAAATATTTCCATGAAAACACATTCGGCAAGCTCAGTGCGAGCGCCTAAAGCAATTATTATAAAAGCAGACGGAATAAATAGAGATGAGGACATGGTTTTCGCATTTAATTTGGCTGGCGCCGATGCCAAATTAGTTCATATTAATGATTTAAGAAGAAAAAAGGAAAAATTATCTGAATATCAAATTTTGGGAATTCCTGGAGGATTTGCGTATGGAGATGATATTGTTTCAGGGAAAATTTTGGCAACTGAAATGGTTTCCTATTTAGGAGAAGAAATTAGAAAATTTGTAAAGCGAAAAAATACTGCAGTTCTAGGGGTATGTAATGGATTTCAAGTTTTAGTGCGGACTGGACTTGTTCCATTCGGTAACTTAGGGAATATGGATGCGACTCTTGTTAATAATGATTCAGGACATTTCGAATGCAGATGGATAAAGGTAAGAGTTGAGAAAAATTCGAAGAGTAAATTTCTAGATGGTATGACCGATCAGGTTCTATGGTACCCGGTAGCTCATGGAGAGGGAAAGTTTTACGCTGAAGATAAAATTATTAAAAAAATCGAGGACGAAAATTTGGTGGCTTTCAGATATGTAGATGAAAAAGGAAATCCTACTCAGAAATATCCAGGAAATCCAAATGGATCATTAAATGCAATTGTTGGAGTGACAGATGAAACTGGGAGAGTCTTGGGACTTATGCCGCATCCAGAATGTTTTGTTCGAGTGGAACAGCATCCAAACTGGCGTCGAGGATTGGTCACTTCTCCTCAGGGACTTCCTCTTTTTCAAAACATAGTAGAGTTTGTAAAGCAATGAAAAAAATAACATATTCACAGGTTGGAGATAATTACGACACTAAAGACCCAGTAAAAAAACTGTTTCAAGAATCTGCATATGCCACAGGAGAAAATCTAAAGAACCATGGTTTTTCTGAAATAACCGATACAAGAGGAGAGTCAGGGTATGTTTGGAAACAAGGCGATATTTATATGGCAGCAGTAATCGAGGGACTTGGGACAAAAAATTTAGTTGCGGATGGCTCAAGATCTAAGAAGAAAACTTATTATGACGTGATTGCTCATGATACTGTTGCAACAATAATTAATGATCTAGTTTCCGTGGGTGCAACACCTTTAGTTTTGCATGCATATTGGGCAGTAGGTGACAATGATTGGCTTTCAGATAAACCGCGAATGATAGACCTTATTAAGGGTTGGAAAAAGGCATGTGATATTGCAGGGGTTTCATGGGGTGGAGGAGAAACGCCTACCTTAAAGCAAATTGTTGAGAAGGGAACTGCAGAATTTGGTGGGTCTTCGGTGGGAATAATAAAAAATAAAAAATATTTAGTAACAGATAAGAATATAAAAGTGGGGGATAGAATAATTCTTATAAAAAGTAATGGTGTAAACGCAAATGGAATTTCACTAACTCGAGCGGTTGCAAAAAAACTTCCAAAAGGTTATCAGACTAAGATTGGAAATAAAACATACGGGCAAAGTTTATTAACCCCCTCAAATATATATGCAAAAGTTATTCAAGATTTGCAAAAAAATAATATAGACATTCATTATATTTCAAATATCACAGGGCATGGTGTTAGAAAAATTATGAGAGGACGTCCGAAATTTACGTATGTGATAGAGAAGATTTTTAAACCTCAGCCAGTTTTTGATTTTATTCAAAAACATGCAAATCTTTCTGATTATGAAATGTATGAAACTTATAACATGGGCCAGGATTATTGCTTGATCGTAGAATCGAAAGATGTTGAGAAGAGTTTAAAAATAATTTCAAAAAATAAATTTAAAGCAATAAATGCAGGATATGTAGAAAAAGGTGAAAAGCAAGTAATTATAAAACCTCTGAGCCTTGTTTATTCAGGTGAAACTTTGGATTTAAGATAACTATTCTTTCTGATAAATAAATACAAGAACAGCTTCGTCAGCGAAAATTCGATGAATTAATTTGTAATTTTTCTTAATTTCACTGTCATCAAAACCTTCTCTTAAAACATTAAAATAATTTACAACCACATAATCATATTTTTTATTTTTATTATATTTTTCGGCATTATATTCATCGTAGTAGGGGAAAGAATGAAGCGGAGAGATAGCGAGACCAATATTGGAATTTCTAGGAGTATTATCTCTAAGAAAAATTCCCGCTTCTCTGTTTCCTTGGCCCCACCAGCCGATTTGAAAAAGTTTGGAATTATAAACTCCATTCACTCCACCAGGTAAAATATTAAAGTAGTCAAGATAATAGGGTGTTATGTTTCTTAATATTATTAAGAGATACGCTATTAAAGCAAATATCGCGATGTATTTAATTTTAAATTTATTTTTAAACATTCCAAAAATTGACTCAAATCCAATAGCAGCGATTAACGCTAGGGGAGCATAGACTTGGATAATATAACGAAGGCCATGTTGTTTAAAAGGATAAAGTGACTGAAAGAATGGAAGCGTAAACCATAAAAGTACTGCATATAAGACAAATTTTTTTCTAATATCTATCGCCTTCATTCCTATTAAGAATAAAATAATAACTAAGAATGGAGTTGTGATTAAAAAATAAACTGGATAATACACGATCGGAACAAGCATAAGTCTCCCAAAGAAAACTTCCGGAGGAGGGAGTTTTACTTCACTTGAAAACCACATAGCTTTTTCGATAGCTATCGCATCATTTAAATTGAGGAGTGCTGTTGGCCATAGTAATATAAAAGTAATGACAGAAATTGTAAAAATTAAAAATAATGGAAAAATAATTTCGCGAATAAAATTAGGTTTGTTTTTTTTATCTTTCAAGAAATACCATAGGAAATAAATTGCTGCGAATAATGGATATATAAAAATATTTGTTTGTTTTACTCCAAGTGCAAGTCCTGTAAAAATTCCCGTTAAAATTAAATTTTTATAAGAAAATTTGTGGAGTAAATTTATGAATAAAAAAACAGAAGCTGTGAAGAAAAACATTACAAGACTTTCCAATGTTGCTAATTGCGAGTAGCCTAGAAATGTCGGGAGCATTGCTAGGATTATTCCTGCAGTTATTCCTACAAATGGAGAAATGTATTTCCATCCGAAAAGCGCTACTAATAAAACTGAAAGAGTAGAGAGGAAGATTGACACTAATCTTGCATACGTATAGTCATAGTTATAGATTGGGATTCCATTTTTATCAAAATTTTGAATGTCAAAAGAAGATGCTATGCCATATAAATATCTACCGAGCGGAGGATGATCAAAAGTATATTTAAAAAAAGGGTTATTGAAATCTTTTTTTATGATTAAGTTATTCATGGTATATCCATTTTCTGAATAAGCTCCTTCGTCCCAGGTTCTTCCCATTTCATTTAAATTCCAGAATCTTAAAGAGAGAGTGAGCGCGGTTAATAGAATTAGAAAAAATATCTTTACGTTTCTTAGTGTTTTAAATCGTATCCAGAGGATCATAGCAAGTGAGGTGAGAAGTTCACGATTTCCATAAGAAGATTTTCCAAATTTTCTTTCAACGAAAGATGTAGGAACTTCAGAAATTTTAAAACCATTGTTCTTGAGACGATAAGCTGTTTCTGAGAGAACTATAAAACCATTTGACTCAATTTTTGTTTTTGTTAAAAATTCTAATGCGCTTCTACTATAAAGTCTGTATCCATTTGTGTAATCAGAGAGCTTAAGGTTTAGAAGAATACTTAAAAATTTATTAATTATTTTACTCATCATAATGCGCCATAATGCCCACTTTATGATTTTACTTTCTGATAAATATCGGGAGCCGACAACGAGATCTGAATTCTCTGTTATTATTTTCTCTGTAAATTTTTTTGCTTCCTCTGGATTATGGGATAGATCTGCATCCATTTCAAAAGCGTGTGTGATTTTTTCATCTTTTAATGCAATTTTAAATCCTTCAATTACCGCACTGCCTCTGCCCATCTTTTTCTTACGAGGAAAATAAATAACATTTCTTTTTTTGGTTTTGGATAGAAGCTTTTTGATTTTATTTTTTTCTTCTGGGGTGGAATCGTCAACTATTATTATTTTTGATTTTGGATAAAACTTTCTAATTTTATTTATCAAAAGAATTATATTTTCTGACTCGTTATAAGAAGGAATAATAAATGCTAAATTAAATAATTTCATTTCAAAAATCAAAAAAAGTATACCACATAAACGAGCCGATAATATCAGATTTTATTTGGTAACTGAACAAAACTATAGACTTCTATTAACAGTTAAAATTATTGTTTATTTAGCTACAATAAAATGCTAAGATCATATATAGTGTCTAATTTGCCTGCTCGAATCAAGAATTTATTACATAGGAAGAAATTAATCCTAGCTATTGTATTATTTGTCCTCATGTTGTCAGGATTTATCTTTATAAGAGCTAGAAATTCTGAGCCCCAAGTGTCAACTTTTGTTGAGAAGGGAACTCTTAAGGAGGAGTTAATACTTTCCGGGAAAATTAATGCTAAGGAATATTCAAATTTATTCTTTCCTGTTTCTGGAAAAATTAATTGGATTGGAGTTAAGGAAGATGACACGGTAAAAAAAGGGCAATATTTGGCGAGTCTCGATCAAAGCTCAGTTCTTAAAAGCTTACAATCTTCCTTATTAGATTATTCAAAGCAAAGAAATACTTTTGAGCAAACAAGAGAAGATGAGGGTGGATCTAATCCTCAGAATGCACCTAATAGCGAGGTAAGAAGAATTCTAGAGAATAATCAGTATGATTTGGATAAGGCAGTTATTGCAGTTGAGTTGAAGGATATTGCGAAAAGAGATTCTGTTTTGACATCTCCTTTTGAAGGTAGAATTGTAGGTAAGGCAAATTATTTTGTTGGAAATAACATTACATTTTCTACTTCACTTTTTCAAATTCTAAATCCTGCAACAATATATTTTTCTGTCTCTGCAGATCAAACAGAGGTACCTCTCTTAAAGGTTGGAGATAGATGTGTGATCATGCTTGATTCTTTTGAAAATAAAAAATTTGAAGGTGAAATCAAAAATATATCTTTTATTCCAGATGAGGAGGAATCGGGGACAGTATATAAGGTAGAAGTGTCCATTAGGGGAGATATAGACAATTTAAGAATTGGAATGAGTGGAGATGCCACATTTGTTACAGATGAAATTGATGAGGCATTATATTTGCCAAGTAAATTTATAAAATCTGATGAAAACGGAGAATATGTGTTGCTTGGGAATAAAAAGGAAAAGAGGTATGTAAAGATAGGTCTTGAGACCGATGAGGATACTCAGGTTAAATCGGGTTTGAATGAGGGCGATTTAGTTTATGATTAAGTTTGAAAATGTAGAAAAATATTATGAAATTGGAGAAGAAACTGCAAAAGTCCTCAAGAAAATAAATTTAGTAATAAAAGACGGTGAATTTACTGCAATCGTTGGACCATCAGGCTGTGGTAAATCAACTATGATGCATATTCTTGGTCTTTTGGATAAGCCCTCATCTGGAAAAGTAATAATAGATGGAAAAGATGTTTCAAGGCTAAATGATGACTCTTTATCCGAAATTAGAAATAAATATGTTGGGTTTATATTTCAACAGTTTAATCTTATTAATAAATTATCAGTTATAGAAAATGTGATTTTACCCACCAAGTATTCAAAAACTAAATTAGATTTTGATCCCATAAAAAGAGCAGAGGAATACTTAACAAGATTTGGAATTATTGAAAGAAAAGATTATCGACCAAACAAGATTTCAGGAGGTCAACAGCAGAGAGTTGCAATAGCGAGAGCTCTAATGATGAATCCTAAGTTAATTCTTGCTGATGAGCCAACAGGAAATCTTGACTCTAAATCAGGTGAGGAGATATTAAAGCTATTAAGCGAATTAAATAAGGACTTAAAAGTAACTGTGCTAATAGTTACGCATGATAGAGAAATTGCAGCCAGGGCAAAAAGACAAATTATGATGAAGGATGGGGAGATTATGAGTTCATGAATAGAATTAATTTTTTATTTAGGTCTGCGCTGGACGATTTTAGAAGAAATAAGATTAGAACTTTTTTAACTTCCCTTGGTATATTAATTGGAGTTATGTCTGTAGTGTTACTTATCGCGTTTGGAATTGGTCTTAGGAATTACATAGAGCAACAGTTTGAGAATTTAGGATCAAACAGTATTTATGTTTTACCTGCGAGAGTTCTGACCGACGGGGGAGGCTTTCAAGATCCAGGTTCCATAAGTGAAAGATTTGATGAGGGGGATATAACAAGAGTAAAAAAAATTAATAATGTTAATTATGCTGTTCCGACATATGAAAAGTCTTCTATAGCCCAAGCTAATGGGGAAAAGAAATCAACAACTATTATATTAACGAATCAAGAGATATCTAAAGTATATAATTTAGAAGCAGAAGTGGGAAAATTACTAACGAAATCAGACATTGATAAAAGAGCAAAAAAGGTTATGATAGGGCCCAAATTAGCAGAAGACTTATATGGATCAAAAGAATCTGCGTTAAATAAAAAAATAAGAATTTCAGATCAGATTTTTCAGGTTGTGGGCGTGTTGGGTTCTAAGGGGGGCGGAGGATTGGGTGGGCCTAGTTTTGACAGCTATAGTTATGTCTCTTATAAAATTAATTCACTAAATCCAAATAAAAAATTCTCACAAATAAATGTACAAGCAAAAAACGAAGAGTCTATTCCACAGGTTAAGAAAGATTTAAATGAGCTTTTGCTTAAAACATATGAGGAAGATGAATTTCAAGTTGTTGAGCAAACTGAAATTCTCAATATAGTTACCAGTATTTTTTCAATTCTAAATTATATTTTAATTGCGATCGGCTCTATTTCTTTAGTAGTTGGAGGGATTGGAATTATGAATATAATGTATGCAACTGTTACCGAAAGGACAAAGGAGATAGGTATTAGGCGTGCAATAGGAGCAACTAGAAAAGATATTCTTTTACAATTTTTAGCGCAGGCTCTTATATTATCTGTTTTCGGAGGATTAATGGGATTATTTCTTGCAATTGGAATTGTTTTGCTAATTCAACCTTTTTTCCCCGCAGGAATAAATGTGATTTCAGTTTTTGCAGCTTTAGGTATATCTTCTGCGATTGGGATTTTCTTTGGTGTCTTTCCAGCAAAAAAAGCTGCAGATCTTTCACCAATTGAGGCAATCAGATACGAATAATTAGATTCCGCTTATTTCAAATATTTTATTTTTTGATTTTTCTCCGCTAGTTAAAAATATGTTATTTCTTTCAATATTAAAATGCTTTGAAAGCGCATTAATTATCGCAGAATTAGCTCGTCCATCAATTGGAGGTTCATTTACCCAAACATGAAGGTCCCCAAGTAAGTCTCCTTCTATTTTTGTCTTCTTGGCATTTGGATGTGCAATCACATGAATATTCATAAATACATTTTACCTTATTTTCATTTGCTATACTTCATCTATGCACAAAAATATAAAATTACTTTCCTGGTTTGGATTTTTTACTGATTTCAGATTTTATGCACCAGTTGCAATTCTTTATTTTGCACAAATATCAGGGTCATTTGCATTGGGAATGAGTGTTTTTTCAATAGTTACAATTTCTTCCGCCTTTTTAGAAGTTCCAACTGGAATTTTTTCAGACAGAATTGGAAGACATAGAACTGTTATTTTGGGTGCAATTGTCGGACTTCTTTCAATGATATTTTATGCAATAGGTGGGTCATTTATGATTTTAGTAATTGGGTCAATTTTTCAGGGTTTGGCGACAGCATTTTACAGTGGAAATAATGATGCACTTATGCATGATACTTTGGCCGAGACTAATGAGCAGGGTAGATTTGGTGAATATTATGGAAAGATTGGTAAAATGTCACAAATTGCTTTAGGAGTGTCCGCTGCTATTGGAGCAATTCTGTTGTTGGTGGGATCATATTCGCTTTTGGTTTGGTTGTCGGTAATACCACAGGTAATTTGTCTTTTGATTTCATTTTTAATTAAAGAACCAAAAATTCATTCGAATAGATCTGGAAATATTTATCTACATTTAAAAGAAGCATTTCTAGGATTTAAGCAAAATCCAAAATTAAGGCTCATTAGCTTGTCATCAATCATGGGGTATGGATTTGGCGAAGCAAACTATCAATTTCAATCAGCAGTTTATAGTATGGTTTGGCCAGCGTGGGCGATTCCTATAGCGAAAATATTTTCTAATTTCGGAGCAGCTTTAAGTTTTCATTTTAGTACAAAAAACATTAAGAGATTTGGAGAGTTGAAAATGCTAGTTATTGGTAACACTTATAGTAGGATCGCAACTTCAGTTGCTGCAGTTTATCCTACCATTCTTACTCCTCTTATAATGTCGACGACATCACTTTTTCTTGGTTCTACGGTTGTTGCAAAAAATTCAATAATGCAGAAAGAATTTAAGCAAGAACAGCGTGCAACCATGGGTTCACTTGATTCATTTGCGGGTAGCATATTCTTTGGGGTTGTAGCGTTTTCGCTCGGTCTAATAGCTGACAAATTGTCTCCAGCAATGGCAATTTTAATTTTACAAGTATTTCAGCTAAGCAATCTTTTAGTATTTTATAAATTTGCCAAGCTTCCTAAAAATTAATCTTACGAATTGCTTACGTAATTTAGCATGATATTTTAAATTTTTTATTAGATATGCTTATTACAGATATAAAAAATTGTTGACAATGAATCAAAGAGTGTGGTTTTTGTTCTTGACTCTCTTTTAAGACAATTTTTGGTATAATTTTAGCTCATGAAAGAAAAAGTGACTCCCCAAACTTCTGAAATGCCAACTTTAACACCCGCTCAGAAAAGAAAGAAAATAGTTTTATTGCTAGTCGCATTAATTGGAATAAACGTTTTTGTTTTTGGTGGACTTTATTCTATAATTTCAAAGAGTGATTCATCAGGGAAATTATCTACCCTAAATTCTTCTGTGAATCCAGCGCCAACCCCATATCCATTTTCAGAAATTACCATTCCAAGTTTAAGAGAAAGAACTTATACTAGTAAGTTAAATGAACGCGAAGCTTTATCAGAAAATTCAAATTATTCATCTTATCTAACAAGCTATGATTCTGATGGATTTAAGATAAATGGTTTGCTAACTATTCCTGAAGGTGATGAGCCGTCTGAGGGTTGGCCTGCGATAGTTTTTGTGCATGGTTACATTCCTCCATCTTTATATACGACTACTGGAAACTATAGTACGTATGTAGATTATCTTGCGCGAAATGGTTTTGTGGTTTTTAAAATAGACTTGAGAGGGCACGCAGAGAGCGAGGGGGAAGCAGGAGGAGGATATTATGGATCAGATTATATAGTAGATACTTTAAATGCTAGAGCTGCGCTTCAAAGTTCAGATTTTGTTAATCCTGATAAGGTAGGGCTTTGGGGACATTCAATGGCGGGAAATGTAGTAACCCGCGCATTAGCTGCTAAGCCAGATGTACCTGCTGCTGCGATATGGGGAGGAGCTGTTTATACATATTCAGATATGCAAAAATATGGAATAGATGATAACAGCTACCGGCCTCCAACGGATCAAAACATAAATAGATCAAAACGACAGAAGTTAATAGATACATACGGACAATTTGATCCAGAGAACGCATTTTGGAAGCAAGTGCCTTTTACAAATTATCTAGATGAAATAACTGGGGCGATTTCACTAAATCATATAGTGGATGATCCAGTTGTAAGCGTTGGATATAGTCGAGATTTAAATGCGATTCTTGATAAAACTAAAATTCCCCATGAGTTGAATGAATATCCAACAGGTGGACATAATTTTACGGGCAGTGTATTTACCGAGGCGATGGAAAAAACCATTGAATTTTATAAAAAATATCTAAATTAGAATTTGTTATAATAATTCAACTGATTTTAAGGTTGTTTAATTAATCTAAAGCAGGGTAAGGAGGTGAATAAATGGAAGAAGAAACACAAAAAACAGGTATGAGTAAAAATATGATTATGGTTGGGATTGCGGTGGTAGTAATTATCGCAGTAATTGCAGCCGGAGGTTTTGTTTTAACTCGAAATAAACAGCAAGCAGTAGTAGAAGTGCCTAAGCAGGATTCTGCAACGGGAGCAATGCAGGAAAATGGAAATTCACAAAATGGGATGACTGCATATAAGGATGGAAAATACGAAGCAGTTGGAGAATATTCATATCATTCAGGTAAAGAATCGATTGATGTTACAGTTACTCTTACTAATGGAGTAATTGAAGAGGTAGATGTTAAAGCTCTTGCTAAGTCTTCTATCTCAAAAGAGAAGCAAGCAGATTTTATCGCTAATTATAAAGAACAAGTTGTTGGAAAGAACATTGATGAAGTGAATCTAGGGAAAATTTCAGGATCAAGTTTGACTCCACTTGGATTTAATGCAGCACTTGATGACATTAAGTCACAAGCTAAGGTTAGCTCTTAATTATGAATTCTTTCCAGCTTGCGTTTGAAGCGATCGGTACTCACTGGGTGATCGATTGTTTTGATGCGCCTATTTCTCGCGAGAAAACCTTAGTGCTCATTTCTAAGAGAATTGAAGAGTTTGATAAAACTTATTCAAGGTTTAGAAAAGATTCAATTGTTTGGAAAATTTCCGAGAAAGACGGAGAATATGAATTTCCACCTGACGCGAAGGAATTATTTTCTCTTTACGAAAAGTTAGGGTTAATCACAAACGGCGCCTTTACACTTCTTATTGGTAATACATTAAATGAAGCAGGATATGATTCAAGCTATAGCCTTAAACCCAAAAAAATAAATAAACTCCCAAAACCTTCTGAAATTTATTCTTACTCACATCCAACACTTACTATCAAAAAACCATTTATTCTGGATTTCGGAGGGCTTGGTAAGGGTTACTTAATAGACATAATCGCAAAACTATTGTTAGAAAATAGTGTTAATACTTTTACGATTGATGGTGGGGGAGATATATATTATAAAAATAGGGAAAAAGCTTTATCGGTGGGACTTGAGCACCCTGGAAATTTTAAGCAAGTAATCGGAATTGCAAAAATAAAAAACCAAAGCATAGCTGCTTCTTCTGGAAATAGAAGGGCATGGGATAGGTTCCACCATATAATTAATGCTAATACTCTAAAATCGCCGGATGAAATTCTAGCAACTTGGGTTATTTCAAATAATGGTGTAACAGCAGATGGATTAGCTACATGTTTGTTCTTTGCAAATCCTGAAAAACTTCTAAAATATTTTGATTTTGAATATTTAATTCTATATCCTGATTATTCATTTAAAAAATCTATAAATTTTTCCGCTGAGCTTTTTATAAAAAAAGAAAATTTAGTACAATAATAAGATGAAAGTAATTGATAATTTACTTAATAATTTTACAACGTATAGAGTTGTTCTTTATGGACTAATATTTTTGGTCATAGTGTCAATCTTTTTTTCAGGTGTTGGAATAGTTCCTTTTTCTACGCTTAATTTAATTATAAGTTTGATTTTAATTATCACAACTTGTTTTGTAGCGAACTTTATTTTTGCAAAAATATTTCGAGTTCAAATAAATCCAGAATCATTTGCGATCACTTCACTAATTTTATTTTTAATTCTTACTCCTTATCAGCTTGGCAATTCGCCTCTAAATTATATTTTGTTCTCGGTTATTGCGATGGGATCTAAATATGTATTGGCTGTTCACAGAAAACATATTTTTAATCCAGCTGCATTTTCCCTAGTTTTGATGGGTTTATCTGGTGCATATGAAGGTGAATGGTGGATAGGTAATAGATTTCTTTTTCCGTTTGTACTATTTGTAGGTTTTCTAATTGTTAGAAAAGTTAGAAAGTTTAGTTTATTCATTTCATATTTTATTTTTGCAGTTATTTCAATCTCTATTTTTGCTTATTTAAATGGATCAGATATCTTGCAAGTCTTAAGTCAAGCAATTCCATCTTGGCCACTTCTTTTCTTAGGTACAGTTATGTTGACTGAGCCTCTAACTATGCCTCCAAGTAGACGTCTTCAGGTTATATACGGAGCGCTGGTTGGGTTTTTAACAGGAGTTCAATTTAATATTGGTCCATTTTTTATGACCTCAGAAACCGCACTAATTTTAGGAAATATTTTTGCTTATTTTGTTAGTTTTAGAAAGAGATTGGTTTTGGAGTTTAAAGAAAAAGTTGAGCTTTCTCCAAGTATTTATGAATTCATTTTTAAAAAGCCGAAATCATTAAGTTTTTTGCCAGGACAATATTTCGAATGGACTTTAGGACATTCTCGACCTGATTCTAGGGGGGTGAGGCGGTATTTTACAGTGGCGTCTAGTCCAACTGAGGAGAATCTAAAGATTGGAGTTAGGGTTGAAAAGATAAAAGGGAGTAGTTTTAAAAAATCCTTAGTTAATCTAATGCCAGGGCAAAAAATTTACGCTGGAAGTCTTTCAGGAGATTTTACGGTACCCAAAAATAAAAATGAAAAATTGGTTTTTATCGCCGGAGGAATTGGAATAACTCCTTTTAGAAGTATCGTAAAATATATGATTGATAGTAAAGAAAAAAGGGATATAGTTTTATTTTATTCAAATTCAACACCAGAGAGCTTTGTTTATAAAGATATATTAAAAGAAGCAGAAGATTTTGGTTTGAAAACTGTTTATGTTCTCACAAAGAATTATGAAAATATCAATTGGGTTGGACATAAAGGTAGATTAACAACTGAATTGATTAAGAAAGAAGTTCCAGGCTTTGAAGATCGCACATACTATCTTTCAGGACGAATCAGCATGATTGAATCTTATAAAAATTTGCTAAAGGGTCTTGGAATTAAGCCTCATAAAATTGTAACTGATTATTTTCCAGGTTTTTAACAATCTAAAATAGTCTACTTTGATATATTTAATTGTATTGACCTCTATTCCAAATAAATATATAAAGGATAGACTAATGACAAAGGCCGGAAAGACAACAAAAACGAAGAGGTACTCCGGCATTCAGCCCCAGTACTTCCCACGACTTCATTATTTTGCAAGAATTCTAAATACTGATGTTTTTGCGATAAGAGATGAAGCGCAATTTGTTAGAAAGCATAAATATCCTGATGGAGGAACAGATAAGTCTTATCAGGCTCATTCACCAATAAAACAGTCTTTTGGAAGATTTCTATTATCAATTCCAGTTCATCATGAAGGATTTTTGCCTATTGTTTCAACTAAGATAGAGGATAGCTCGGAATGGGTAGAAGGTCATTTAAAAACATTTAAGGTTGCATATTCGAAAGCCTCACAATTTGATGAAATTTTTCCAGAGCTGGAAATGCTTCTAAAAATAAAACATAAAAATTTGGCAGATTTAAATATATCAACGACTCTATGGGGTCTACTCAAAATTATTGGAGTTAAAAAATTTGATAAAGATTCGCTTAATATAGATAAGGTAGTTGCGTTATTGGCAAAAGATAAATTAATTAGACTTCGTGAGATAAAAAGATCTTCAGAAAGCGAGAGCTTAAAGAATCCTTCCCTTAAAACAAACGAAAAGATCGTAGCCTTATGTAAAGAATTTGGTGCTAACGAGGATTTTTGTGGGGGAACAGCCGTTTCTGCATATGTTGACCACTCATTATTTGAAAACAACGGAATAACTATTAAAGTGCAGGACTGGAAGTGCAAGGAATATCCGCAGTTATTTAATAAGCAGCACGGTTTTATTGCAAATTTGTCAATTCTAGATCTCCTCTTTAATGTGCCCACTATTGAAGCCCGAAAAATTCTTATTTCATAATGAAAAATCTTTTCAAGTATGAAAAGCTTTTAATAATAATATTCGCTTTGTTTACTTTCTGGATTGGAGGAATATCTATTGTTCATTTTTTGGGTAAGCGAGAGAATGATTCTTCAAAAATGATTCCGGTTAATACTATTGCACCAACTATCATAAAAGAACGAGATTTTTTTATAAAAGGATCAATTCCATATTGGGATCAAGAGAATGCGATTATTTCCTTTAAAGCTAATAAAAATGTTTTTAATTATATAAATGTATTTTGGTATTACCTAAATTACGATGGCTCAATTCAGAAATACGAATACGCTAAAGAAGATACGGAGCTGATAAAGTTTGCCCACGAAAATAACATAAAAGTTAGCGCTGTAATTACAAATTTAGGTGAAAATCCTGAGAAGTGGGATTCGGGTAGGGTTGAGGAGGTAATAAATTCTACAGCAAATAGAAAAAATCATATTACACAAATTCTAAATAAATTAAATGAAAAAGAATTTGATGGTGTTATTATTGATTACGAATTATTAAAGCCAACGACGAGAAATAACTACACATTATTTATAAAAGAATTATCTGAAGAGATGAAAAAAAATAATAAAATTACAACCGTTGTTCTTCATCCAAAGACGGGTGAAAATGTAAAAGGTGAATCAATTAGTAGATATCAGGATTGGCAGAAATTGACTCAATATGCAGATCAAGTGCAGATAATGGGATATAGTGAGCATACAGACGAAGACGAACCAGGACCAATAGCGGGTATTGATTGGGTGGGAAAAATCGTAAATTACACATTAAGTCTTAATATACCTGTTGAAAAGGTTTTTTTAGGTATACCTCTTTATGGATATGACTGGGATAAAAATTCTAAAGAGAGTGCAGCAGGGTTAACTCTTGAGGAGGTTTCTAAATTAATAAAAAAAGAAAATGCTAATGTGGAATTTGATAAATTCAAAAAATCGCCAATGTTTAGATATGATTCACATGAAGTATGGTTTGAAGATAAGGATAGTATTAAGTTTAAAACAGACCTTGCTTATAAATCTGGGTTCGCAGGAGTTACATTCTGGAGATTAGGTGGAGATGACAGTGCGGTTTGGCAGATGATTGAAGAAAATTACAACTAACTTTCTTGTCTTTTTGGTGATGTCCAGCGACCACTTGAGTGTCCAAAAAATCCAGGATAAATTGAAGATAATAAGATTAGCGAAGTCGCGTAGTGCATGAATATAAAGAAAAAACCGTAAATTAGATATTGTGGTTTTCTATTCCAAAGTCCAATAACTACTGTAAATATATAATCTATTAAAAATACAGTTAAGATTAGATTAAAGACCGAATAGCTTTCGTAAAATGGTAAAGCTTCATAAAAATTTACAATACCATTAAATGGCCCGATACTAATGAAATTTGAAGCAGTTGACATTAATACCAAGGGTAGAAGAAGTAAAAATACAGAATGTAATAATATTTCAAAAGAAAAAACTCCAAGAGCTAACCAAAAAAGACTTGGCCAGAATCCATTCTTTTTAACTGTTTGGAAGAATCCAATATTCCACCGTCTGACTTGTTTCCAGTAATCGACAAAAGACTCTGGGTATTGATCCCAACCAATCATCCTTGGTTCATAACCAATTTTTCCTAGTTTCTTTTTATGAAACTGAAATGCTAAATTAAAGTCCTCGATTAATAATCCAGGAGTATCAATTTCGAGTTTTTTTAAAGCGTCAGATCTATACATAGTTGCAAAACCGGGGATTACGTAATTTACGTTCGTATACTTCCAAGTTTGTCCATATACGAAACAGTACTGAAGAAGTCTATTTAGTCTATCTCGGTAAGCTACATAATAGAATTTTTTTCGGGGAATAATGTGCTTTGGCCATTTTATCTGTGAGCTAGCAAACACGACTTTAAAATCCTTATCGTTAAACATAGGCAAGGCATATTTAAGTGTGTCTTTGTCCATTTTAGTATCTGCATCAACTATTAAAATTAATTTATATCTTTCAAATAATCTATGTTCTGTAAATAAGTATTTCAAAGCTTTTGCTTTTCCTCGGCCAGGATTTAGTTTCGCAACATGACATTTTTCTTTTTTCGCATTGACATAAGTTTTATCAGTAGACCCGTCCGATATGACATAAATTTGATTTGATGGCAGAAACTCCTTAACTGCTTGGATAGATTTTCTGATTATTTTTTCTTCGTTATGTGCAGGGATTACCACAGCAATATCTTTGGGTGAGAATCTATTCTTTTTTCCAACCAATTTTTTAGGTTTATTTATTTTTTCCGTCAAAAATCTAGCTAGACCGATTATGGTCCAGACTGTTACGCTTATTCCAAGTGGTAAGCCAAAAGGTGTAATAGGTTTCATTTTTATGGAGGCAGAGTACAGAGATTCTAAAGGGAGGAGCAAAGTAAGTCAATAGAAATTTAATTTAGCCTTGACATTAAGTAAAAAGGGGAGTAAATTCCAATTATGAAGGACAATGCAGGGCTCTCTGCAATTTACTGTACAGGAATAATTGGAGCCGCTATATATTATATTCAAGTTACCTCAGGATTTCAGGAAACAATCTGGGGACTTATAAAAGCTTTATTTTGGCCAGGAGTTTTCGTTTACGAAGTAATGAAAATGCTCAGCCTCTAGAGTTCTTGAATTGCTTGTTATATCCCGTAGTTAATGGTAAGCTGTATCTAGATTGATTTCTTTAATAATTTTAATAGTCTCTGGTGGAATATTCGCATACTTTGCCACTCAAAACACTCAGCTCGTATCAGTTAATCTTTTTCATTACTTGATTCCAAGCATCCCGCTTTATGTAGTAGTTTTGGCAGCGCTTCTAATTGGAATAGTAATCTCTCTTATTATTAGTTTTTTTGGATTTATTTCAACAACTTTAAAGATTTTTGGCAAAGATAACACTATAAAACAAAGTTCAAAAGAAATAGATAATTTGAAGAAAAGAATTCGCGAGTTAGAGCTAGAAAACGAAAACCTCAAAGGAAAAACCTCGGCTTAGCTTCTGCTATTCATAACTCTGTAGTTATTTGGCAGGGGACTTGTATTTACTTTTTCGCCTGCCGGATTCGGTGGATCTCCTATAAATCTTGCCTGTCCTTCGCCAAGAACATTATCTAGGAAATTTCCAGGAGCTATTGGTCTATCAGGATCAAATCTAGCAGGAGCAGTGGGGTCATCATATATAACCTGGGAAATTATGGGTTTCGGACGAGCTAATTCCTGAGTAAATAATGCTGCATAGTCACTAGTTGTTCTAAATGTCATGGTTGGATTTAAGGCGCGAAGAGTAGATAGGAGTGTGTCCATTCTTTCTAGTTCAGGTTTCGTTGATAAGTATCGATAGTTATCAAGTCTTGCTAAGGTTAAAGCCTTGGTGTCTATAATTTTCTTAATCATTTCCTGTCTTAATTTTTCGAGATGTGCCTCAGTTAGTCCAGATTTATCTAAATCTCCAATCACAGCTTCTACTAAAACACCATCAATCACTGCATATCTTCTTCGAGATGGATCTTCCGTATCTGGTTCAGCAAGTTTTGTGACAATAACACTTTCTACGTCTTTCCAATCTATGGGGTCTTTCTCTTTTCCTTTTTTTCCTCTTTTGGGTTCTTTGTCTACCATAGTGTGCTTTTATACTACTTTAATCAATTCCTGTCAATAAAATTTCCTTGACACCGAGGCAAAAGAGCGTATAATTCCAATCTATGGTAGAAAAAGCCGATAGTTCAAATGGGCAGGACCAAATAACACTTGTTGCATCGAATGGTACTAGGTTTGTGGTTGAATCTGCTGGAAAATATCAGCTGCATTATCCTGCAGTAGAACCATACGATTTTGGTACGCGTCCTTTAGATGGTGAATTTGAACCAGATCGTACAATTTTTGAAGCTGGAATGATGCCTATCGGTGAAGTTTTTGCATCTTTTCCTGGTTTAAGGCAAAGATTTCTTGATTTAATTCCGCGAGTAGAATTACCCCCACCCGTATATGATCTAAATAGTGCTCATAGAATGATAGGAGTGCTAGAGGAGGTTGTACAGCTTGGTCCTGGAGATCCTCCAGGAAGATTAACAACAGAAGATGCTAGAATACTTGCAACTTTATATTTAGGTTTTGGTTTTGTAATTGATGAACCGGAGTTAGCTGGAAGGTTTGCAGCAGTAGTTAATCTTGGTCCAGGGTTAGCGCTTGAGGAATTAACTTCTAGTTAGTTATTTTCTCTACTTTTTGATATAGACCCCTTTTTATATATAAGCTCTGAAAATGTTCATCCTCTAAATTTTTAGCCTTGACACCGAAGCAAAACTGAGTATAATCCGCGTGTATGACTCCCGAGGAAAAGATATTACAGGATGAAGCTTTGGCTAGAATATTCGGTAACTCTGGTTTTTTAGATGCAAGACTTGCAGCTTTAGATCCTCAAGCAAGACCTTCAGTTTGGTTTGTTGATGACGTAGGTATTGATCCTACCCCAGGAATAAAAAGTCACGATTACGAACTCAGATGTGGAGCAGCAATGGTTAATTTGAGGGTAGGGATGGAGTGGGTATTTTTAGATTGGAGATCGGAGCTTCCTGGATTTTTAAGCTTTGCAAGAGATAAGCATTCCTATGATTCTTTTATGGAATTTATTCTCGCAGGTCTTCCTTCAATGCTGTATGGTTTCAATGATGAAGAAGCCAGAAGAGGATATTTAGAAGGAAGTAGGGTTGATTTATCTTATAGAGCAAATCTTCAGGCAGGATATGCAAGAACTTATAAATTTAATAGCATTAAAGATAGAGCAGCATTAGCGACAGAACTCGTAACGGACAGTGTAAATATTCTTTCTCTTTCAGCAACGGGAGGTAATCAGACTCCACAAGTTGAAAAGGGAGTTATGAGTATGCCTTTTAATCTGTCTTTTTATTTGCCAAATTCGAGTGACATAACTCCAATAATGTATTTAGGAATTCCGCAAACACATAGAACCGTTGTGGGTTGGAATGAGAGTGTGCTGGGATGGGCTCTTTCTACGCATGTCGACAGGGAGAAATTTCCTGATATAGGCCAGGTTGCCACAAATTTACGAGATCAGATAGTTCCAATTATAAGTGCCGCGCTCCCAGGGCCAACCGATTTATGAGACGTAAACATCTATAGGAATAATAGCCTTGACATGAAGACAAAAGGGGAGTAAATTACGCATCATGACACAGGAAATACCAGTCCCCGAAGAACAAACTCAAGAATTGTCATCCGACATGGTTAAAGGAGCAGGGGCCACCGTATTAACTATAGGAGCAGCAGCTTTTGTGAATTATGGAATTTCATTTGTACTAGATTATGCAGACAGGAGAATTGATGACCCAGCTGTCGCAGTTCCATTGCTAGGGAGCATCATGCTTATGGCTGCTGGAAAAAGAATGATGGATTTCGTAGATCAAAGAAGTTTACATGCAAAAGTCGATCAAGTAGGAGACTCGGAATTTGATCCCAATGCACCCATACCTCAGTCTCCACATGGTCTTACAGTTTTTAATGATGGGTCCGTAGCGGATCTAAGCCCAGCAGATAGAAACTCAAACCCACAAGGTCCTCGAAATCGTTAATCTTGACACCGAAGCAAAAGGAGTTATAATTCGGCCATGCCAACCCCTGAAGAAGATCAAAGAGAAAGAGAACAAGCAGTTGCTTTATTAGGCAGTATTGCTGGTTTAGATGATAGGCTCAGGCTTTTGGATCCTGGTGCAAAAACTACAGATTGGGCAGTTCTAGACAGAGGGAGAGATTCTATAGGTTCTCAATCTTATGAGCTGGTGAATGGAAAAGTATCTTTAGGATTTAGGCTGATGGAAGCTCAGGATTATCTTTCCTGGTATTCAGATAGACCAGGATTTTTAAAAATCGGAGATAGTATGGAAAACTATCTGGATTTTTTAGAATTTTCACTAGAAACCTTACCGGATATGCTATTTGATCTGGATGCTGGGGGAAATACAGATTATGCGCAGGGAAGTACAGCTGTTCTAAAATATCGCACTTTAAGAAAAGATACTAGATTTTCCCTAGACTCAGAAAGAGAAAGGATTAAATTAATCTCTGAACTTGTTACTTCGCCCAAGGCGCATGAGAGCTTGGCTGTTTTGGGAGCTCGTCCGGACGGAGTAAATCCTTATGTATTTATAGTAACATTTGGATCAAGAACACCCGCGAGTTATCTGAGTATAGGAGTTAGTTCAGGAGTTATTCCATCTGTAGCTTGGAATCCAGATGTTTCTTCTTGGGCGTTGGGAACGCATATAGACAGAGATAAATTAGGAGACATTGCTACAACATCAGCAAAACTAAGTGCTCAGATTGCTCAAATAAAATCCCCAGCAGTAGGAAGCTGATTAAAATTCTTGACACCGAAACAAATGAGGAGTAATCTCCGTTTTATGGCAGAGTTTGAAGGTGATTCCCGGGGCGAAGAGCCCATAAGTATATATGAACTTAGAAGAAGAAGGTTATTAAGACTTGCTCCATTTCCTTACGATCAAGGTGTGGATGCCATGGGGGAAAATTTTTTTGGAAGCGTAGAGCAAGAGGGTGTAGAGAATCCTGAGGATCCAGCAAGTTCTATAGTAATAACTCATATTGGAGGTACTATGCCAATTGAAGTAGAGCAATTTGCTGTTGATGCCTTAGTAGATGCAATGGGTGATCAAGGAGGAATGGTGTATCCACGAAA
>CAZBFH010000005.1:0-41858 GCA_964491185.1 uncultured Gammaproteobacteria bacterium
TTTTCATATAGTCATTCATGTTTTTTTCTTCTACTTTTCCAGAAATTTCTCTAGAAATTTGAGTCAACTTTTCTACATAAGGTCTAGCAGTTAAAGCTGCTTCTTGAGCTCTTTTTAACTTACTTGCTGAAATCATCTGCATAGCGCGTGTTGTTTTACTTACATTTTGCGCTGTTTTTATTCTTCTTTTTAATGCTATTAAGCTTGCCATATTATTTGAAACTCTTTTTAAAGTCTTTTACTGCTTTTTCTAATTCTTTAGATACATCTTCATTTACTTTTGCTCCAGATTCTAGGGTTGTGAGAAGTTTGGTTTGCGATCTTTTAACATATGCGTGAAGTTCTTTTTCAAATCTTCCAACTTGATCGATTGCGACATCGTCTAGATATCCGTTTGTTACTGCCCAAATACTTACAACTTCTAGAACCTCAGAAAGTGGCTGGTATTGTCCTTGTTTTAAAATTTCCTGTGTTCTTTTTCCTCTTTCAAGAGATTTAGCGGTAGCAGCGTCTAGTTCTGATCCAAATTGAGAGAATGCTGCTAACTCTGCAAATTGAGCTAATTCTAGCTTCATTTTTCCTGCAACTGATTTAAGTGTTCCTGTCTGAGCATCTCCTCCAACCCTGGACACTGAAGTTCCAGTGTTAATAGCAGGTCTAAATCCTGAGTTAAACAAATCAGACTGTAAGAAAATCTGTCCGTCTGTAATAGAAATAACGTTTGTTGGAATATAAGCTGAGATGTCATTTGCCTGAGTTTCAATAACTGGAAGTGCTGTTACTGATCCGCCGCCATTTTTTTCATTAAGTCTTACAGCGCGCTCTAAAAGACGTGAATGAAGATAGAAAACATCTCCTGGATATGCTTCACGTCCTGCTGGGCGCTTAAGAACTAATGAAATTTGTCTATATGCCCAAGCGTGTTTTGTTAAATCATCATAAACAATTAAAACATCTTGTCCTTTTTCTAAGAAATATTCTGAAATAGCTGCACCGGCATATGGAGCTAAGTATTGCTGAGCCGCTGGGTCTGATGAGGAAGCAGAGACAATTATTGAGTACTCCATTGCTTCAGATTCCTGAAGTCTTCCCATGATCTGAGCAATTGTGGATCTCTTTTGTCCAATAGCTACATAGATGCAAACAACTGGCCTAAGCTTAGAACCTTTTTTTCTAAATTCTTTTTGATTAATGATTGTGTCGATTGCAATTGCAGTTTTTCCAAGTCCGCGATCCCCAATAATTAATTGTCTTTGTCCGCGTCCGATAGGGAACATAGCGTCAATTGCTTTAATTCCAGTCTTGAGTGGAGTATTAACTTTTTCTCGCTCTACAACTCCTGGAGCGATGTGCTCAAGTGGCATTAATTTACCTTTTTTGATATTTGCTTTTCCATCAAGTGGATTTCCGATTGGGTCAACGACTCTTCCTAAAAGATCGTCGGAAGCATTGATTGATAACATTTCTCCTGTGGTTTTTACAGTGTCGCCTTCTTTAATTCCTGTTCCATCACCAAGAAGAATAATCGAAACGTAGTCTTCGTCTAAATTTAATACAACTCCGTTGACTCCGTTTTCAAAAGTGACTCTTTCTCCCATTTGAGCTTTAGAAAGTCCAGAAGCTGTGATAACTCCGTCTGTATTTTTTTCAACAGTACCTATGTTTTGAGTCTTAGGGTCTTTTCCCCAGCTCATTAGGTTTTTTTCTAAATCGTTAATAATACTTTTTTCGTCAATCATTTGTTGCTCCTCTTAGTGAATGTTCAAGCAATCCTTTTAGAGATAGCTCATAAACATTATCATAATCAACTACCTTTATCCCAGTAAGTAGTGATTCGTCTACTTTAAAAACAATCCTTTTGCCTGGATATATTTTATCAAAATATTTCTTCATGTCACCTACTCCGTGTGATGTGGGGATGGTAACAGTTACTGTTTTTTTTGCTTCCATATTTTTTAAGTCCTTAATATACACCTTTAAGTCTTCTCTTTTCAATGCTTTTGCAACTTTAATAACTATTTTCTCATCTAGTTCATTTTTTTTAAAGCTTTCCTGTGCAAGTTTTTTAATTATTTTTTTCTTCATTAGTTATCTCTCTGTAATTGGTCGGTTGCTTTTTTTAGAATAATTTTTTGTTCTTTTTCCCCAAATATGCCTGTTAATGATTTTTCTAATAGAGCTATTGCGATTCCTCCAACTTTTTTAGCTAATCTTTCTTCTGCCTCTTTTGTTTCTTGAGCTATAGTTAGTCTTGCTTGTTCGAGCATTTTTTCTACTTCAATTCTTGTCTGTTCCATTTTTTCAGCCTTGAGTCCATCAGCTTCATTTTTTGCTTCTAGGAGCATTTTATCTGCTTCACCTCTGGCTTTTTGAAGGATTTGCTTTTCTTTTTCTTCTGCCTTGATTAATCTTTCCTCAGCTTCTTCTGAATCTTTAAGACCTTTCTTGATTTCATTCTCACGTTTTTTGAGCATGTCAAGAACAGGTTTGTACATAAATTTCTTTAGCACAACTAGGACTATTAAAAAATTAATAATCTGTGCCGTTAAAAGAATGGGATCGAACCCAAAATCCTTCAAAAGTTCCATATAATTTTATTTTTATCCTGTAAAAGCCAAGATAAGAGAATAAATTGCGATAGCTTCAGCAAACGCCATACCTAAAAGCATTGCAGGTAAAATCTTTCCTGATGCTTCAGGATTTCTACCGATTGCTTCCATAGCTTTTGCTCCAATAAGACCGATTGCGAATGCTGGGAAGATTCCTCCCAATGCAACAATTAATCCTCCGGAAATACTAAATTCCACTAATGACTCACCTCCTTAAGTGTCTCTTCTTCATGATGAGACGTTGATAATATTACCATAAATGCCATCGTAAGCATAGCGAATACTAATGCCTGAACGATGCCTACGATAACTTCTAACATTAAAAAAGGTAGAGGGAACACAAAAGCAAAAATTCCGTTAACTGTTTCCAAAACTACTTCACCTGCATAAATGTTTCCAAAAAGACGGAAAGAAAGTGAGATCGCTTTAACAAGTTCTGAGATTAATTCTAGACCACCTACAAAAACCATAACTAGGGGAGTAACAACACCAACTACTAGTCCGATTGGATCTTTAAAATTCAAATTGAACTTTGCTTTGCCTTTTACTAAAGATAATATGAACGGTAGGAACGCAAAGAACTTAGATAAATATTCGCTAATGCCCAGTGCTCGAATTGCTAAGATATGCGTTGCAAAAAGCGAAACTAGAGCTAAAGCGAGCGTTGCGTTCAAATCACTTGTGAGAGGGCGGATGAATGGAATTATATGCATTGAAGTTTTTCCGTGTTCTGTTTCTAGATGTTCTATTCCAAAGGTAGCAATTCCAGGAATTAGTCCTGACCAATTAGCGACGAGAATGAATAGAAAGAAAGTCATGAAGAAGGGAAAGATTTTTTTAGTTTTATCACCAGAAATTCCTTCTACAAAAGTATAAAACCCGCCAATAAACATTTCTATTAGGCTTTGAAATTTACCAGGGATGAGTGCGATCTTACTTCGCACTGAAAATGCTAGTAAAAGTAAAAAACCATCTACCAAGATGGTGTTTAAAACTGTATTAGTTATCGGAAGCTTTCCCACATGGAAAAACACTTCCGGTGCAAAACTTGCCATTTAATTCTCTTACATTTTACAATTCAAGCCTACGATTCGTCAAGATGGGGAATATTTCATGGTAGAAAGCTTTTCAGCTAGAATTACAGGTCTATCATTTTTTGTATCGACTTTTCCTTCAACTATAACTAATCCATCTGTTGCGATAAGACTTTTATGTCTGTCATAAATTTTGGGGAAGACTACTACTTCTATAGTTACTCCTTTTTCATCGCTTATTGTGATAAAAGCCATCTCAGCTCCGGTTTTTTTAGTAAATATCTTTCGTGTTGTTTCAATTATTCCGCCAACGGTCACAAATTTTCCCTCAACTACCTCCTCTAGCTGGGAAATGTCGTGACTTGTTAGTGACTTAACTGCGATCAAATTTGCCATTTGTGGATGAGATGTTAGGTAAAACCCTAAAAATTCTTTTTCAAAAGCCAGCTTTTCATTCGGTGAGAAGTCCTCAACGGTTTGAGGTTTTGGAATAGATTCTTCTTCTGATTCTTCTCCGAAAAGGCTTGATTGACCTTCCAGTTTGTTCTTTTTAACTCGATTAACATTCTCAATGATGTCTGAATAATTAGATAAGAGTTGTGCTCGATTTCCAAAAAGATCCATAGCGCCCGCTTTTATAAGACTCTCAATAGTTTTTTTATTGATTGTAGACAGATTAACTCTTTTACAAAAATCCTCAAAACTTTTAAAATCCCCTTTGGCTCTATTTTCTAAAATATTTGCGATTGCAGCTTCGCCTACATTTTTTATTGCTGAAAGACCAAATCTCGTCATTGTTTTTTCCTCAATCGTAAAATCTCGTCCTGATTTATTTATGTCTGGTGGAAGAACTGTAAGATTTAGTCTTTTACATTCTGCGATTGCCTGAGCAATTTTTTCATTTTTTGCAGGACCAGTTGTGCCTCTAGATTCAGCTGTAAGAAGAGCAGTCATAAATTCCACTGGATAATTTGCTTTAAGATAACCTGTTCTGTAAGCAATAGTTGCATAGCAAGCGGCGTGGGCCTTATTAAATCCATATCCTGCAAAAGGAGCTATAAGATTAAAAATTGATTCAGCCTTCTTTTCTGAAAGTCCATTCGCAACACTTCCATTTACGAATTGCTCTTTTTGCTTTTTCATTTCTGCAGGAATTTTCTTTCCCATAGCTTTTCTAAATTTATCTGCATCAAGCCATGTGTAGCCAGCAATTGCGATTGTGGTAAGTAGGACGTCATCTTGATAAACAAGCATTCCGTAAGACTGTTTCAGTGCTTCTGCAAGTCTTTTATCAGGGAGTTTTATTTTAGACGCGTCTCTTTTTCTTTCAATAAATTCAGGAATGTTAGCCATTGGACCTGGACGATACAACGCTACCATTGCCATAAGATCAAAAATTGATGTAGGTCGAAGATCTTTAATGTATCTACGCATCCCTGCAGATTCTAGCTGAAAAATTCCAGTTGTCTCGGCTTCTGAAAGAAGATCATAAGTTTTTTTGTCATCCAATGGCACAGTTGAAAGGTCAATCTCAATTCCCTTATTTATTTTTATAAAATTAAGGGCCTCTTCGATAATAGTTAAATTACGTAATCCTAAAAAGTCCATTTTTAGTAGTCCTACACCATCTTCACCGACCGTATACATGTCGTATTGAGTGATAACTTTATCCCCGTTTGTTTCTTTTTGAAGAGGTGTATATTCTGTTAAGGGTTTATCTGCGATAACGACTCCAGCTGCGTGAACTGAAGCGTGACGAGCAACCCCTTCAACTCTTTTTGCTAAATTAAGAAGTTTTTTTGTTTCTGATTCAGTTGAATAGGCCATTTTAAGTTCTGGGCTTTGTTCCAAAGCAGTATCGATTGTCATGGCGTGACCCTGCCAGCCAGGGGGAATCATTTTAGAAATTCTGTCTGGGCCTGAATAGGGCATTCCCATAGCACGACCCGTATCTCTAACTGAGCCTCTAGCTTCCATTGTTCCAAAGGTTATAATCTGAGCCACTTTATCCTTACCATATTTTTTTGTTACATATTCAATAACCTCATCGCGTCTCGTGTCTGCAAAATCAAGATCAATATCTGGAGCAGATGGACGGTCTGGATTTAAAAATCTTTCAAAAGGAAGATTAAAAAAGAAAGGGTCTATGTCGGTTATTCCCAGCGCGAATGAGACTACAGATCCAGCTGCTGATCCTCTTCCAGGGCCTACGCTTATGCCTTGGGATTTAGCCCATCTTACAAAGTCAGCAACGATCAAAAAGTATGTTTCATATTTTTTGCCTATAATGATTGAAAGTTCGTAGTCGGCGCGTTTAGCAGTTTCCGCAGTAATTTCTCCATATCTTTTTTTAAGTCCCTCATTAACCAATTTTTTTAAGTAATCTCCAGATGATGTTTTATCCGGAACATCAAAAACAGGCATGATCCATTTTCCCAGCTGAATTTCTAAATCACACATGTCGGCAATTTTTACACTATTTTCCACTGCATCTGGAGTTTGGATAAATAGACCAGTCATCTCTTCGGAGCTCTTCATATAGAAATCAGGGGAGTCAATCATGGAAAGCTTTCTATTTGGAGTTGTTAAAGTTGATTGAGTTTGAATACAAAGTAGAACTTCCTGAGCTTCAGCATCTCCATTTTTAACGTAGTGATTATCATTGGTGGCAATTAATGGAATTCCTAATTTTCTTGATAGTTTTATAAGTTTTTCGTTAAGTTCATCTTGCTTTTTAACATTTAAATGCTTTTGAATTTCCAAATAAAAATTATCTTTTCCAAAAATTTCTGAAAGTGTTTTGGCTCTTTTTTCTGCTGTTTCTTCCTGATTTTCTAAGAGAGGCTCTGAAACATATCCGTTTACGCATGCACTTAGACAAATCAATCCCTCACTATGTTGTTTTAGTAGTTCGATATCACTTCTTGGTTTGTAGTAATAGCCTTCGAGATTTGCTATAGAAATAATTCTCATAAGGTTCTTATATCCTGTGTCATTTTTTGCAAGAAGTATTAAATGATTGGAATCAGAATCAAGTCCTGCTTCTTTATCGTGGCGTGTACGACGGGAAATATAAATTTCGCATCCAATGATTGGTTTTATCCCAGCTTCTTTGCATGCTCTATAAAATTTAATTGCACCGTAAAGATTTCCGTGATCCGTTATGGCAAGCGCTTTCATGCCTAAGGCTTTAGCTTGCGCAACCATTTCATTTATTTTAGATAAACCATCGAGCAGGGAATATTCAGAATGATTGTGAAGATGTACAAAATCCGCCATATTAAATTTGAACAGTTTGTGGTGCAGGCTCAGTGTGTCTTGGAACTAATTCTATAGTTGATCCATCTCTAGAAATTGCGATTGAGTCTCTTTGTAATTTAGCTCGCGCTATAGCAGTTTCTTGCAATTTTTGAATTCCTTCTAGGGTCATTCCAGGAGTGACTCTTATCATTCCAACAGAAAAGGTAGATTCTGTAGGTGGTTGTGAGTCTGTAGGTCTTCCTTCTTTTAGTGAAAGTCCAGGAATTATTTCCTTTCCGGATTGATGAAATGTGTCCGCATTTCTTCTAACTATAGTAAGCATTTCCTCTTCATTTGTTCCAGAGTTAATCAATTGAGCAAATTCATCGCCACCAATTCTTGCGATGTCTTCTCCTGGCCTTGTGCCTATTTTCTTTACGTTTTTAAGTACTTCGTTTGCACCTGAATAGCCAAAATGGTCATTCCATCGTTTTAGGTTATCTAAATCGTAGAGAGCTAGATAGAAACCTTGGTCATCGGAAGAATGTCTTTGTAGCGCAGCCATTTTAGTTGCCAACTGCTCATCGTACCATCTTCTGCTCTTTAGTCCTGTCAGTGCATCCGTCATGGAATTTTTTTCTGCGTTTTGTGCTCTTTGTTCAGCGTTTTGAGCTTTTTTCCCTAACATGCTTCTTATTTTATTAATCCAAATCTCAGTTGCTATTTGGGATCTTGCTTGGGGAATCAATCCTTCAGGCGGTTGTCCCTCATTGCGTTTTAGATGTGATAATTCTTGAGCCCTTTGATCAACTCGTGCTTGAGTTTGTGGATTTTTACTTACTTTTATATCTGGAGATGTTCCATCAGGCATATTATTTTAATTTCGCGAGTAAACTCGCCTTAACTTTCCCTGCATCAATTTTTTCAGGGAATTGGCGCATAACTTGGCCAACTAAAAACATTATAACGGTTTCTTTGCCGCTTTTGAAGTCTTCAACTGCCTTAGCTTGTTCGGACAAAACTTTATCGATTATTTCAGAGAGTTTAGCTTCATCTACATCTGCAACTTGGTTAGAGGATGCAACAGTTTTTACTAGTTCTTCAGGAGTTGTTTTTGAAAGATCTGGTTTTTTATTTATTATGTAATTTGCCAATTCTTTTCTTTTCATACCTTGTTCTTGAGCAATATTGGCTGCAGTGTCAAAGAAATCTGCAGTTTTTCTATCTCTTACAAGAATTTCTGCATCGTAAGGGGATAGCGCATAAGTATCAATAAATCTTTTAAGCTTTGTGTGCGGAAGTTCAGGAAGCTGGCAAGCAATTTCTGCAATATATTCCTCGCTAAATCTAAGTGGGGGAATGTCAGGCTCTGGAAAATATCTGTAGTCTTTAGCATCTTCTTTAGATCTTTGAGAAACAGTGGAGTTATCTGATTCTACAAATCCGCGAGTTTCCTGAGCTGGAGTTTCACCTCGGTCAAGTATTTCAGTGTGGCGTTTTATTTCAAAATCAATCGCTTTACTCACAAAATTAAATGAATTTATGTTTTTTACTTCAACTTTATAATTTGGGAGTTCGGTTTGACCTTCTTTTCTTAAAGAAATATTTGGTTCAAGCCTCATATTTCCTTTTTCCATGTCTGCATCTGAGACTTCTAGATATCTAACTATTTGTTGAAGGCGCTGCAGATATTCTTTAACATCCTCTGCGTTATCAAAATCAGGCTCAGTTACTATTTCAACTAGGGGCACTCCAGATCTATTAAAGTCAATTAAGGATACTTTTTCGCCGTCCACAGTTTCGTGCGAAAGCTTTCCAGTATCTTCTTCCATGTGAACGCGAGTAATTCCAATTTTTTTACCATTAGAAAGTTCGATGTATCCTTTTTCAGCAAAAGGTAGGTCATACTGAGAGATCTGATAACCCTTAGCTAAATCTGGATAAAAGTAGTTTTTTCTATCAAACTTAGAAAAGTTCGGTATCTCACAATTTAGAGCAAGACCTATCATAATGCACCATTCAATTGCTTTTCTATTTGGAACTGGTAAAGCTCCCGGAAGACCAAGACATACTGGGCAAGTATGAGTATTTGGTTCTTGTCCAAAATAATCTGAAGAACATCCACAAAACATTTTAGATTTTGTTTTTAATTCTACGTGTACTTCGAGACCGATTACTGGTGTATATTTCATTAGTCTCCCTTCCTTTGGTCAACAAGACCTCCAATAAAATTAGCAAAATAAACTATTTTTCCACTCTTCACAATAGATTCATTTCCCAAGAATTTTTCAATGTTTCCGCTCCAAGTGAAGGAATAATGATAATCTTCAAAATCTAATTTTTTAGGGCCCCTTACGGGTAATTCTTCATCAGGGTTCTTCAGTGCTTCGCGTAAAACTTTATATATTTCATTTGGTTCTTGTTCTTCCGAGACATTTCCATAATAAACCATAATCCAAACAGGGATTTTGTTTTTAAATATAACTTGTCGTCCACCGTATGGTTCTCCTCCGAAAAAATTATCGTTCATGCTAAACTGCCCGATAATATTTGTAATTGTTTTCGAATGGTCTTTTTCATCTTTCCATGATGATACATTGCCAGAAGCATATCCACTCTTTGCGGACTCAATTAAGTACTTTTTTATTTCATCAATCATAAATTTAATTCCTTTTTTCTCCAGTCTTCATCCTGAGTTTCCTGCTCGTAAGCATGACCTAGTTGGAAAAGTAATTCTTCTCTAAAATGCGGAGCTATTATTTGCATACCAACTGGAAGACCTGATTTTGTAAATCCGATCGGAATCGAAATTGCTGGTAAACCCGCTAGGTTTGCAGTCACAGTAAAAATATCCGAAAGATACATTTTTAAAGGATCATTTACTTTTTCACCTAGTTTCCATGGTGGAGTTGGTGAAACGGGAGCTATGGTCACATCCACTTTTTCAAAAGCCTTTTTATAATCTTGAATTAGGAGTGAGCGAATTCTTGAAGCTTTATTATAATACTGATCATAATAGCCAGAAGACAAAGCATGAGTCCCAAGCATAATTCTTCTCTTCGCTTCTTCGCCGAATGCATTTCTGTTCTGACCGTATCTAATGCCGTCATAGCGAGCTAAATTGGATGAAACTTCAGAAGGCTGGATTATGTAATATGCAGCTGTTGCAGCCTTTGAATGGGGGAGAGAGATGTTGGGAATAAAATCATCACTTGATTCCATTAAGTTTTTGATCGTATTGTAGGCTTTTGCAAGCAAACTTAAGGTTTCACTTTCGATATGTTCGGAGTGAAATTCAGGATCTACGCCAACTCTAATCCCCTTCAAGCCATTTCCTAATGTATCGGAATAATTTGGAACTTCTTTTCTTGAAGATGTCCCGTCCATTGGGTCGTGACCAGCTGTAACTTGTAAAAGTAAAGCTGAATCCTCAACATTTTTAGCAAAATGACCAATTGAGTCGTGAGAAGAAGCCATAGATATTACTCCATATCTGCTAACTCTGCCGTATGTGGGTTTTAGTCCAACAGTGCTGGTAAAGCTTGCGGGTAGTCTGATAGAGCCACCAGTGTCAGTTCCCATTGCAGCAAATGCCATGTTAGCCGCTACCGCGACTGAAGACCCGCTACTTGATCCTCCTGGAACATGTTCTAAGCTCCATGGGTTTTTTGTAGCTTTAAAATCTGAATTTTCTCCACTTGATCCATGTGCCCATGCATCCTGATTGGTTTTGCCTATAATTATTGCCCCCGCCTCTTTAAGTTTTCTTACCACTGTTGAGTCATATGGAGAAATATAATCACTTAGAACATTTGAGCCTGCAGTGGTTTTTATTCCTTTTGCGTTAAACATATCTTTTAGTGAGATCGGAATTCCCAACAGAGGTTTAGCCCTCAAGGCCTGGCCTTGCGAGGCTAGCTGACTATCGGCTTCCTCTGCAGCTTTAATTGCGACATCTTCCATAACAGTTATGAAAGCGTTTAGCTTATCGTTTGTTTTACTAATTTGATCAAGACATGAGCGGGTAAGTTCTACTGAAGAAAAATCTTTATTTTTTAGACCCTCTCTTGCTTGCTTTAGATTTAATTTATATAACATATTAATCAGAAAATGTTATTCCACTTGTTTCCTTAATTTCAAATTCAACACCATCAGTTTCTAATTTAATATGTGCGTTGTTCCTAATTCCTCCGCGAATTGTATTTTTCATTCCAAGTTTTTTCATAAATGCACGCATTATTCCTCCATGGCTCACAGCAAGAATAGTTTTTCCTGGATTTGCCACCGCAACCTCTCTTATGAATGTTAAAAAACGAGTTACTACTTCCTCATCGCTTTCAATTCCCGGTGAATGTTTGTAGGTATATCTCTGTTCTTCAGACAATTTATCAAGCGCCTCATTTACGACCTCATATTCTGTGTTTGGTTTTCCTTCAAATTCTCCATATTTTCTTTCTCTAATAAGCTCAGTTGTTTTTAATGCAATGTTTCGTTCTAGAGAAATAGCTTCTGCTGTTCTTTTAGCTCTTGATAAGTCTGAAGAAAATATTAAATCAAATTTAATAGATTTAAATTTCTTTGCCAATTTTTTTGCATCATCCAAACCTTTTGCAGTTAATTCTGATTCTGAATGTCCCTGCATTAGGTGTTTTACGTTCCAATCTGTTTCAGAGTGTCTAACTATATAGAAAGTTGCAGGGTTATTCATTATTAAGAATCCCTTTCACCTTAAAGTAACCTTTGTGAGTAGACTTGGCGTTTTTTAGTGCGTCTTCTTGCGATAATGAGGGAGTGATTTTATCTTCGCGTGTGACATTTTCAAGTCCTGTAACTTGAGATGTGGGTTCTATTCCTGTTGTATCCACTTCGCTTAAACCTTCAATATATTCAACAGTTTCTTCTAACTGTATTTCAAATTTTTTTTCTTCTTCCTCAGAGAGAGTTAAATTTGCCAACTTTGCGATGTGTCTTACGTCAAGTTTCATGAGCTTAATTATATTCTAAGAGCTCTTCCTATTCAACAAAGGTAATTTAAATCACGAGTTAAGAAGCTTTAAGACATTGGAGTGGGCCTTATTTTCTAAATGATCATCTAGTGAATCTAGTCCCTCAGCCTTAAGTGCAAGCTTGAGTAGGTAGTCTGCGAAATGAGGATTTTTAGGTAGGATCGGTCCATGCAAATAAGTTCCAAAACTATTTTTGTAAATTGCTCCCTCAGTTCCGTCATCGTTGTTTCCATGCCCTTTTATGACAGATCCCAGAGGTTTTACATTGGCTCCAAGTATAGTTCTACCACCGTGGTTTTCAAATCCAACTATAGATGTAGAAATGCCTTCAATATTTGGTTGAATTGCAATATTTCCAATAAGTCTTTCTTCATTTTCTCCTGGATTTTGGGTATTTAAATCAAATATTCCTAGCCCATCAATAATGTTTCCGTCAGCTTCCTTGTAATAATTTCCCAAAAATTGAAATCCTCCGCAAACAAATAATCCCGGCGTTCCCGCATCAATCATTTCAGAAAGAGTCTTATGATGTTTTTTTAAGTCTTCGTTAACAATTGACTGTTGCTTATCTTGTGCGCCTCCCATAATTATCAAATCGCAATTTTTTAACTGCGAATCTAAAAAGCCAGGATTTAAACTACTTATTTCTGCTTTTATTCCTCGCCATTCCGATCTCTTAACAAGAGTTGTAATATTTCCGCGATCTCCGTAAATATTCATAAGGTCTGGATAAAGCCAACCTATAATTAATTTTTGTTTCATAATATTTTTTTGCCCGTTAATAATTTTCGAGTTTCAAGCATAGCCGAGTAATTTGGCAAAATGTAAAGAGTTTCATCTTTTTCAAGGGAAGCGAGCATATTATCTATTACTATTTTTGGATCTTCATTATGGTGAGCAAAAAACTCTGCGTATTTAATTCTCACTGCCATGTCATATGTTCTGTCTCCAGACACTCCTATGTTCATGTCTTTTTCTAAAATTTCCTCAAAATTTATATCCCAAATCCAGCTTACATCAAGCCCGTCAGGAATTTTATCATTAAGTAGGATAACGATATTTTTGCCACCGAGTTCTTTAATCGTTCTTAGAGATTCATTAAAGCTAGTGGGATTTTTAGATAGAAATAGCTGAACATGTTTTCCTTTATAAATTATTTTTTCACCTCTGCCAAATGCTGGACTAAACTTATTAAATCCGTCTTCAATTATTGCTTCATTTATACCTTCTTCCTTAAGAATAAGATTTGCTGCAATTGTATTGTATTTATTGTAAGTCCCGGGGAGAGGATAGGATTTTGAATTTGAAATATCAGGAGTAGGTCGAATAAGCGCACACTTTGCGCATTTCCAAACGCCAAGATGAGAAAAGAATACTTTTTCAAATGTTAGCTTGTTAGAGCAATTAGGGCAGTAAATAGAATCAGCACCGTGTTTAGTAGATTCAGTTCCATTTTCTGATAAACCGAAATATTTAACCTGAGCTTTTGTATTTTTACCAAGATATGAAACTTGTGGATCATCAGAATTTAAGACTAATGTGTTTTTGTGATTTAAATTTTTAAATGATTCCGCCCATCTCTTGGTAATAGAGTCAATTTCACCATATCTATCTAGCTGGTCTCTAAATAGATTAAGGCAAAGTATATAATTTGGGTCTGTTTGTTTAATAACTTCTGGTAGGGCATTCTCATCACATTCAAATATTAGATATTCTTGATTCAGCCTTGCAAGGATAGAGTTTGAAATCAAGGTGGATGCGAGGCCGTTTAAGAGATTGGCTCCACTCGAGTTGTGTATAACGGAATGATTTGATGATTCAAGAACGTGAGAGATTAGAGCTCCAGTGGTTGTTTTTCCATTTGTACCTGCAATTACTACAATCTTAATTTTGGATTTAGACAGAATGTTTCTAATAAAATTTGGGTTTAGTTTTAAAGCAATGTGACCTGGCCAGGTCGAACCATTTCCAAGATTAAAAAGACGACTTAAGTAAATAAAAGTTTTACCAAAAAAAATTAGTAAATAATTCATAAGTAAAATTATTCTATCATCTGATGGGCTTGTTAACTACATCGAGCGGAGGATCTTAATTCTCTCGTCAAGAGGGGGATGAGTGTTGAAAAGCCCAGTAAACATATTTTTAACTTTTTTATTATCGAATGGGTTTTCAATAAATAAATGTGCGGTAGCATTGCTTGCAGTTTTTGGAGGCGTGTGATCATTTTTTAGCTTTTCTAAAGCTGAGGCTAGTCCTTCCGGGTATCTGGTTAATAGTACGCCTGAGGCATCAGCTAATAATTCTCTTTTTCTAGAAACTGCAAGATGAATTAATGAAGCAGCAATTGGAGAAAGAATTGCAAGAACAATTGCAATTACCAAAAAAATAGCATTTCCTTTGTTGTCGTCAGAGTCTTTAAAGAAAGTCATCCTGATAAATAAATCTGAAAGAATTGCGACAAATCCTACCAAAACCGCTATGACTCCAGCAAGCCTGATGTCGTAATTTTTGATATGCGAAAGTTCATGCGCGATAACTCCTTCTAGCTCAGTATCAGTCATTATGTCTAAAAGTCCTGTACTTGCTGCAACTACAGCATGTTTGGGATCGCGGCCTGTAGCGAAAGCATTAGGGGAAGGATCATTTATTACGTAGATTTTTGGGAGTGGGAGCCCAGCGCCAATTGCAAGATTTTCCACAGTTCTATAAAATTTAGGATATTCTTCTTTTTTAATTAATTTCGCCCCAGAAGTAGCAATTACCATCTTGTCGGAATAATAAAAACTTCCAATACTCATTACACCAGCAATTATTAAAGAAAGCCCAGTGATCGAAATTGCACTTAATCCTAAGGCTTTACTCATCACATAAACTAAAGTGGAAATAAAAACCACGAAAAGTATCATTATTAGCCAAGTTTTCCACTTATTGGCTGTTATAGCACCGTAGATGTTCATAGATTTAGAAGCTAACTTTTACGTTCTTTTTTTCTTCCTCTGTAGCACCGAAGAACTGTGCGGGTTTAAAATTTAGGATTTTAGCAAAAAGAACGTTAGGGAAAATCTGAAGTTTTGTATTGTAATCCAAAACATTTGAATTATAAAACTGCCTTGAGTATGCAATCTTATTTTCTGTGTCCGATAATTCATCTTGAAGAGCCTTAAAATTATCACTTGCTTTAAGTTCTGGATATGCTTCTGCAACTGCAAAGATTGATTTTAAAGTTTGAGATAGTTGGTTGTTGATGTCAGCTTTTTCCTCAGGTCCCTTAGCTTTCATAAGTTCAGATCTAAGTTCAGCAACTTTTTCGAAAACGCCTTTTTCATGTTTGGCATAACCTTTAACGGTTTCGACTAAATTTGGGATTAAATCTGTTCGTCTTTTTAGCTGAACATCTATCTGAGAAAAGGCTTCGTTGACTCTTAGTTTTGCGCCTATAAGTGAGTTATATAAGTAGAGTCCGAATAGGACTAGGGCTCCAGCGATTACAGCGATAATTATCGTAATGTTCATGACTTAAACCATTTTACAACATCTTTAGCATTTCCGCAATTTATTACATCTGATTTTTTTGCCCAACCTCGTCTGGCTTGAAAAACTCCGTAAGGCATCAAAACCATTTGAGACATATCATGAGAATCTGTATCAATTGTTAGCCTAATTCCAGCCTCAATTGCCATTCTAATTACTGGCCCTTCGAGATCTAATCTATTTGGATATGCGTTAATCTCTAAAGCTTTATTATTTTCTCTGCAAAATTTAAATAATTCTTCAAAGTCTACTTCGTAGCCATTTCGTTCATTTAACAATCGTCCCGTGGGATGAGCAAGGATTTTAGCTTTGGGATGAGATAATCCTTTTATTATTCTTTTTGTCATAGTTTCTTTATCCATTTTAAAAACACTGTGAATTGAAACGATAGAGCCATCAAGTGTTTCTAAAGCTTCATCGGGAAGCGCCAGGGAGCCGTCCGGCAGTATATCAGTTTCCATTAGTTTAAAAATTGGAAAATTTAATTTCTTTGAAATTCTATCTATTTCTTCATTCCTTTTTTTAACAAGAGTGACAATTTGAGATTTTGTGTGCTTTGATTGGCTTGGATTATGTTCTGAAAAGCCTAAATATTCGTAACCTAATTTTTTAGCCATTTGGGTCATCTCCTCGATAGAGCTATTTCCCTGATCATGAGATTGTTCGACTGGGAAGCTTGAATGAAGATGAAAATCGCCTTTAATATCTTTTACATCAATGATCTTGGGAAGTTGGTGTTTTAGAGCTAATTCAATTTCACCCGTATCTTCGCGCATTTCCGGCGGAATAAATTCCATTCCAAGTTTTTCATAAAAATCTTCTTCTTTTGAAAATTTTTCTAATTTTTCTGTTTTTACATTTTTTATTCCTTTTTCGTTCAGAGATAGGCCAATTTTAAGTGCTAATTCTCGAAGATGAACGTTATGATCTTTGCTTCCTGTAAAGTGTTGAAGAAGTGAGCCCCACTGATCTGGCTCCAAAACTAAAAGATCTACCTGTGCGCCACCTGTTGTTAAAAGCGAAGAACCACTAGGTCCTTTTTCAATTATTCGACTTGCCCTTGGATATTTCGTGAAATGATCAATTGTTTTTTCCGGGTTAGTTGAGACAACTGCAATATCAATATCTCCAACGAGTGGTTTTCTTCTTCTTAAAGAGCCAAGAGGCATAGCTTCTTTTACGTTCTTGTCCTCTTTTAAGTAGAGAATCATTTCTCCAGCAATTTCCCCTGCGTATGGGAGAAGCATCTTTGTAGTTTTGCCAAATCCTTTTTTATATTCTTCAAGGGCTTGTAGGATGTCTGCTTGGGACTTTTCACCGAAGCCTTCAAGTTTGGCAATCTCTCCAGCCTTTCCGACCTTTTTTAAATCTTCGATTGCTGTTTCATTTTTATTTAATTTAAATTCCGTAGCGAGTCTATATGCTTTTTTTGGGCCAATACTTGGCACTTTCATAAGTAGAAAAACTGGCGAGGGAATTCCCTCCATTACCTCTTCGAAATGTTTTACTTTCCCAGTTTTTAAAAGTTCTTCAAGTCTTTGCTTTAGAGTCGAGCCTACTCCTGGAATGTCATCAAGTTTTCCTTCGTTATATAAATCTTTGATTTGAACAGTTAGTCCCTCAATGGCGTCAGCTGCATTTTGATATGCAAGAAGTTGGAAGCGAAACTTTGCCTCGTTTTTAATTGAGTAGGAAGCTGCTACATCTCGAAAAAGTTCGGCAATTTCTTTATTAGTCACTATTGCAATATTAACATCAGGAGGAATTAGAGGCAAGATAAACTTATGGGCGGGCGTTTAACTATTTCGTTAATATTTATTATTGTTTTGAGTCTTAAAGGTGGAATTATTTGCACTCTTTTTTGGGATTTTCGTCTTCAGCTACAATATTAGAACAAGATCTGATTCTTGATACTGTTTCATTTGTTAAAGATAGTTTGTAAAGGGAAGCTGAAGCCGCATGACCATCTCCACCACCGCATTCAAAATAAAAAATATTATTTTTTGTAAGCTGTAGAGGTTGTGCGCAGCCGAAAAAAGCCGCGTTTTTGTCCTCTAATTTGGAGATATTTGCAATCTCTTTTATTTCCGAACCATTAGCAATACCTACGTGGGGAATACCCGTGCATCCTCCTCCACAAGGTCCCAAACTATATAAAACAATTGCTTTACCTTCTTTTGGAGAACAGGTGGTAATATATATTACGGTTCTTTCTTCGCTCTCATATTTCTGATCAAGAGCTTTGATATATTCAAGTAAAGTAGGATCATCTAATATAAATGAATTACTAGTATATTTTTTACCGTTTTTTACATACATTGGGCTGCAGTATATAGGAGTAAGTGAATTTTCTGGGATTTGCGTTAGCTCAGTCGGATACTTTTCGTTTTCAGACCAAAAATTTTCAGTAATATCAAAATAACGACTTTTATATTCCTTAGGAAGACTTGAGGAGTAAGTGGGCTTTAAGGTTGGTGAAGTATATGCTGTCATTTCCAAGCCTTTACTTTTATCAATAGCTATTGAATTATTTTGCTGAGTATTCAAGTAGTAGTAAGTTCCAAATCCAATTAAAATTAGACATATAGTTATTCCGAGAGTAATAAATCCAAATTTTTTTTTGGATCTCCTTTTTTCAATGCTTTGCGTAGTAATAGACTGGATTGAAGGTGTAGGTTCAGTAAGTGCTGAATTTTTTTCTTCCATGAAATTAGTATTCCAATTGCCTAAATTAAAGTCAAGAATGGGGCTGTTTACTAAATTTGTAATGCGGGGTGGACGGGACTCGAACCCGCGACCTCTTCCGTGACAGGGAAGCGCTCTAACCAAAACTGAGCTACCACCCCATTTTGCTAAAGGCTAAATGCTAATAGCTAATGGCTAGTTTTGTATTTTATCAGAAGAGGCTGTTTCTCGCAATCAGCTCGGTATTGACTAATGTGATATACTTGGATTATCAATGTAATCATGGCAGCAAAAAAGAGAACTACAAAAAAAGTTTCAAGAAAAAAACTTACCACTGAGGTGGAAGTAATCACGCCAAAAAATAAATTTGCAAAAGATATTTCATCTCAATTAAAGCTCGGTGAGTCTTACATATCCTTAATTCTTGGAGCAGTTGTTGTGTTTGGAATATCGGTTGTGTTTTTCTTATTCATTAAGGAAAGTGGCCTAGAAGGAACAACTCCAATCATTAATGAGAAAGATATTCCTCAGCTTGCAGCTCCTGTTAATGAAATGACTTACACTTTGCAAGAGGGTGAAGGTCTTTGGGATGTTGCGGTTAAGCTTTATGGCGATGGATTTAGGTGGATCGATATCGCAAAAGCAAATGGTTTAGAAAACAATCCTGATAATATTGCTCCGGGCATGAAGCTCATAATTCCCCGCGCTCAATAACTCTCGTGATATAATTTTTTCATTGCGGGATTAGTACACCGGTAGTATGCTACCTTCCCAAGGTAGAGAAGCGAGTTCAATTCTCGTATCCCGCTCAAGCGGCCTGTTTTTCCTCTAACGGTATTTCAAAATCTTGGAGTATATCCTCGTATTTTCCACTGGTAAACATATCTATTATGCTTCTACCCTCATGTTCACCCATTGGTCGTCTTAAATATTCTTTCCATGTTTCTGGGGTATATTCTGGCCTAACATTAAAAAGTAAATAACTTGAGGTTAAAAAACCCTCTCTTACAGCGCTATATTTAGGTCCGTCCCTTTTTATAAGTTCTTGAATTTGATCAGGATTATTAGTTCCAAACATGGAAACAACTTCTTGTGGATCAAGTCCCATTACATTTTGAATTGAATTCAGCATATTTCTGGGACGTATTGGATTAAGTTTTGGTTCAAATGCTCTTTGACGAGCTTCAAGCCGATCTAGAATTGGTGTTGAAGAAGCTGGAGCTTCTCCTAGTTCACTCATCTAAAATTTATATCATTAAGGTAAATTGTCGTCAAGCAAATTATGCAGCCAGTGGGAAAACTTCAATCTCACCAATTTGAGTTTTTAATCCGCTTTTAACTTTTTCTGCTTCCGCTTGAGTCGCTCTTTTTGCAGCTTCTTCATCTGTAACAGCCCTATTTTCCTCAATGAGACGATCGCTTGCATTTAGTCCGGCCTCAATTGTTGAGAGTTTTAATAATTTTAAGCCATTTCTTCTTTGTGCTTCGGATCCATCACTTTTTCCACCTTCCTTTAGAACAATCTCACTAATTTCTTCAGTTGGTGGTTCAGGAGCTAAGCGATCAACAACAGCATTTCCTGAAACCTCACCGGTAATTGGATCTGCATCTACTTCAAAAGCTGTCTTAATAGCTTTCGCAGTTTCTGTTCTGCGAGCGTCATTTGCCTCTTCATCTACATAATACTCCGCTTTTGGCTGTTCTTGTTTTGGTTGAACAACCTCTTCAACTGGAGGATTTATAGCTTCCATGATCGCATGTACATTTGCGTTCACTGGGTCTGTTGAAGGCTCCGTTTCTGCTTCTGGTTCTTCAGAAACTTTTTCTAATGCTTGAATGAGTCCGCTTCGTTCAACTGCAGTAGAAATTGCAATGTTTGAAATATTCGCAGCAGTTTGTGAATCTGTGACTTCATCCACAATATTTAATATTGTCTGAACTGATTCAAGGTCACTTTTTAATTGCATATAGGTTAATGGGTCATTAGTTCTTAGATCTTCTACTGCGCCTTTTATATCTGGTTTTTCAAGCCCCATTTCTATAGTTTCAGAATCGACAACTGCCTCTATTGAAACTTGAGAATCTTGTTCAGCTTCAGACTCAAATCCAACTAAAGGTTCAGAAAATGATGCAATAGTTGTGAATCCTTCCAAGGAGGGCATTGGGGCTGGACCTTCATTTACTTGCATTGTAGCTTGAAATGGCTCGAGCTCACCAAACATAGAAGGTTTTTCTGTAGTAGGATTTGAAATTCCTATATCCGAGCCAAGAGCTAGGGTTTGCATTTCAGATGAAAATGTTTCTCCCTTAACCGGCCCTTCAGGCACACTACCAAGTGAACTTGTGAATGAGCGGGTCTCAGAAAATAAATCAGTAGAATTTGAGAATGAAACAGGACCTTTTGATCCTTCATTCACAGAAAATGCCCCAAGGTTAGCGTCGCTTCTTCCAAGTCCTGAAAATGATGGAGAGCCACCATCAAATCCAATACCAGAAGCAGTAAATTCTCCTGACATTGAAGCTCCTGCTGCAACACTAGATCCCACGGTTGCTACTGCTCCTACGCTTCCAACCGATGCACCAATTGCTTCACTCATATGCCTGCATTATACGCTTTGCTACAAACCAGGCTTGAAATTAACTTTACAAAATCCTGACAGAAAATTAGCTCATGTTGACGAAAATTCACAAATTTGCTATTATTAATCGTGCCCGATAGTACTAAAAACAATAAAGTCGTAAAGTACATTTTTGTCTCCGGAGGAGTTATTTCTGGCATCGGTAAAGGTATCACTTCAGCTTCAATTGCTCTTCTTCTCAAATCAGCAGGATATAAAGTAGCTCCCATAAAATTTGAAAATTATCTAAATCTTGACGCTGGAACAATAAATCCAATTGAGCACGGTGACACATTTCTTTGCGAAGATGGAACTGAAGCTGATATGGATATCGGCACCTACGAAAAATTTTTAAATGAAGACATGGGTACAGACAACTTCGTTACGATGGGAAAGATATACTCGACAGTAATTGAAAAGGAAAGAAGATTTGAATATAACGGAGAAGATGTCGAGGCAATACCCCATATAACTGATGAAATTACAAAAAGAATCAAAAATGTCGCTAAAGTAAGGGATGCAGATATAGTAGTCATTGAGCTTGGTGGAACTGCTGGCGAGTATCAGAATGTTTTCTACTATGAAGCTTCTCGTATAATGACTCTTCAAAATCCAGGAGATGTTATTCACGTACATGTAAGTTATGTTCCAACCCCAGCGCATCTTGGAGAACCTAAGACCAAGCCAACACAATTATCAGTAAGAACTTTAAACTCACTTGGAATTCAGCCTGATTTTATAATTTGTCGTTCAGATAAAGAATTAGATCAAAGAAGAATAGAGCGATTAGCATTATTTTGTAACGTGGCGCCAGAAGCTGTAATTTCCAGTCCTGATTTAGAATCTGTTTATGAAGTCCCACTTGGGTTGAATCGCCAAAAGCTAGGCAAACAAATTCTTGAAAAACTCAATCTTCCAGTCAGAGATTCAAATATTTCGGAGTGGGAAACATTTGTCTCTAAAGTTAAAAAAGTCCAGAAGATGGAAAAAAGTATAGATATAGCTATTATTGGCAAATATTTTGGTACAGGAGACTATCAGCTTAAAGACAGTTATGCTGCACTTTTCGATGCAATAGATCACGCTTCATATGAACTTGGAGTTGCTATTAAAACTCATTGGATTGATGCTGAAAAAGTTGAGAAAGATTCTGATTTAGAAAAACTTATTGGAAATCCTGACGGAATAATTGTGCCAATTGGCTGGGGTTTAAGAGGAGCTGAGGGAATGATTGAAGCAGCCGGATATGCGAGACGGAAGAAGATTCCATATTTGGGGCTTTGCTATGGAATGCAACTCGCTGCAATTTCTTATGCAAGAGATGAGTTAGGAATTAAAGACGCAAATACAGAAGAAAATGTAAATGATGGAAAAAATCTAGTAATTCACCTAATGCCAAAACAAAAAGAGGTTATGGCAAGACGCTCTTATGGAGGAACAATGCGACTAGGGCGTTGGGATGCAATTGTAAAAAAAGGAACAAGAGCATTTGATCTCTACGGAAAATATAATGATTTTATCGACAAATCTAAAGGTTTAACTTCCGAAAGACACAGGCATAGATTTGAATTTAATAACGATTATTTGGAAAAATTTGAAAAGAAAGGTTTTGTGATTTCAGCTAAATCAGTTGAAGAAGGACTTGTTGAAATTATAGAGCTTCCAGAAAGCGAACACCCATTTTATCTAGGAACTCAGGGCCATCCGGAATATAAAAGTAGACCACTTAGGCCCCATCCATTATTCCTCGGATTCTTAGAAGCAGTTAAGACATTGAAAAAATAACGATTTCAGGCTATAATATACTCCTCATGTTAAAAACTATAGATTTTCGAGTTGGTGATATCGTAAGAGTCCACCAGAAAATTACTGAAGGAGAAAAGACTAGAACTCAGATTTTTGAGGGACAAGTTCTCCAAATTAAAGGTAGAGGCGAAAACCAAAGCTACACAGTTAGAAAAGTAGTTGGGGACGTTGCCGTAGAAAGAATTTGGCATGTTGGAAATCCAAATGTTGATAAGGTAGATTTCAAAGCAAAGCCAAAAATGAAAGTTAGACGAGCAAAGCTTAATCACGTAAAAAGTCCAAGACTAAATCCTTAATTCCTCAGATTTTCAAATTTTTTGTTAAGATTAGATTGATGTAATCTCATGAAAATTTCTAATCCTGTTGCCATCAGGGGAGAAGAGTTAGCCACCAAATTTCTCAAAGAAAAAGGTTATAAAATAATCGAACGTAATTTCCGTAAGGGATATGGAGAAATCGATATAATTGCCACCCATAAAAACACATTAGTTTTTGTAGAAGTAAAAGCTCGAACTTCAAACGCTTACGGAACTCCTCTTGAGGCAATAAGCTATTTCAAATTGAAATCTCTTTTAAAAACTGCAGAATTTTATAAGGTTTTGAATCCCAGATTACCTGATGCAATGAGGATTGATGCTATTTCTGTAATGCTTGATAATTCTGAAAATCTAAGTAGTATAGAGCATATAGAAAATATTTCTGGCTTTTAAATTATGAAAAGGGGAGTTGCGACATTTACACTTGATACCGGGAAATGTCCGCCTTGGCTTTTTGAAAGAATGGTTAGTCTTGGAAGAAGCATGACTGATGTTCTAATCGAAGAATATGGACCTGATGAATATATAAAAAGGATTGCAGACCCTGTCTGGTTTCAATCCTTAGGAACTGTTCTAGCTTTTGACTGGAATGCCTCAGGACTTACTACGATACTAACTGCAGCTCTTAAGGAAGCCATAAGAGGAAGAGAACAGGAATTGGGTGTATTTATAGCTGGAGGGAAAGGCGCGACAAGTAAAAAGACTCCAGATGAAATTGCCGAATGGGGAAATAAATTAAGCCTTTCTCATAAAACTACAAACGGGTTAGTTTACTCATCTAAAATGTCAGCTAAGGTTGATTCATCTTTAATTCAAGACGATTATACGCTTTATCATCATGCATTCTTTTTCAGTAAAAATGGTGCCTGGACAGTAGTTCAGCAGGGAATGAATACTAAAAATGCGACAGCCAGAAGGTATCATTGGCATAGTGATAGCCCTACCGATATAGATTTTACAAACGATCCTCACAAGGGAATTGCATCTCAAATATTTAGAAAATCTACGCTTAATTTAGCCACCAAGAAAAGTAAGAAGAATAAAGATCTTTCTGTTGATTTAGTTGGATCAGGATATAAAACCTTGATGAAAGACATTGAGCTTCTCAGAAAACATTCAGGTTCAGTCTCAAGAATGGTTTCCTTCAAGCAGAATTTAGCCTCGCAAGGCCAGGCCTTGCGAGGCTATCAGGCACGACAGGAGGAATTTGTTTTTGCAGAATTTGACAGAAAGGAATTTAAGCATCATGAGGTAGAGCTTGAGGATTTTACGAAGAGTAAGTATTTGGAAAAGATTTTGCAGAAAGTGACCTATGAAACACCGGAAGATTTTGAAAACTTGTTAGCGATTAAAGGAGTAGGTGGAAAAACTATTCGTGCTCTAAGTCTGGTTTCTGAAATAATTTATGGCGCAGAGCCTTCTTATCAAGACCCAGCTAGGTATTCTTTTGCTCATGGAGGCAAAGATGCAACTCCATATCCAGTAGATAAAGATACCTATGACCAGACAATAGCTGTACTTCAAGCAGCAGTAAGGAGAACTAAGATTTCTCCAATTGAAAAAGACAAAGCCCTTCGAAGAATAAGCAAATAGCGTTAGCCTCGCAAGGCCTGGCCTTGAGGGCTAATCTTTTCGGATTTTTAGTTGGTCTTTGGGAATTGCTGCGGTTTCGAAATCTAGTTCCTTAGCGGCTTGCTCTTAAAGCGTTTATTATGACTGCTACGTCAATTGCTTCTTGAATTATGGCTCCTGCAACTGGAGGAATCAATCCAAAAGAGGCTAATATCATGGCACCAATACTTAGACCAATTCCCCAGAAAATAGACTGCTTGGCAATTCTCACTGTATTGTTTGCATCTTGAATAGAATCAAGAACTGAGGAAAAATTACCATTAAGAAATACAATATCTGCGGCCTCTGAAGCAGCGGTCTGCTCTTCATTACTAAATACCATTCCTACGTCTGCTAGAGCTAATGCAGGCGCATCATTTATGCCATCTCCTACCATAGCCACTACTTTATTTTGCTTCTTTAATTCTTCAATTCCTATTTGCTTGTCCTCTGGCTTCATTTCAGCTTTAAAATCAATCTCAACGTCTAATTTTTCGATTAATCTTTTGGCAACTTCAGACTTATCTCCAGTAAAAATCACCATAGCTAGGCCCTTATTTTTTAATTTTTCAATTATGTTCTTTGTGTCTGTTTTTATTTGATCTTCAAGAGTAAAAGATGCGATAAGTTTTTGTCCCAAAAACATCCCTATGATCATATCTGGGCTTTTATCATTTGAAATTTTTGTTAAAGAATATTTTTTACCGTTTACCTTACCTTCAATTCCGCGACCTATCATTTCATGAATATCTGTCGCATGAACATTCTTGTCCACTCCGTCTGCGAAGATAACTATAGCTTTGGCTAGTGGATGAAGTGAATTTCTTTCAATTGCGTGAGCAATCGACAAGATTTCTGCTTTTTCATGACTTTTATCATTTATTTCAAATTTAGAGACTTCAGGTTTACCAAGAGTCAAAGTTCCAGTTTTATCAAAAACTAAAGTATTTACTCTAGATAACACTTCAATACTTGCAAGCTTCTTGACAATTGCCCTTTTTTTAGCTGATTTATTCATGCCTCCGATTAGAGCAATAGGTGTGGCTAAGATTAGAGGACAAGGCGTAGCTACCACGAGAACGGCTAGAACTGATTCTAATGTTCCAATTCTAAGAAAGGCAAAAGATGCAATTATAAAGGTAATTCCCGTAAACCAAAGACTATATTTATCTGCAAGCCTGACTAACGGAGCTTTTTCTTTTTGCGCATTTTGTACCAAATTTATGATTTTTTTATAACTTGAATTTTCCTCGTCATTTTCTACTTTAATCCTAAGAGGCGATGACAAGTTTATTGTTCCTGACCTTATTAAATCACCTTCATTTTTGTCTACTGGATATGCTTCTCCTGTCAAAGATGCTTCATCCAAAAGTCCATTTTTCGATAATAATATTCCATCCAGAGGAATCACTTCACCTTTTCTCACAATGATTACTTCTCCTTTTTTTATCTCAGAAACAGGAGTGGATTTTGTTTCTTCACCAACTTCTTTCAAGACATCATGGGGAATTCTAGAAGCGAGTTCTGTGAGTGTTCTTTTGGCAGATGAAGCTCCATAATCTTCAAGTGTTCTACCTGTTGAAAGCATAAATGCGATAACGATTCCAACTAAATATTCATGGGTGATTAGAGAAACAACGACGGCTAATATTGCTATATAGTCAAGAGCAAAGCTCTTAGCCCTAATATCTTCATATGTTTCTTTAATTAACTCCCAGCTTCCTAAAAATATTGTCACAAGAGCAATCGGAAGAGCTAGAAAATCCTGTTTGGTAAATACTAGAAAGAGGTAGGTGACTAAACCTATTAAAACGATAAGAGGAACAATAAAAGCCCTTGTGATAGTTATAAATTTAGATATGTTCATGAGTCAAGTATATTCCTCGGGCTAAATACTAGCAATTATTTATTTAAAAGTTTCAGTTGATCCCGGAGAATTGCTGCGGTTTCAAAATCAAGTTCTTTAGCTGCTTGCTGCATTTCTCGTCTTAACTGTTTTATTAGGTGATTTTTCTCATCTGGCATTAATACTTCTTTTTCTTTTAATTTTAGTAAAAATTCCGCTGATTTTTGGTCCTCCTGTTCTTGCTCAACGAGACGCGCTCTAATTGCTTTTTGAATTCCCAAAGGAGTGATCCCGTGATCCTTATTATATTTAAGCTGAACCGCTCGTCTTCTTTCGACTTCTTCCATTGCAGCAGTCATAGAGCGAGTTACATTATCTGCGTACATTATTACCTGTGCGTCTACATGTCGTGCAGCTCTTCCCATAATCTGAATTAAAGAAGTTCTAGATCTTAAAAATCCCTCTTTATCAGCATCAAGAATGGCAACAAGTGAAACTTCAGGTAAGTCCAATCCTTCTCTAAGTAAATTAATTCCAACCAAAACGTCATATTTGCCAGAACGTAATCTATCTAATTCGTCTTGACGTTCTAGAGTTTCAATATCTGAATGAAGATAGGAAACAAGTATGTCTTGTTCTGCGAGGTAACTTGATAAATCCTCAGACATTCTTTTTGTTAGTGTTGTAACAAGTACTCTCTGCTTTTTCTCGACCCGTTTTTTTATTTCAGTTACAAGGTCTTCAATCTGTCCCTTTGTAGGTTTGATTGTGATTACAGGGTCCACTAGTCCTGTTGGGCGCACAAGCTGTTCAACGATTGCATCTTTCTCTTCAGTTGCTAAAGAAATTTCATATTCGTCAGGAGTTGCTGAGACATAAACCATCTGATGAGTGCGCTGCATAAATTCATCAAATCTAAGAGGTCTATTGTCTAATGCTGAGGGAAGCCTAAAACCATAATCGATAAGTGTCTGCTTTCGAGCTCGATCACCATTGTACATTCCCCTAATTTGAGGAATAGTCATATGTGATTCATCTACAAAACAAAGCCAGTCCTTGGAACTTTCCTCCATATAATCAAGTAGGGAATGAGGCGCTGCTCCTGGTGCTCTTCCGTCAAAATATCTCGAATAATTCTCAATACCGTTTACGAATCCTAGTTCCTGAATCATTTCTAGATCGTAAGTAACTTTTTGCCTAATTCTTTGCGCTTCTATCATTTTTCCTTTTTTCTTAAAATCAGCTTCCTGCAAATCTAAATCATGTTTAATTTGAGAAAAGACATCTTTGTATGTTGCAGGATCTGTCATGTAATGCTTAGCAGGATAAACAATAACCCTGTCGGTTTTTCTCAATGTTTTTCCAGTTAAAGCGTCGAATTCTTCAATAGAAATAATTTTTTCAGCACCAAGAGTAATTCTAAATCCTGTGTCCAAATAAGCTGGAAAAATATCAACTGTGTCTCCTCTGAGTCTAAAAGAGCCTCTTTGGTAAGCATAATCATTTCTTTCATATTGAAGATCTGCAAATCTGAGCATAAGATTTTTTTGATCAATAATCATACCGACGCTTAAATCAGCAATATGACGTCTATACTCAGAAGGAGCACCAATGTTATAGATGCAGGAAACTGAAGCTACAATAATTACATCTTTGCGAGTGAGGAGATTGGTTGTTGCGAAAAGGCGAAGCTTATCAATCTCTTCATTTACTTCAGATTCTTTTTCTATGTATGTATCGGTAGTTGGAATATAAGCCTCAGGTTGGTAATAGTCGTAGTAAGAAACAAAATAACTGACAGCATTTTCAGGAAAAAAATCTCTAAATTCCTGATAAAGTTGTCCTGCCAAGGTTTTGTTATGGGAAATAATTAGAGTAGGGCGTTGTAGCTTTTGAATAACATTTGCCATGGTGAATGTTTTTCCACTACCTGTAACTCCAAGAAGAACCTGGTGATCATTTCCGCTTTTTATGCTCTCGGTGAGCTTCTCAATGGCCTTAGGTTGATCTCCAGAAGGCCTATAATTTGATTTCAGTTGAAAAATCATGATCTTTTATTGTAACATTAACAACTATATTTCAAAAGTATGGCGAATTCTCGTGAAGTAGATAATCTTATTGATAAATTATATCCAGAACCAAGTGTGACTGGGACGGTGCATCAAGCTCCAAGAGTAATTATAGATAAACCACAGTATTCAGTGGCACAAAGTCATCAGTTCGGTAATGCAAGATTAAGAGGGTATGATTTAGTGGTCAGTTCTTATAATAACCCAGAAGGCAGATTTCATTCTTTGGGAGTTTTAACCCAATCACTTATGATGGGTAGATATGGTTTAGCAGGAGAGTCTGAAGGAACTCAATTAACAATTCAAGAAGCGGGAAATAGAGTGGGACTGACTAAAAATCAAGCTCAATGGAGAATAGAAAAAGCTCTAAGGATTGTAGCTCGTAGAAGTTGACCCCCTTTGTTCTATTTTGTCATCTTGCAAAATTCTGGTATTTTTCGCATAATTTTCTCATACGGTTATCTTGAAAGTATCAAGTACTGTCCATAACTATGCCAGGAGTTTTATACAGAAAAGAAAGAGAAGTTTTAGAATTTTTAGCACAATTCCAGAAGCAGTACGGCTATTCTCCAACTCTAACAGAGATTTCAAAAGCTACAGGTCATAAAAGTAATTCCACGGTACACACCTTAATTAGAGCATTGGTAGAAAAAGGATATGTTCAAAAAGTCGATGGGAACACCAGGGTATTAAAAATCATTGACGAAAAAGCTGCGCAGGGACTTCTAGGTCAGCTTCCGTCAATTGAACTACCACTTATGGGATTTATCGCAGCAGGTAGGCCTCTTGAGCCTCACACTGATCCAAATGCCACATTTCAAGTTTCAGCCTCTATGATAAGCGGAAAGAAAACCGCATATGTTCTTCAAGTAAAAGGCGAGTCAATGATAGAAGACGGAATTCTAGACGGAGACTATGTAGTTATAGAAAAATCTGAAGTCGCAAGTAATGGAGATATTGTGGTCGCACTGGTAGACGATAATCTAGCAACTCTTAAGCGTTTTTATAAAGAAGGGGAGAAAGTAGTTCTAAAACCAGCAAATTCCACAATGGAGCCAATTTATCCGAATAGTCTTCGGATTCAAGGAATCGCAGTTGGAGTCGTCCGCAAATTTAAAATCTACTAGGTGAGTTTTTCTTTCTTGAAGGTTTCTTTTATTTCTGAATAATCCGTAGTGTCATCATGTTCTTTTGTTTTTCTTTTTTGCATTTTGTGTCTTACGTATTCAAAAACCATAGGAAGAAGGGAAATTCCGATTATTGCAAAGATTGCTGTTTCAAAGTTATTCTTAATGATTGGCTGGCTTCCGAAGAAAAAACCTGCAAAAGTAAGGGATGTTACCCAGATAAATGCACCGATTACATTGTAAGTTAGAAATGTTTTGTAGTCCATTCTTCCAATTCCAGCTACAAATGGTGCAAAAGTTCTTACTATAGGCACAAATCTAGCAATAATAATTGTCTTTGATCCGTACTTAGCATAAAATTCTCTGGTTTTTTCTAAGTATGATTTATTAAATATTCTTGAGTTTTCTTTAGAAAAAACTTTTGGTCCTATTTTTTTACCAAGCCAGTAATTAACTGAATCACCAATTATTGCAGCAGCTAGTAGTACTACATAGGAAACAAAGATGTTAAGATGTCCTGTTCCTGAAAAAGTGCCCACTATAAAAAGAAGTGAATCTCCAGGAAGGAATGGGGTTACAACTAATCCAGTTTCTGCAAATATAACTCCAAATAAAATTACGTAAGTAAAAGGTCCGAACGCTTCGATTATTTTTCCTAAGTAATCTCCAAGATGAAGAAAATAACCTGCTGCTACTGAAATTGCTTCCATCTAAAAATTGTAACAGCACAAGCAAATCGTATCAAGTGGTTAGATTGGTGGCAGAAATGGTAAAATGGTGTAATGGAAATTGGAAAACTTTATATCGTTGCTACTCCAATGGGGAATTTAAGAGATATTACGTTTAGAGCAGTTGAGACACTTAAGTTAGTTGATTATATTGCGTGTGAGGATACAAGAAAAACTGGAATGCTTTTAAAGTCAATCGGGGTCGAGAAAAGAGCCATGTTTATTTCTTATTATGAACAAACAGAGGATTTAAGAATTCCAAACATTCTAAATTTATTACTAAACGGTCGGGATGTTGCTTTAGTTTCGGATTCTGGTACTCCTGGAATTTCAGATCCGGGATTTAGGCTCGTTAGGGAATGTGTAAAAAACAATATTAATGTTGTCTCGATTCCGGGTCCTTCTGCTCTTATTTCTGCACTAGTTTCATCAGGTCTTCCTACCGATAAATTTATTTTCCTTGGATTCCTTCCCAAAAAAGAAGGAAATAGATTAAAACTTTTAAGAAATACTAAAGAAGGAAATGGTAAAATCGAGGCAACAGTTATAATTTATGAGGCTCCGCATAGGATACTTAAGGTTTTTGAAAGCATAAAGGAAGTTTATGGCAACATAGAAATAACAATCGCAAGAGAACTTACAAAGATTCACGAAGAAGTATCAAAAGATTCAGTAGAAAATTTAATTGACCGGTTTAAAAAACAAGCACCTCGGGGAGAATTTGTGATTCTTTGGAACACTAAAGACTTCTAATTTCAGCGTCAATCTCTAAAAGTCTATTATATTTAGCTACTCTTTCACCTCTAGTAGGAGCGCCAAATTTAGTATAATCCGCTCCAACTCCAACTGCAAAATCGGCAATAAAATCATCATTTGTCTCTCCTGATCTGTGAGATACTACGATTCTAAGTCCCGCATGACGTGCAGCCTCAACTACTGCTAATGTCTCTAGAACAGTTCCGATTTGATTAGGTTTAATAATAACTCCACCAATTGCTTTTTTAGCAATTGCAGTCTGAAGTCTACCAAAATTAGTAGCTATCAAATCATCACCAACTATTATTGTATTTGAATTTACGTGATTCAATTTCTCCCACCCCTCCCAGTCATCCTCGCCGAAAGGATCTTCAAGATAGTAAAGATTAAATTCTGCATTTAATCCTTCATAAACTGTGACTAGTTCATCAGTTGTCATAATATTTTCTTTATCCTTTATAAAATACATTCCGTCCTGATGAAAATTGTTCGCTGAAACATCTATTCCTAAAAAAACATCATAATTAAGACGATAATTACTTGTTGTTATAGCTTCGGAAAGCATGATCAAAGCGTCCCTATTGGTATGAAAACTTGGGCCAAATCCTCCCTCGTCTCCTACTAAGGTTGATACGCCTTTATCTTTAAGTGTTGTCTTTAGGGTTTGATAAATTGAGACTGCCATGTTTAAAGCATCTTTATAGGGCATAGAGGATGCTGGGATTAGTAAAAATTCTTGAAAATCTAAATTATTTCCAGCATGCTTTCCTCCATTTATGACATTAAAACCTGGTGAAGGAATTTTAAACGGCGTATTTCCGAGCCCAGTAAAATGCCTAATATATGCGTACAAGGGGAGATTTACGCTTTTTGCTCCAGCTTTCATTACAGCCATAGAAACTGGAAGGATGGAATTAACCCCTAAATTAGACTTGTCAGTTGTTCCGTCAAGTTTAAGTAAAATCTTATCAATGTCGGCTTGAAGTGTAGGATCCATTCCAATTATCTTCGGAGAAATCTTTGTGTTTATGTTTTCAACGGCTTTTAACTCTCCGTATCCACCAAACCTTTTAGGATCATCATCCCTAACTTCCTTCGCTTCATATTTACTTACTGATGTTCCCGTAGGGCAAGATGCAGAAGCAGTCATCCCATTATCTAAAAAAACCGTGGATTCTATGGTGGGATAGCCTTTTGAATTAAGAATTTCTCGACCCACTATCTGAGTTATTTTAGCCATCTTATTTTCTCCCGAAGATTTTTTCTTCTTTTTGCGCAATTAATTTTCTTACTGGAGCAACTAAGTCTGGGGTTACAGATACACTTGTTCCTCCGTTTTTAATGACGATATCTAAAATTTCAGGATAACTTGCAGCTTGACCACAGATTGAGGAGGTAATTTTATGTTTTGAAGCAGTCTTTATAACATGCTCAAGAGCCCAAAGAACAGCTTCATCTCTTTCGTTATATTCATGTGCTACTTCATTATTGTCTCTATCTGTTCCAAGTATAAGCATTGTTAAGTCATTTGTACCAATTGATACACCATCTATTCCGAGTTCAATAAATTTATCGAGTAGAATAACGTTGCTTGGAATTTCAACCATCATCCAAAGTTTAAAGCTAGGGGACCGGGAAAGTCCTGATTCGGCAATTAGCTTTTTTACGTCCATAAGCTCCTTGGGTGTTCTTACGAAAGGTATCATAAGCCATAAATTTTTAAATCCTTTTTTATCTCTTACATATTTTATAGCCTCAAGCTCTAATTGAAAGACTCTTGGGTCATGAATATATCTAAATGCGCCTCTGTAGCCCAACATTGGGTTAGGCTCTACTGGTTCAAATTCTTTACCACCTATTAAATTTCTGTATTCATTTGTTTTAAAGTCAGATGCTCGATATACAACCGGGCGAGGATTAAATGATTTACAGAATTCTTCTAAATTTCCAGCAAGTTGTTTGACGAAAAGATTTTTCTTTCCGTCTCTTATCATCTTCTTTGGATGAGTGCCAATTCCAGCCATCATAAATTCTGCTCTTAGAAGGCCAACTCCATCAGCTTTTCTTTGCGATTGTTTGGCTGCTAGATCTGGTTCTGCTAGATTCATATAAACTTTAGTTGCAGTTTTGATATCTTCCTCATTTGAATAGTCATCATTCTTTACAGCATTTAAAGTTATGTCTCCTCCTTTAAATATTTCTCCTGTTGCTCCATTCACTGTTATAACTTCACCTGTTTTTAATAGCTTTGTAGCTTTTTCTGTCCCGACTATTGCAGGGATTCCAATCTCTCGAGAAACTATTGCAGCATGAGAAGTTCTTCCTCCAAGATCAGTTACTATTGCACTCGCTTTTTTCATGGCTGGAACATAATCTGGATTTGTTTGCGGAGCTACGAGGATATCTCCCGGCACTATAGTATTAATTTCTGAAGCACTTTTTAGAATCCTAACGTGCCCTGTGATTATTCCAGGACTTGCACCATCTCCTTTTAAAATAAGCGTTCCAAAATCAGTTCGAGCTTTACCAACCGGCTCCTTGGTCTTTGGCTCAGTTGTGGTAATAGGTCTAGTCTGTACTAAATAAACATTGTCGCCTTGAACTGCCCACTCGACGTCTTGTGGAAAATAGTAGTGTTTTTCCAGTTTTTTACCCAAATTATAAAGATCAATTATATTTTGATCAGAAATTTTCTGACGTCTTTTTTTAAGAAGGGGAACACTGGTTATCTTATTTCCATTTCCAGATTTAACCATCATTTTATCTTGAGATGAAATTTCCTTTACGATTATTTTATTTGTAGCTTTTGAAACCTCATAGTGATCAGGCTTAACCATTCCTTGAACGATCATTTCTCCAAGGCCGTAGACAGCTTCAATTACAATTTTTGTTTTATCATTATCAACAGGGTTAATGGTAAACATAACTCCAGATTTTTCAGATTCAATCATTTTTTGTACTGGAACAGCAATTCCGACTTTTATAGCATCAAACTTATTTTCATGTCTGTAAAAAATCGCCCGTTCTTCATAAAGAGAAGCCCAACATTCCTTAATTTTAAGAATCAAGTTTGATTCGCCTTTAACGTTTAGATATGTTTCTTGTTGGCCTGCAAAAGAAGCGTTTGGTAAATCTTCTGCTGTTGCTGAGGATCTTACCGCAACTAATGCGTCTTCTGTGGGACCACCTAGAGCTTTATACGATAAGTATATTTCTTTGATGAGCTCTTGGGACATTTCACCATTTAAAACCTCTTTTTTTATTAGATCGGAAACCTGCTTCAGGGAATGAGAGTTATCGAAGTTAACTGTATTTAAAAGATTTTTAACCTTTTTCTCAAGATTATTTATTCTAATAAATTCGAAGAAAGCATGCGCGGTAACGATAAACCCATTTGGAACCGGAAAACCTGCCTTTGTCATTTCACCCAAATTGGCACCTTTCCCTCCAACTAATGGGATATCATCTTTATCTACCTGATTGAACCAAAGAACACTTTTTTGAGGCATTAATATTATTATCTAAGTATTTGGTTAGATTATCAATACCTCTAGAAATTATGAGGCTAGTATTTTCTTTAGATCTTCGACCATAGCTACAGGGGTAGGATCTTGATCATATTCTAATGCTAAATAATACGAAGCCCAATCAGCGAGTGTAATACTTAAGAACATTTTCGAGAACACACTCTCTCCATCCATTTCTATTACTTCAGACTCAATTCCTTTGTCTCTCAAAAGATTAGCTGTAACTTCATATCTTTTAATATTTCTAGCGTTATCTTTTAAATCCTTAAGCATAATAATAAAAAACTTTGCTTGTGGATTTGTGAAGCCAACCATTTCATTGTGATTAAGCTCTGGAAAAAAATTATAAAAGGCCGGAGTTTTAGCGTTTTCATTTAATTTTATTTTCCAAACCATAGCAGTCGAAGCAAAATTAGAAGATGCATATATGACTGGGGTCTTTCCCTTAAGCTTCTGCGCAAGTTCTTTACCTTTTTGCTCATAAGAATCCATAAGATCGTTAAATTTCTCTGCATCTGAGAGGATTTCTGCTGAATTATCTGGAATTAGGCCGTGATTTATTAAAGTCTGATACATTGCGCCAAAGAAATACCCAGTTCCCATGCGTGGTTGGTAGTTAGGATAGGGAATTGGTAATTTAACATGGGGCATTCCATACTTTTTTGAGAGCTCTTCAATATTTCCACCACTGGAAAATCCCACAAAAGGGAATCCAAGCGAATGCACTTCTTCGAGCGAAGAGATTACTTCTTCTGTGGTGCCAGAATATGAAGAAATGAAATTCAACGAACTTTTTTGCTTTGCATGAGGGGGAAGTGAATAATACCTATTAATATAAATATTTAATGGTTTTTCAAGTGGAAGTGAATTTATGAATGCCTGTAGTAGATTTACAGGAAGAGCAGAGCCTCCCATTCCAGAAACTGTTACGCTCTCGTAATTTCCCTCTACCTTTGCTTCTTTAGCAATCTCCATTCCAACTTTAAACTGAGAAGGAGTGTCTATTATAAATTGTCTGAAATTTGATGGATCTTTTGGATTCATATTATTTGGCAACTGATTCGATTTCCTGTTTTAGTTTAGCAGTTTCTTGATCTACTTTTTCTCGAGCTGCTCCTTCGACATTTATCCTAAGAAGCGGTTCCGTGTTTGAAGATCTTGCGCTAAATCTCCAGTCAGGATAATTTAAGGCAACTCCATCCATTTCAGAAAGCTCTGCATCTGAATATTTTCCCTTTAGATAGTCCATAACCTCTTGAGCATTACTTACTTCGTAGTTAAATTCACCTGATTCATAAGATCTTCTAAATTTCTCTGCAACTTCGGAAATTGGTTTTCCTTCCTCTGTTAAGATTTTTAGGACTCCTACAATTGTCATAACTTGTGATTCTGCATTTCCCGTAGCTTTATAATAGTAATGAGCAGATGCTTCACCTCCGAAGATTGCTCCGGTTTTAGTCATCGTTTCTGTAATATAGGCGTGTCCTGTTTTAGAAAGAACTAATTCTCCTCCATGCTCTTCGACAATTTTTTTTGCAGTTAAAAAATATTTCTGATCGACTACTACTTTAGAGCCTGGAAACTCTTTAAGAAGTTCCGTAGATATCATTCCGACTATTTGAGGCGGGGGAACAACTTCACCTTTTTCATTAATAATAAAAAGTCTATCTCCATCTCCGTCAGGAGCTAGTCCTAGATCAGCATTTTCTTCAATAACTCTTTTTTGAATATCTACCAAATTTTCTGGCTGCATTGGATCAGCTTGGTGAACTGGAAAAGTTCCATCCAATTCGAAATTCATTCTTACAAGTTCAATTGGTAAAACTTTTGAAAGCGCATCTAAATATAAAGCACCCACAGCATTAGCAGTATCAGCTACTATTTTAAATTTCTTTATTTCTGGATTTTTAAATAGATTCATGGCATTCTTTACTTCGTCTTCTCTAACTCCATCTTTTTTAGTAACAGTTCCTTCTTTTTCCTGGATGTCCTGGACCCCATTTACTGATAAATCTCTAATCTCATCCATTCCAGTTGGTTTACCGATTTTAAGAAGCCCTTGAGAAGTATTCATCACAAATTTAATTCCGTTATATTCTTTAGGGTTATGAGATGCTGTAATCTGAATTCCAGCATCATATTTATAGTAGGAAACAGCAAAATAAAATGTAGGAGTAGAGGAAATACCAAGATCAATTACATTTGCACCTCTTTTAATTAATATTTCTTTTACTGCTTCAAATATGGTAGGTGAGGATACTCTCATGTCACGACTTAAAACAATCGTGAAGTCATTTTTGCCTAGTTTTTTTGAGAAAAACAAGTGAATTGCCTTTGCAATTTCACGAGAGACATCTTCATTAATTTTGTCTGGATATGTGCCTCTAATGTCGTAAGATTTAAAGATTGAAGGATCAATTGTCATAAAAGTAATATTATATTTCAAGAAGTAGAATGTCAATATTTTGAGTTAGTGTTAAATTGGTTTTTCCTGTTTTTGTGGTTTTGTCAATTTTGTAAAGTTTTTTGTAAATAGTTTTAAGTTTTTCTTCACCAAATAAAGAAGCTTGTTTCAGAATTTTTGTTTTTTGCCATGGAGCAATTCTTTTGATTTCATCAATATTTTCCGAAGAACTTGATACCAAACCAAGCATTAATCTAAATTGACGAATGATCATAGCAAATATTATTTCAGATTCTGTCTCGTTTAGAGTTTTATGAAAAGAAGTTACGTTTGAAGTAGCAGAAGGCCTAATATTGTCTAAGAAATTCCAAATGTTTTGTGGAATTTTAAATTCTTTTTTCTCCACCTTAGGAAATGCAGTTAACACTTTTACGCCCACTTCTTTATCAGTCCAAAAAAACACTTCGGATTCTTTATAATTTGAGAGTAGTTTTCCGATTGGTTCAAGATTCTTTGCCGATTTTCTAGAAAAAAGGTTCTCAATAAATATTTTTTTTGTCGATCCAAAAAGTCCGGATCCTGCTAGTGATTGCTCAAGCTCTACAAGATTTATATTTTCAGCATCAAAAACAATTGAATCTTGATCCTTATGATCTAAATAAAATTTGCGAGAAGACAGCGTATCATTGCCATGAATTAAGGTTATCATTGATTTCTTAGTTGTTTATATTTTTTAAATAATGCGTTTGAATCATGACCTATATGACGCCCTACGCCACGATGAGAGAGAAGTGCGCCAGAAAAATTTTTAGGAATATGCAGTAATTCATGGATTAATACTTTTGATTTTTCATCATCATTCAATTTATCGTAATACTTCGATAAGACTTCTATTACGTAGGCCGGTTCTATTCCTAAAGCATGCTGAAAAATTTTTGGCATCATCCAAGTCCTAGCATACGCCCTGGCCTTACTTCCTTCAGTTCTATAGCAAAACACACGGGAAATTTGAACGTGATCAAATTCTAAAACACGAATTATTTCTTTTAAATCCCTTTTTACGTCACTTGCTTCTTCCCATTCTAATTTTGTGTTTGATTTCTTTCTCATTTAAGTATGTTTGTCAGCTACGTATGAAGCTCCATATGCATATGGTTTAGTTTTTGCAACATAACCACTGCCTGTGACCATTCCAACAACTTCCTTTATCATTTCCCGTGTATCACCATGTTCGCCAACGTCAATATGAATCTCTAGGTTATAGTTAGGTGATCTACCATTTAGCTTCTTCTTTAATTGTGGCACAAAGGTGCTAGCAAAACTTAAGGATGTCATTGTCTCAGCATAAATTTTTTCCCTTAGTGAATGAATATTTCCAACCGATTTTTTATTCCAGAAATATTTACCACCAAACCCTCGTCTATGAATCAAAACTGCAGTAACTAAATTTATTTCTCTATTTTTTAAATTTGATCCATTAATTTCATGAGAATCAGTTCCAATAACAAGACTATATTCGCTTTTTGGATTTTCTTCTAAAAAATTTTTGATCATCTGGAGTACTTCATCGTGGGTTAGTTGTCCGTGAGTCAGGCTCTCAAACTTTGTATTATCTATATCGCTATCCATCTAGTGTCTCACAAATTATAGCACACTAAAAACCAAGGAAAAGAAATTTAACCAATGCTTTAGCTCCTTCACCAATCATGCTTGTTCCATGTTTTGAAAAATTTAATATTGGAAAATCACTCGTACCATCATCGCCTAGTACTTTTCTGACAGGTGCGATTTTAGGAGATCCTAGTGATTTTGGTAAACTCTCAAGTTCCTTATAAACTTCATTCTTTTCATGGCTTCCGGAAGTTAACGAAAACTGCTCGAAAGGTCCACCTCCTGCATTAAGCAGAAATGGAGTTACAGCTACGATTTGCGGGTCATTCCAAACTTCATTAAATGCTTGTTTTAAATATTTTCCAGCAGTTTCTTTTGAAACTACGCTTTGACTCCAGCCAGTTTCCGTAATAAAAACAGGGAGTTTTTTATTTGAGTAATGAGATATTTCCTCAAGTTCGTATTGATAACTACTTATACTTCTTGGAGTTAAAACATCAGGAGGCTGAGAAAAGCCGGGATTTGGATAAGAATGAGACGAGATTCCATCAATTTGGTTAAAGATTCCGGGAACTTCACCATTCATAAAAGAAAAGAAATCGAATTGGTTAAAAGTTCCATTCCCAGTAATCGAAGCATTATCCATACCAGAGGAAATTATAAAAAAGTCAGGATTCTTAGATTTAAAAACTGTTACAGCATAAGAAAGAATTCTGGCATATTCAGATGGATTTGCTTCTCCTTGCCATTCATCTGCACGATTTACTTCGTTATATACGATTATGTACCGGTTCCTAGTTGGCCAATCAAGAGAATTTAGAAAATTTGCAAAGTCGACGATGTCATCATCTTGTGGCTTTTTCCATGAAGTTGTTTCAAAATAATCTCCGTGTGTTGCAAGTCTAACCAATGGAATAACGTGAAGTTTTTTACAATTATCCATAAACTCCTGCCATTTTTTAAGATCTTTGTCTCCTGATTGAATCGGAATCGTAACATAACCCCAGTCTCCACCATTGGAATTGACAAGCTCTTTAGCCTTATCTAGTTCTGTTGGAAAAAGTATGTGAACTCCAACTTTGTTGTTTGGTACCGAAATCGGATCATAAATAGCTTGAGCATCCTTGGAAAATAAAAAGAAGAATAAGAATGAAAATATAATAAACTTTTTCATGAGCTTATATTATATCTGAAAGGGGGATTAGGAACAATTTACTGTGCTTGATTCCTTCCTTGTGGATCAGCTTTTATTAAGCTTACTCTTACTGCGTCAAGAAATTCTAAACTAGGATTAAAAGGAAAGGGATTTGTATTTACTGCGAGCTCTCTGTCCACCCTTTTCCAATCAATAGACTGATAACTTCTTCCAAGGGGAGTATGCATTGGCTCAAGACCAGTATATTTTTTACTAGTGACTCGTTCCGTCGCTTCCAAGGAACCGTCGGCTTCGATTAGAAGACTTGTTCTGCTTCTGGTTGAAATGTTTCCAGAAATTATGTCTCTTACTATAACAATTGATGTGGTGTCGTCGGGCGCAATATGAATACTAGCCCTCCCAAGAGGGGTGTGTCTTTTTGTAGAGAATCTAGATCCTATTTCGGTAGGAAAATCTGACCAAACCACAAAGAACGCAGCAGCCCTCAAAGACTTAGCTGCTTCTCTTGCTTTATCTTTTCTCGCTTGCTCAGCACGAAAAATTTTACTTTGAAGACGTACTTCTTTAATTTTTGGTGAAAATTCCTTTTGGCCCATAGTGAGGTTTGAATTTTACACGAAAGCCTAATTAACTTCAAGAAGGCACAAAAAAACTCCATTGCTGGAGTCTTTTCGGGGTTTCTTTATTGCTAAAGATCCTGCCTTTCAATACTTGCGTATTTGAGGTAAAAATAATAATACTCCTGAATTGATATTAAGGCAATAAGACAATATAGATCAAAGTAGACCAATATTATATTTATGGTGTATTGAGAAATCTTTTTAAATGCGCTATCCTAGTATCTTATGAGTAAAGATATGTGTCCAAAGTGTGGAAGTCCACTCGCTGAAGTAACTACGACCTCAACTGGAAAACAATTGCAACGTTGCTCAACTGGTAGCTGGAATAAAGAAACCAGACAGAATGAAGGCTGTGATTACGTAAAATGGCTTGAAACTCCACCAGAAACCTTAGACGAAAAATGTCCCAAATGCGGGAACCCTCTAATAATGCAGACAACTCGTTTTGGAAAGAAAATGAAGAAATGCTCTACAAATGTTTGGAATAAAGATACAAAACAAAGTGAAGGATGCGATTACGTAGAATGGATTAATGGAACCACAGAAAAACTTGATGAGGCTTGTCCTGAATGCGGAAAACCATTAGTTTTATTCACTACAAATGCAGGAAAGAGAATGAAGAAGTGTTCAACAGCTGGCTGGGATAGGGAAGAGAGAAAAGCAACTGGATGCACCTATGTAGAGTGGCTAAAAACTGAATATAAGAAGCCAGAAGAATCAAATGATAGTGGCGGAGAAGAATTTTTACCTCCTGAGCCTGAAGGCGAAGACAACAAAGACGTAGAAGTCTAGTTTAACCCCTGATAAATATAGAAATTCTTGTTTCCTGAATCCAGCCTTTTATACTTCGTTGATTTTTCAATTAGCTTAAGTTCTTTTACTAGAAAATCATAATTCTCTGGATAAAAATTGTTAGGGTTTTGGCCTTCTGAAAGATCAAAAACTATAATATCCGGATTTTTTAACTTATAACCTTTAGAGATTGAATATATTTCTTCATTTCTAATTACCAAGTGTGGCAAAAGATTATTTTGAGAAGCTACTGATCCCGTTTTAGGCACTCGACTTAAGGCATCAAATAAATCAGCTCGAGGCTTTAATTCTTTCCAAAAAGTCGGATTTGTAGCTAAAACTACCGGAGAATTAGTAATTTTTTTAGCAAAAAAGAGAGCAAAAAAGATTAATGCTATTGAAATTATCGCAGCTTTATTTTTAAACTTGAACCTTTTGAAAAGAAACAATAATCCATCGATTGAGGCAAGAGCTAGGAAAATTCCAAGATAAACATTGTAATGCATGGAAAGATTAAAGCTTTCAAAAAATGAATGAAGAGGGTAGACTCTAATAAATATTTCTCCAAGTACTGGAATGAGGCTAAATCTAGCAAGGAGAGGTAAAAATCCAAAAGCGACCATAGACTTCCAAACAAATTCATATTTCGCAGTCTTTTCTAATGACAATTTAAGATCCAGTAAGCTTTTTGGAAGTTCAGGCGAGTAGAAATAATCTCTTCCTGAAAAATGGGGGATTAAAACTTTAATGGCTGCGAAAAACCAG
>CAZBFH010000006.1:0-32828 GCA_964491185.1 uncultured Gammaproteobacteria bacterium
ACTGCAAAGCATTCTCAATTGGTACTTATGACTCTTCTTCCGGGCGAAGAAATAGGTTTGGAAGTGCATAGAACAGGAGACCAGTTTTTCCGCTTTGAAAAAGGACAGGGGAAAGTAATAATTGATGAGACAGAATATGAGGTAACTGACGGAGATGCTGTTATAGTTCCCGAGGGTTCAAAGCACAATGTTATTAATACTTCTAGCTCTGAAAATCTTTATTTATACACTCTTTATTCTCCACCGCATCACAAGGATGGAATAGTGAGAAAAACTAAAGAAGAGGCGGTTGTTGATGCTCCTGAGTTTGATGGCGTAACTACCGAATAGAAGTTTGATTTATGCTCCTGGTAGATCTCCTCTCGGATAATTATCTAAAATATAGTGGATTATGTGAAGACGGAGCGGTATCCTGACCTCTAGTTTTTGCTGAAATCTCAGCAGTTGTTAGAGGAGACGTGAGTAGTCTATCAGCTAAAGGAATATATACTGGTCTTAAATAATCCCTCATCGGTCCATAAAATCCTGTTCTTATTACATCATCTTGAAGTTTTGTAGGCAGCCGATGTAGCCCCTCTTCTTCAAAAAGAAAAGAGAATTTTCTGTCAGATGTAGCCAGTCTTGTTAAATCTTTTAGTTCTTCGTGGCTATACATTCTTGGACCACTTGGGTTAATTTTAACAGCGTCTCCCCATTTGCAACCGCTAAATCCAATCGTTAATAATCCGGAAAATTTATGAGGATCATAAACCCGATCAACAATCGTAGTTTCTATAGTTCTAAATAACGCTCCCCACAAAATTGCTCCCCCACTTAGTCCAATTCTGGGGAAAAATTCGCGTGGGATATGAGGTGAAAAGGGATCATCAGGCACATATCCTCGTGCTTTTTTTACAGCTTCATAGAGTTCTGGAAGACCTGATCTTCCCGTCTCATAGAGCATATCCGAAAGACCCTTCATCCTTGAGTGACCTTTTTTAAATTCAGGTCTTCTGGTAAATTCTGGAACAAATCTTGAATCCTTAGGATATCTTGCAAGTTCATCTTCAATGCTCATATTTATCTATAAATTTAATGGTTTATTTTGTACTAAGGGTCCTTTTTTTTACGCTTGTAGGTTTTTCTGTGCCTTTTTGAAGTATTAATAGTGAAGATCTTGCCAGATAAAGTGATGCAAAATCTGCGTGCATTGGTTCAAAGAATTGAATTGATTCTAAATCTTGCGCAAGGGATGTTGGAAGATTATGTAATCCTTGCTGGGTAAAAAGAAAAGTAAATCTTCGGTCCTTTGTGGCTAGTTGAGTTAATGGAGCTATCGATTCATGGGTGAGGAATTGGGGTTCTCTTGCTTCGTCAAAATTAAAATCTCCTTTCCAGGGGGTGTGCTTGAAACCTCTTCTTAGCATCTCTGCTAACATGTGTGGATCATATACTCTCTCGACAACTGCTCTCTCTACCGTTCGAAATAAAGATCCAAATAAAACTGCAGCTCCGTTCAAATCTACTCTATCCGCAAATTCCGCAGGCATTTCGTAGGAAAAAGGATTTTTTGGGACTTTACCTTTTTTTCTAATATCTTTAACAACATCCTTTAAGCCTGCAGCGCCCTCATGATAGAGGGTATCCGCAAGAGCACCAATTTCAGAGTAGCCTAACTGAAATTCTGGACGTCTAATTATTTTATCTCTAAAATTTAATCCATTCGGATAAGCTTTTTCAAACTTTTCTAATGACATAGGCGAGGATTATAGCAAAAACTGGTTAAAATATCCTATAGATTAATTTGATATTTATATTCGCTACTTTTTTACTTAGGCTATGTAGTTATTGGGGTCTTTTGAGATCCAGTATTTAATTTTATTTTCAGGAAATAATAGAATTCTATTTGGCTTTAATCCTTCCACAAAGTCTTCTGTATGAGATACGAATAACATAGCTCCTTTATAAGCTTTTAAGGCTTCCAGAATAATTCTTTGGGATTCCATGTCTAAATAAGTCGTTGGTTCATCAAGAATCAGAAGGTTATATCCTTGAAGCATGAGAAGAGCAATTGAGAGTCTGGTCTTTTCTCCTCCAGAAAGCGTTCCGATTTTTTGATATATCTTTTCTCTTAGGAAGTTAAATTTAGCAAGAACTGGTCTGGTTTGGTTGAGAGGAAGATCGCAGACTGATTCTACGGTTTCCATAATTGTTTTATTAAAATCAAAAGTTTCAAATTCTTGTGAGTAATATCCTATGTGAAGATTAGGATCTTTTAGGATTTCTCCTGAGTCAGGTTCAATCCTACCCATAAGAATTTTTATAAATGTACTTTTTCCTGCCCCATTTGGCCCTTCAAGTGCAACTCGCTCGCCGCGTCTTATTGAAAGCGAAACATCTTCAAGAATTAGTACATCGTCATAGCTTTTATAAATATTTTTTGCGGCAATTGGGCGTTCTCCGGTATGGATTGGATCAGGCAAATTAAATTTAATGTGTCTTATTTCTGGTGGTAGTTCTGGAAGCGCAGCTGTAACGCGATCAATTCTATTTTGTACATTTGCCCTGGCTCTAGCACCTTTTTCAGAGCTCATTCTGGCCATTTTTTGAAGACTTTTTTTCATTCTTACAATTTCTTTTTGGTCATTTTCAAATCTTTTTTTAAGGGCTTCATCAATATTTCCTTTTGTTTTTACATATTTTGAATAATTACCTTTATATTCCTCAATTTTTTTTGTCATAGGATTAATGGCAATTACTTTATCTATGTGCTCATCTAAAAGATTTATGTCATGAGAAATAACCACTAAAGTCTTTGGGTATTCACCTAAGAATTCCATAAACCATCTTTTTCCTTCTTTGTCCATGAAGTTAGTTGGTTCATCGAGGAGTAGAATATCTGGCTCATCAATAATCGCCTTGAGAAGTGCAAGTTTGGTTCTTTGACCACCAGAGAGTTTTTTGGGAATTTCTGTAAGATCTGCATTAACTTCCAAATGACTAAGCATCATTATTAGCTCCCAATCTTCTTTGGTGATATTTGGATCAATGTAACTTTGAATGTCAGTGGCCGCTTCAAGAATTGGATCATGTTTTATTTCTTGTGGCACATATCCAACTTTTCCCACCACTTGAAGTTCTCCGTCAGAGACATGCTCCTCTTTTAACAAGAGCTTAAATAAGGTAGATTTTCCAGCTCCATTTGGACCAACGAGCGCTACCTTTTCATTTTTTTGAATGTTAAAGGTAGAGTCATTATAAACAATATGTCTTGAATAAGAGTATGAGACGTTTCTGGCAATTATCATTTAGATTTAATAGAAAGATAGCGAACTATTGCTATTCAGTGGTGGGTTCTTCAAGAGGTGTATCAGCTAATTCAACTGCTTTTTTGGATACTCTTTTCTTTTTTGCTGCCACTTTTTCAATTGGTTCTTTGGAAGTGACATTTTCAGTTTTGTTGCTAAGCATTTCTAAAATTTGATCTAACTTAGAATTTATCGCGTCTAATTCATTAGATCTTGGCGCTGGTCTTTGAGACGGAGATGGTCTATCTTCATTAAATCTTTTAAATTCTGGTCTTGGAGAATCATTAAATCCTTTATCGTGGCTTCTGTTTTTAGCAAAACAATCTCTGCAATAAACAGGTTTGTCTGAGCTAGGCTTAAAAGGAACTTCACATTCATTTCCACAATTACTACAAGTGGCTTTATGCATTTCAGCTGGTCTAAAACGCTTTTCGCCGCCAAAACTTCTACCGCCAAAATCGCGTCCTCCTCCTCGTGATCCTCCTCTGTTATCTCTATTTGGATATCCCATGAACTAGCATTGTACCATTTCTATATAATAATTGCTTTGGGAAGTCCTCTAGTATATAATCCTCCGACTTATGCCACCGTGGAGAACACCTGAAGCAGGCTCAGAGTTTATGGTTAAGTATCTTCGATTAGAGGATAGAGTTTTCGTGGGAAATTCTATGGCTGATGGACATCTGGATATAGCTGTCATGGACGGAATAGGTAAAGCAATCGATGAAGCGAGAGTTAAGGACAATCTTTCAGTTGACGGAGGATTAGTATATGTAAAGGGTGGAGATATTTTTATAGGTGGATCTTCTGGGTCACTTCAACTTCCAGTGCTTGGAAAAGAAAAAGAAGCGAGAAATGTCAGTCTTCAATTATTTAGAGAACAAAATCCAAGACACAATATAGTTGAGTGCAATAAGGATTCTTAATGAAGTTTTACCAGAAGTTGATTTTCTTGAAATAAATTCCAGCGATTATTAGTATTAAAACTGCGAGTCCTCCTGCGACAATTGGTTTTTCAAAATAGGGAAGTGCATCAAATACTACCCAGATTCCTCTCCAAACAGCTACTACTCCTACGGTTGCGAGGATTGAAAATACCATTTTATTTTTACTTGGATACTGGATTTTTTTAACTTTTTTCTTCGCCACATAATTAATATATGTCTTTTTAAGAAAGCGGTCAATTAACGCTTGACATATACCCCAGGGGGGTATATATTTATTTTATGAAATCGAATTACACTGATAAAAAAGAAGAAGCCCAAAAGAGATTAAATATTATAAAAGGTCAGCTCGAAGGGCTTGAGCGAATGATTGAATCTGATGAATACTGTATAGATCTACTTAATCAAAGCCTCGCAATTCAAAATTCATTAAAAAGTCTTGATTCAGTAATGTTCGAAAGACATGTTAATACTCACGTAAAACACCAGTTTATATCAGAAGATCCAAAAGCTTCTGAAGAATTAATAGCGCTTTTTAAGAGAGTAAATAAATGAGTGTAGATCAAATAATTGTGATAATTCTAGGGACTCTGGGGATGATTTTTGTTTATTGGTTCTTCTTCATGAAAAATTAATTCGCATATATGGAAAGTAAAAGACTGGACTTTAATATTAAAGGAATGCATTGTGCTTCTTGTGTAAATGTAATTGAAAAAAGTCTCAGGAGAATTGATGGAGTAAAAGAGGCGACTGTAAATTTAGCGACTGAATCGGGGTGTGTAGTTTGCGAAACAGATGTACCAGATAAAAAAATAAAAGAGGCTTTGAAGAAAGTAGGATATGAAGCACAGTTTAATTTATCCCCTGAAGAAAAAACTGCATCAAAATTAAAAGATTTAAAAATATTAAAAATAAAAGTTTTTTTTGGCGCCGCAATTTCAGCAGTTATTCTTTGGGGTAGTTTTCCGGGACTTATGGAAACAGCGCCAAGTTTTATAAGAAATTTTTATCTTCAATTAGCACTTTCTATTCCTGTTCAATTTTTTATAGGTCTTACTTTTTATAAAGCTTCAATTCCAGCTTTGAGAAATAGAATTGCCAATATGGATACTTTAGTTGCACTAGGTACGACTGTCGCATTTATATATTCAGCATTTGTAACTTTTTTCCCTGAAATTCCAATGTCGGTAGGAATAGAGCCGATGCCATATTTTGATGTTTCATCTGTAATTATCACTTTAATTTTATTGGGAAGATTTATAGAAACTAAAGCTAAGCTTCAAACAAGTGACGCTATTAAAAAATTAATGAGTCTTTCTGCGAAAACAGCTAGGGTTTTAGTAAATGGTGTTGAAAAAGATGTCCCAATTGAAGAGGTAGTCTTAGACTCAATTATAAGAGTAAGGCCTGGAGAAAAGGTACCAGTTGATGGAGAAATTATAGAGGGAGACTCTAATGTAGATGAATCTATGGTAACTGGAGAAAGTATGCCAGTGGATAAAATTAAAGGAGATCTTGTAATTGGAGCAACGATTAACAAAACCGGAACTTTTCTTTATAAAGCTACAAAAGTCGGAAAAGATACTTTCCTATCGAGGATTATAAAGCTGGTTGAAGAGGCTCAAAGTACGAAAGCACCTATTCAGAAAATGGCAGACCAGATTTCTGCATATTTTGTACCAGTTGTAATTCTTCTTGCTATTGCGACATTTATGATCTGGTATCTTTTTGGACCACAGCCAACTTTTCTTTATGCGCTTTTAAATACAATTGCTGTTTTAATTATTGCTTGTCCCTGTGCAATGGGTCTCGCTACTCCTACTGCAATTATGGTCTCAACTGGAATTGGAGCAGGAAAGGGAATACTTATAAAAGATGCATCGATGCTTGAGAAGATGCATAAAGTAAATACGATTATTTTTGATAAAACAGGAACTTTAACACAAGGTAAGCCTGAGGTGGTCGATATCATTCCAGTTAAAGGAACTTCAGAGAATCTTTTAAGGCTTGCTGGGTCACTCGAGAAAGGTTCTGAGCATTCGTTAGCTGAGGCAATTTTAAATAAAGTAAATGAGGGGAAAATTAAGCTTGATAGCGTAGAAGGATTTCGGGCACTAAGTGGAAAAGGAATTTTGGGATTAATAAACGGGAAAAAAGTTTTATTTGGAAACATTAGATTTATAAAGCACGAAGGAATTGAGATCCTGAAACAAATTCAGGATGACATTGAGCGATTTGAAGCTAAGGGGAAAACTGTGGTTATTTTAGCAAATGACAAAGAGATTTTAGGGCTAATTACAATTCAGGATAGCTTAAAAGATTCGGCAAAGGACTCAATTAAGAGGTTACAAAAAATGGGGGTAGAAGTTTTTATGATTACAGGGGACAATAAGGCGACCGCTGAAGCTATTGGAAAAAAAGCTGGAATTGAGAATATAATCTCTGAAGTTATGCCGGAAGATAAAGAGACTGAGGTAAAAAAGCTTCAAGGGATGGGTAAAATAGTCGCAATGGTTGGAGATGGTATAAATGATGCTCCTGCACTTGCCTCAGCCGATGTAGGAATTGCAATGGGAACTGGAACTGATGTGGCAATGGAAACAGCAGGAATTACTTTAATAAATAAAGATTTAAATACAGTGGTTGAGGCCATTAATTTATCTAGAATTACTATGAGAACAATTAAGCTTAACTTCATTTGGGCTTTTGGATATAACATAATTCTTATTCCGGTCGCGATGGGAGCACTTTACCCTGTATTAAGGGTTCTGATGAATCCAATTTTTGCTTCATTTGCTATGGCTGCAAGCTCAATTTCAGTTGTTGGAAATTCACTTTTATTAAAAAAATTAGCTAAATAATTATGGAACTTGGAATAATATTCTTAACAGGGCTAACCATAGGAGGACTTACTTGTCTGGCTGTTCAGGGTGGTCTTTTAGCATCAGTTATCGCGTCAAGAGAGAAAGAAGGAATTACTGAAAAAGGGAAAATAAATCCAGTTTTCCCAACCCTAGCATTTTTAATTTCTAAGCTCGTCGCATATGTAATTTTAGGTTTTGTATTGGGATTATTTGGTTCTGCCATAAGTCTTACTTCAAGTGTCCAGTCTATGATTCAGATTTTTGCAGGAATTTATATGATTATAATTGCTTTAAATTTATTCGATGTTCACCCGATTTTTAGATATTTTGTAATTCAGCCGCCGCGTTTTCTGACAAGAAGAATAAGAAATAAATCAAGAAGTTCTGATATTTTTGCGCCAGCCATTTTAGGATTTATGACTATATTTATTCCTTGTGGTACGACGCTTGCTATGGAGGCGCTAGCAATAAGTTCTGCAAGTCCTGTAAAAGGTGCTTTAATCTTAGGGACATTTGTTTTGGGAACATTTCCAATGTTTTTTGGAATAGGATTTCTGACTGCAAAACTTGGAGATAAGTTTAAGGACAGCTTTTTAAAAATAGCTGCAGTTTTATTAATTTTCCTAGGTATTATTTCTGTTTATGGAGGACTTGTAGCAATGGGAGTGCCGATTTCCATAAGTAAACTTACTTCAAGCTCTAATAATCAAAGTTCTGGAAATATGTCTGTCGCATTTCCTCCTGTTAAAAATGGCTTTCAAGAGGTTTCAATAAATGTTACAAGTGGCGGCTATGATCCTTCAACTTTAATATTAAAAGAGGGAGTTCCTACTAAGTTAATGCTTATTACTAATGACACATATTCGTGTGCGATTGCATTTAGAATCCCTTTTCTTAAGATAGGTGTTAATTTGAATCCTACGGGAAGTAAGGTTTTAGATTTACCAAAGCTTAGCAAGGGGAATTATTCATATACTTGTTCGATGGGAATGTATCAGGGGGTGATTAGGGTACTATGAAAAAAATTAAATTAGACATAAAAGGAATGCATTGTTCTAGTTGCGCCATGAATATAGATTTTGATTTAGAAGATATTGAGGGAGTAAAAAGCGCTAAAACTAACTATGCAAAACAGGTTACGGAAGTTGAGTTTGATGAAAAAGTAGTAACAGAAAAAGATATCTCAGCGCAAATTAAAAAAACTGGGTACGAAGCTCAACTTGAGAAATAATAATATGAGGAATGTTCAAATAGATGAATTAAAGAGAAAAATTGATTCAGGAGAAAAGATAATTATAATTGATGTCAGAACTCCTATGGAGGTAGCGCGTGGAAAAATTGAAAATAGTATAAATTTACCTTTAGATTTTTTTGAATCAGAAATAGAAGGAAAAGTGAAAGATAAAAATGCAGAAGTTTATCTTCATTGTCTTTCTGGATCAAGAAGTATTATGGCAGCACAAATAATGGAAAGAAAGGGCTATAAGAATGTTTTTAATGTTATAAGTGGGCTTCTTGCATGGCGTTCAAAAGGATACCCCTTGGTCTAACTGCTTTATTTTTTAGCCTCATAGTAGTATAATCTGAGCCATGGTAGAGCGAAGAGTAAGAAGAGTATATCAACGGCCAGGAGTAGATTTAAGAGTAATGCTCCCATCTCAAGGAGAAGCAGATAAGGCACACCAGAAACGAGTTGAGGCTCTTTCTTCAGCTGGAGACTATTTACGTGGTAATTTTCCCGCAGTGGAGGCTTTGCTTGGAGGAGATCCCATGGCATCTGATACTCTTCGGATGGATACTGCACCACAGCTTCAATCATTAGCTGAAAGACTTTTAGATATAGGTATAAGTCCAGCTGAAATCACTACTGCTGCTCAGGCAGAATTAGTTGAGCATGCAAGAGGATCGGATGTAAGGCATTTGTCTGCAGTTTCGCGAGCTTATGGGAGTTTTTTAGGAAGCACAATGGAAGCTGTGCAGTCGGAAAGGGATCAAGCAAGGCTTGCTCCAAAACCACAGAGCTAGTGTTATAATTTTTCAGTGAATGACCTGGAATACTCCTTTAAACTTCGATTAAATATTTGGGATGGACCCGCGCCATGGTATTTTTTTGAATTACCTCCCCAAGAGTCTTCATATATAAGGCGCGAATTTAGGCATTTACATCGCGGTTGGGGGTCAATTCCTATAATGGCTCAGATAAATGAAACAACTTGGAAAACTTCAATTTTTTGGGAGAAAAAAGGCCAATATCTTTTATTTGTAAAAAAAGAGATAAGAGCTCGGGAAAAAATTACAAATGGAGACATCGTAGAAGTGAAAATCGAGCTTAAGCCATGAAAATGATTACAATAATATAATTAATATGGTATAAAGATCGTATGGCAAAAGGTACAGGTACAAAACAAGATCCATGGGTTTTAAAGACTCCTCCTGGAACTTCTGAATATAAAATGTATAAAGATGAAAGTCTTACTCCGCCTGCAATTATTTGCGTAGTCGGTTCCACAACTCTTAGTTATGACTTACGTGCAATTGAAGATCTTCACGCTATGTTAAAAAAGCATGGAGACTGGATGGAGCTCGGAAGCGCTGATGAGCAAAAAGAAGCTAAAGAAGGAACAGTTGAAGCATGGGCTAGATCAAAAGAAAATCCACTTGGTGGATGGTATGGGCTTAAAAAAGGACTTAGGGGACGTTTTGGAATGTATATGCCCCCACTCATGGAAGCGTTAGGTTTAGCAGAGCTTGAGCACAATCCTCGCAATAACCGCATGAGAGCGATTTAGCTTAGTTGGCTTGTGGGTTTGCGTTCTAATTCTACTTTTCCGCTTTTAGCACAATCCACACAAATTATTCCATAAGTATTCTTTTTTCCATCAAAATAATCTTCGAGATTTTCGCTTTTTGCCCCACAAATTCTACATTTTCCAACTATCTTGTGGTTTGGATCAGTTGTATTAAATCCAATCATTTCACGCTGATCAAAAACTAAGAGTTTTCCTTCAAAATAGGTATTTGGATATTTTTCCATGAAAGTTACAATTCCATTTTCCAGTTGATAAACTTCTTTAAATCCGTATTTAATTAAAAGCCCTGAAGCTGTTTCACATCTTACTCCGCCAGTGCAAACTGTTACTATAGTTTTATCTTTAAGTTTCTCTATGCTTTTAATTGCCTTCGGCACATCTCTAAAATGTCCAAGTCCCTCAGGCCAGATAGAATTCTTAAATCTTCCAACTTCAAACTCATAATCATTTCTCATATCTACAACATAAAATTCGCGTCCTTCTTCGTACCATTTTTTAAGCTGGTCAGCCGTAAGACGCCTGCCCGTAACTTTCTTTAGAGGTCCAAAGTCTTTATTTGGGATTCCAGTGGTAACTATCTCAGGGCGAACTTTTACAGATAATTTTCTGAAAGAAGTTCCTGTGCCTTCGCTTTTTTTCCAATTTATTTCTTTTAGCCTTCTGTCGTTTTCAGTTAGTTTTATATATTTTTCTGTGTTATCGGTTGTTCCCTCAAGAGTTCCATTTATTCCTTCTTCTGCGATGATTATTCTTCCGCGAAGTCCAAGAGCCTCGCAATAAGCGCGGTGTTGGATCATAAGCGCCTGGGGATCTTTAATCTTCACGTATTTATAGAAAAGCAAAACTGTATAGTTCATAGGCATATATTATACCTTATGCAGCAAGTGGCTATTAAGATTTTTGGTTAGCAAGTTCTCTCTGAATCGAGGAAATGTGCGCGGCTTCTTCAAGGCTTAATCTAAATCTTCTTTCTGGACCTCCGTCTATTGAAGGGAAAGAGCAAATTACTGCTCTTCTTGGGTTTACGGAAAATTTACCAAAATCTCCTTCGTTTTCTGTTTGACCGCTATCATTTGTATTTGTGTCCTGATTTCTCTCATCATATAGCGACAATGTAATCTGACCTCTCAAAAAAAATGGAATTCCTCCTTCGAAAAGCAATGTCTCGACAGTTCTAACAGTAGGCCGCTGTTTTGGTCGCGACTCGGGAGCAGGGATAGGTGCGATGGTTTCTGCTGGATGAGGCACTAGGCATATTATTCTCCTCGCAACTTCTTAAATCAATAGGTACTTGCTTTTAGATACATATCTCATTCTTGGTGATATAATTTTTTTGTATGAATAAACGCATGGTTGTTAACGATAAGATGCAGAAGAATTATTCATATCTTCTCTCCGAGCCTGTGGGTAAAAACTTTGATCCGGAATTTAAACCAGAATTAACTCCTGCAGAAATGTTAAAGCTTGGAGTTTTTGGTGGAAGATATATGACAGATTGCAGGGATGAATTTCCCAAGGACTGGTTTGAAAATGCAAAACTTGATCCAAATGGACCTGATAAAAATTTAAATTTATTTAAAGTAAATGCTTCTCAGCCTTTAAAAGTATGGATTAAAAAAGGTTGGATCAGGCCTCAGGATCCAAGAGGTTGGTTTCAGTGGTATTGTCGTTATTTTATGGGTCGTAGATCTGTGGATGATGATAGGCAAATTAAAAGATGGAAAGCGATAAAACGCCACATAGCTCAAGTTAGAAAGAATTGCGGAAAAGGGGATTTAGAATGTAGGCCTCGTCAGCGTCAGGCAATTCTCCACTGGGCTTATGACTCAAGGAAAATATGAAAGTTTGACAATTAAAAGTCCAAGTGTATAATGCCAGTTATGTCAAAACCAGAGAGTCAACCAGATCAGTTAGTAGCAGATGAAGTGGCAACGAAAGTGGCAGCAGATACTGGTTTAATAGAAAGACCCAAGGGACCCGTTAGGGTATTATTTGAAGTTGAACTTGGAAGCGAGATTCAAATGGCTAGATTCGTAGAAGTATTTGCGCGAGGTTTAATGGAAGTTGGAGTTCAAGGTGCTGATATAAGAAAGGTAGCTACTGCAGACAGAGTGACCAGTGGTCCAGACGGAGAACGAGTTCTTGAAAGAATTCCTCAAATTGGTCCCAAGCAATAATTAGATGTTTTCTCCTTTAGGATATTTTCTGGCTTGACATCAGTAGAACAACTGTTCTATTATAGAACAAGTGTTCTATGAAAAATACAAAAGAAATAATATTAAAGAAAGCGACAGAAATATTTGCAGCTCAAGGTTATGAGTCATTTAGTATTAGAAATTTAGCAGATGAAATTCCGCTAGCGCCTTCTGTTTTGTACCACTATTTTAAAGATAAAGATGCGCTTCTTAAGGAAATGTTTGATTCTACAAATCGATTACTTGGTTTAAGACGTGTTAAGTTGCCAATTCCAGAAACAGCTTCTGAGATGTTAAAACAAAGAATAGAGTTCCAGTTAGATAACTGTGATGAGATTGTCGCTGTTCTTAAATATTATCTGGCTTACAGAAAAGATTTCGAAAAATTCAAGAACGGATTTGTACCAGATAAAAGCGCCCTTCATATCGAGGAGGTTTTGGAATTTGGTAAATCCACTGGGGAATTTAAGATTGAAGATCTTGAAGATGATGCAAAAGTAATTACGCATGCGATCAACGGTTTCCTATTAGAATATTATCCTTATAAGCCAAAAGGTAAAGAAAAAGAAGAACTAATAGAAAGAATATATAGTTTTTTAATCCGAGCTTTGAAAGGAGGTGAGAAATAATGAAACAGTCCACAATGATAATGGTAGGGGTTGGAGTTTTAGTTTTGGTTGTAGTTGGAGGTTTACTTTATATGAATATGCAAAATAAACCAAAGGATATGACAAAAGCAAATGATTCAGCTACTACTTCAATGACTAAGACTGAAACAGAGACTATGAATAATAAAAATATCGTAGTAGTTGCAAAGGAAGCAGGTAGTTTTACTACTCTTTTAGCAGCAGCAGAAGCAGCAGGGCTTGTAGAAACATTAACAGGGGAAGGACCATATACGGTTTTTGCTCCAACTGATGAAGCATTTGCAAAACTTCCAGCAGGAACAGTGGAATCTTTACTAAAAGACAAGGAAAAGTTAACGCAAATCCTTACATACCATGTAGTTCCGGGGAAAGTAATGGCAAGTGATGTAGCTGGAATGACTTCCGCAACAACCGTTGAGGGAAGCGATGTGTCTATAAAGGTAGAAAACGGTAAGGTTATGATTAACGACGCTACCGTAGTAACCGCTGATGTGCAAGCAAGTAACGGTGTAATACATGTAATCGATAGTGTATTAATGCCACAGTAAATCGAAGATAAGGCTAGTCTGTGATTCTAGAGATCAGACTAGCTTTTCCCAAGGGAATTCCCGACGGCCGAAATGGCCATATGATGATGTTTTTAAATAAATTGGTTTCCTAAGATCCAAACCTTCAATTATTCCCTCAACGGAAGTATCTAGAATTTTATTCATAAAATCCTTTATCACTTTGTCAGTGGTTTTTTCAGTACCAAAAGTCTCCACTTCTTGCATAACAGGTTTTTTGGCACCTATAAAATATGCAAGTCTTACTTCAGCTTTGTCAGCGAGTTTTGCGGCCACAATATTTTTCGCTAAAAATCTAGCGGCATATGCGCCAGATCTATCAACTTTTGTGGGATCTTTTCCAGAGAAAGCCCCTCCTCCAACTCTAGCGTAACCTCCATAAGTATCAACTATAATTTTCCTGCCCGTGAGTCCTGCGTCAGAAGATGGGCCTGGCATGTGCCAAACTCCAGTGCCGTTTACGATTAGCTCTTTTTCTGAAATCTTAAATCCAAATTCATCAAGAATTGGATTGACTACAAATTTAAAGACGTCATTTTTTACTTGCTCGAGTTTGATTTTCTCATTGTGTGGAACTGCGATCACTACTTGTTGGATACTTGAGGGAATTCCATTTTTATATTCTATTGTTACCTGTGTTTTTCCATCAGGTCTTAGATAATTTAATTCTTTTTTAGTTTTATCTAATTTTTCAGCGAGCCTATGAGCGATTGAAATAGGTAGTGGCATCATGGATTTCGTTTCTCTGCACGCAAATCCAAACATCATGCCTTGATCTCCTGCTCCTCTCTTTTTTACTCCACGTGCGATTTCAGGTGATTGTTCATGTATATAAATTTCAATATCTGATTTATCTGAGAAATTAAAATTAGGATTTGTGTAACCCAGATCTCTTATTCTTTTTCTGGCAATTTCTTCAAAGTTTATTTTGGCAATTGTCGAAATTTCTCCAGCGATAATAAGTTTATTATTTGCCGCTAGGCATTCTACTGCAACTTTTCCATATTTATCTTTTGAGATTACTGCGTCAAGAATTGAATCAGAAATCGAATCACATATTTTATCGGGGTGTCCATTGCTAACAGATTCAGAAGTAAAAATATTTTTGCTCATAAGCCGCATTTCCTTTTAAGAATGGCACCGCGTCCCTTCGTCTTTGCTCAGGGCTCGGTTGTCGGTCCGAAATTGATCGGACTCTCTTAATGCAGATTAAAGAATATCAAATTAAAAATATTTGTCAATTCTCGTGTATAATCCTTAGTCCATGGACGACCAAGAGTTTGAAAAATTAATCGGAGAAGCCTTGGATTCACTTCCAAAAGAATTTGCCAAAAAGCTTGAAAATGTGGGTGTGACATTTGAGAATTGGCCAAATCCAGCTCAAATCGCGAAGCTGCGTTTGGGCAGAAGAAGTTTACTCTTTGGCCTCTACGAGGGTGTTCCTTTAACTCAGCGAAGAAATTACACGGGTGTGCTTCCAGATAAAATAACAATCTTCAAATATCCAATTCTCATGGTTTCAAGAACACCGGACGATGTAAGAGAAAGAGTAAGGCGAACTGTTATTCACGAAATAGGTCATCATTTTGGTCTTTCTGATAAAGAGCTCCGCTAGAACTAATATAGGTCTTAAAGTTGACTGTTGACACAAGCTCGGATCGTATGATATAAACGTATTACTTTAAGACGAAAAGCCGGAAAGGTTCATGCACCTGTGTGCATTTTTTGTCGATTTAAGGAGCTGCCCGCTTATATATTTTTTGAATGCCTAAATCCGATTCTAAAGACAATAAGGAAAACTTTAAGCTTCGCGAAGACTGGGGAAAGAATTTTCCCGTCCTACCTGAGCTTGATCTTCTCACAGTTCAACACGAATCATACAAATGGTTTGAAGAAGTTGGAATTGGGGAAGTTTTACAGGAAATATCTCCTATTGATGATTTCACTGGAAAAAATTGGACTCTAACTTTAAAGGATTATAGAATTGGAAAACCGACTAATGAACCAGCACTTTGCCTCATCAAAGGACTCACTTTCGACGCACCTCTTTATGTAAAAGCAACCCTCACTAACAAAAAAACCGACGCAGAAATTGATCAGGAAGTTTTCCTTGGAGATATTCCAAGAATGACAGAGCGAGGCACCTTTATTATTAATGGAATTGAGCGCGCAATCGTAAATCAGCTAGTAAGATCTCCTGGAGTTTTCTTTACTTCAACTCATGACGTAGTTACAGGCCAAACTCTTTATACTGCAGAAATCAGACCAGTTCACGGATCATGGCTTGAATTTACAACTACTCGTTATGAAACTATCACAGTAAAAATTGATAGAAGAAGAAAATTCTTAGCTTCAACTTTCCTTAGGGCAATTGGAGTTTCAGATAACGATTTGATTAGATCAAAATTCAAGGATGCAGAAGCTGATGGAAAAACAAATTTCATTAATAATACTCTTACAAAAGATGAAACTGACTCACAAAACGGAGCACTTATTGAGATATTTAAGAAAATGCATCCTGGAGAACCAGTAGTTCTAGATAAGGTTAAGGAAAATTTCTTCGGAATGTTCTTTAATAATCGTCGTTATGATCTAGGAGACGTTGGACGTTATAAGATGAACAAAAAGCTTAAAAACGTTCCAGGATTTAATCCAACTGAAGAAAAAATTCTTACCATTGATGACATCATCGCAACAATTTCATTCTTAATCGCACTTTCAAAAGGACAAGATGGAGTAGACGATATCGATTCTTTAGCAAATAGACGCGTAAGACGTGTTGGAGAATTAGTTGCTTCAACAGCATTTAGGGTTGGAGTTCTTAGGCTTGAAAGAAGCATCAAAGAAAGAATGTCACTTATTACCCCAGAGGTCCCTGTGACAATTGCAGGACTTATTAACGCTAGACCGATTATGGCCTCGATAAACGAATTCTTCAGAACCTCTCAGCTTTCAACAATTTTAGATCAAACAAACCCACTTTCAGAAATCGATAACCTAAATCGTTTAACTGTTATGGGAACAGGAGGAATTTCAAGAGAAAGAGCTGCCTTCTCAATTCGTGATATTAATTCTTCCCAATATGGAAGAATTTGTCCGATCCGTAGTCCTGAAGGTCCAAACATCGGATTAGTTACTTATTTGGCTTTATATTCAAGAGTAAATAAATTCGGTTTCCTAGAAACTCCATATAGGAAAGTCGCTCATGTCAAAAAAGGAAATAAAATAGTAAGTACTGCAACTGATGAAGTTGTTTACATGGCTGCAGATGACGAAAGAGAAAAATATATTACACATTCTGATGTGTTAAATGAAGATCAGACAATCACAAATGAAAGAGTTCCTGTTAGATATAAGGGTGAATTTATCGAAGTAGAAAAAGAAAAAATTGAATACATTGACGTAGTTCCACGTCAGGTTGTAGGAACTGCAGCTTCACTTATTCCATTCGTTTCTCATGATGAAGCTAACAGAGCGCTTATGGGAACTCACATGCAATCCCAGGCTGTGCCATTGGTAGCTCCACAAAGTCCAATTGTTGGAACCGGAATGGAAAAAATGGTATCTCAAGTTATGGGTAGGGTGGCTCGTGCTCCAGAAGATGGAGAAGTTGTTTATGCAGATGGAGATAAAGTTATATTTAAAGGAAAAGTTTCAGGAGAAATTACATATAAAATTGAATCATTCCAAAGAACTTCACAAGCTACAGCTTACACTCAAAGAGCAATGGTAACCACAGGGCAAAAGGTTAAAAAAGGAGATCTATTAGTAGACGGTCCTTCTTCACAAAACGGAGAATTAGCATTAGGACAAAATTTACTTATTGCATACGCTTCATATGATGGACTGGGATATGAAGATGCTATTGTTATCTCGGATAGATTAGTAAAAGAAGACGTTCTTTCTTCAATTCATATTGAAAAATATGAGGCTGCAGTTGTTGAAACGAAATTAGGACCTGAAGAGACAACAAGAGACATTCCGAATGTAAGTGAAGAAGATTTAGCAAACTTAGATGAAGATGGAGTTGTAGTTCTCTCATCAGAAGTTGGACCTGGAGATATTCTTGTTGGGAAAATTGCACCTAAGGGAGAAACAGAATTAACAGCTGAAGAGCGTTTGCTTCGTGCAATCTTTGGAGAGCAAGCAAGAGAAGTTAGAGATACAAGTTTACGCATGCCAAATGGAGAAAGAGGAACAGTTATTTCTATTCAGGTTCTTGATAGAAAAAAAGGAGACGAACTCGAGCCAGGATGTCTTAGAAAAATCATAGTTGAAGTTGCTCAATTCCGTCACGTTGTTGTTGGAGATAAATTAGCGGGACGTCATGGAAATAAAGGAGTTATTTCTAAGATAGTTCCAATTGTAGATATGCCTTATCTAGAAGATGGAACACCGGTGGACATTATTATTTCTCCAGTTTCAGTGCTTGCTCGTATGAATTTAGGACAGCTTCTTGAAGCTCATCTTGGTTGGGCAGCTCTAAAAAAAGGAAAGAAAGTGGGTCTTCCTGTTTTTGAAAAAGTAGACGAAAATAACATAATTGCTGAGCTTAAAAGTGCAGGATTACCTGAGAATGGTAAGGCAAAATTATATGATTCCAGAACCGGTGAAGCATATGATGGAGCAGTAGTTGTAGGAGTTTCTTACATCATGAAACTTATACACATGGTTGAGGATAAAACTCATGCAAGAAGTACAGGACCATACTCATTAGTTACACAGCAGCCTCTTGGAGGAAAGGCTCAAATGGGAGGTCAAAGACTTGGAGAGATGGAAGTCTGGGCATTAGAATCTCATAGAGCTAGATATACATTACAAGAAATGCTTACAATTAAATCTGACGACGTTGTTGGACGCGCAAAAGCTTTTGAAGCTATCGTTAAAGGGACAGCAATTCCTACACCTAAAGTTCCAGAATCATTCAAGGTTCTTATTAAAGAATTGCAAGCGCTTGGACTTAACGTTGTTCCAATGGGAGCACAAATTGTAGCAGAGCCGACTATGAGTGAACCTATGAAAGATGCTAAAATGGACGAAAAAGTAGAAGCAGAAGCAAAAGAATTGGAAAAAGAGCTAGGTGGAGAAGATGTAGTTACTGAAGAACCAGGAGTTGAAGAATCGAATGCTCCAAGTGAAGATGTTGAACCTGAGGCAGAAGATTTAGCTGAAGTAGAAGGAGAGTTAAATGGATAAGAATAAAAAAATGAAAGATATTAGTATTTTGGATTTTCAGTCTTTGAAGGTGCTTGTAGCTGGAAAAGAAGATGTTATGGGCTGGAGTTATGGAGAAGTAACAAAGCCTGAAACTATCAACTATAGAACACTCAGACCAGAAAAAGATGGATTATTTGATGAAAGAATCTTTGGTCCTACGAAAGACTGGGAATGTTATTGTGGAAAATACAAGAGAATCAGATATAGAGGAATAATCTGCGATAAGTGCGGAGTTGAAGTAACACTTTCAAGAGTAAGACGTGAAAGAATGGGTCATATTGGTTTGGCTTCACCCGTTGCACACGTTTGGTATTTCAAAGGATCAAGTTCTCCGTTAAGTTTGATCCTAGATATGTCTCAAAAAGATTTAGAATCAGTTATTTATTATGCTTCATATTTAGTTACAAGCATTGAAGATGATAAAAAGAAAAAAGCTTTAGAAGGATTTGCAAAAGTAATAGAAGACCGAAAGGCAAATCTTAAAAAAGATGCAGAAGTTGAAGAAAAAGAAATCGAAAAAGAAGTATCTGAGAAGCTAAAGACTGCAAATAAATCAAAGAACGAGCAAAAAGAGTTAATGGAACAAGAAATCGAGCTTTCTAAGAAACAAAGAGTTCTTAGAATTAATGAAAGAGTTGCACAAGAATCTAAGAAAATTGACGAAATCGCAGATGCGCTCTCTGCTTTAGTAAAAAGCTTAAAACCAGGATCAGTTCTTTCAGAAGATGAATACTTTAAAGTTCTTGAATATGATATTCCAATTTTCTTCACATTCAAAACTGGCGCTGAAGGACTTTTAGAATTAATCGAAAAACTTAATATTGATAATTTAATAATTGAACTTAGAAAAGAAGTAGAGAAAGCTAAAGGACAAAAATATCTAAAACTTGTTAAGCGATTGAGACTTCTTGAGGTTATTAGAAAAGCTGGAGTATCTCCTAAAGACATGGTTTATACAGTTCTTCCTGTTATTCCACCAGATCTTAGACCTATGGTTCAGTTATCTGGAGGAAGATTTGCTACATCCGACCTTAATGATTTATATAGACGTGTAATTAATAGAAATAACAGATTAAAGCATCTTATTTCTCTTGGAGCACCTGAGATTATTCTAAGAAACGAAAAAAGAATGCTTCAAGAATCTGTTGATTCATTAATTGACGCTTCTCAACGTGGAACTCAGGTAGTTCAATCTCCTTTAAGATCTCTTTCAGACATGTTAAGAGGAAAACAGGGAAGATTTAGACAGAATTTACTCGGAAAAAGAGTAGATTATTCAGGTCGTTCAGTTATCGTTGTCGGACCTAACTTAAAACTTTCTGAGTGCGGAATTCCAAAAGAAATGGCGCTTGAAATGTTTAAGCCATTCGTTCTTCGTGAAGTAATCGTTAGAGGATTTGCTCCAAACATCAAATCAGCAAAGAGATTTATTGAAAAGCGTCCACCTGAAGTTTTCGATATTCTTGAAGAAATCACAAAGAATCATCCAGTTCTTTTGAATCGCGCTCCAACATTACACAAATTAGGTATTCAGGCATTCTATCCAGTTCTTATCGAAGGAGCTGCAATCCAGTTGCATCCTTGTGTTTGTTCAGGTTTTAACGCTGACTTCGATGGAGATCAGATGGCTGTTCATATTCCTTTATCGATAAATGCACAAAAAGAAGCAATTGAGCTTATGATGCCTAGGGAAAATCTCTTAAAGCCAGCTGATGGAGCTCCTATTACACTTCCAAATAAGGAAATGGCTGTTGGAGTTTTCTATCTAACTTCAATTGACGAAAGTCTCAGAGGACAAGTTAAGGAAGAGGACGAAGAATTCTTCTCAGATGTAAATGATGCATTATTAGCTCATTCATATGGAAGACTTAAGTTAAGACAACCTATTAAAGTAAGAATTGGCGGCGAAATTATAGAAACTTCTATTGGTCGCTTAATGTTTAATGAGCATTTACCAGAATCTCTTGGATTTATGAATGAACCAATTAAGGCTTCTGGAATTAAGAAACTTATTACCCGAGCTATGAAAGTTTCAAATGCACTTGAGGTTGAAGAGTTAATCGATAATATTAAGACTCTTGGATTCTATGGTTCAACTGTTTCTGGAATTTCAGTTTCAGTATTCGATACTGCTGTAGTTAAGGGTAAGGAAGAGATTATTGACGGCGCAGAAGAAAAAATTGCAGAAATCGATCTTGAGTATCAAAAAGGACTTATTACAAACGAAGAAAGAAAGAGACTTTCAAATAATGTTTGGTTGTCCACAACTGAGCGAATTGCTGATATGACTTGGGACTTGTTAACAACTGGAAATGTTATTAGAACAATTATCGATTCTGAAGGAGCTAGAGCTGGAAAAGAACAGCTTAAACAGCTTTCAGCAATGAGAGGACTTATCATGGATCCGCTCGGAAAGATTATCGAGCTTCCTATTAAATCTAACTTTAGAGAAGGACTTTCTATTTTTGAATACGTAGCATCAGCTCGTGGATCAAGAAAAGGATTAACCGACTCAGCTCTTAAGACTGCAAATGCTGGATATCTAACTAGAAGACTTGTGGATGTAAGTCATGACATGATAATTAAGACTGAAGATTGCGGAACTAAGAATGGAATAAAGATTTCTGCTCTTGATCCTGATAGAACAGCATCATTCCATGACAGAATTCTTGGAAGAATTGCAGCTGAAAATATAGTTTCTCCAAAGGGAAAGAAAGTTATTGTAAAAGCTGGACAGGAAATAACAGAAGAAAAAGTTGCAGAAATCGCTACAGAAGATATTGAGGAAGCAATTGTTAGATCAGCTATAACATGTGAGCTTAAGTATGGAATGTGTTCTAACTGTTATGGATGGGATTATTCTGTAAGAAGAAAAGTTGCTATGGGAGTTCCGGTTGGAGTTGTAGCAGCACAATCTATTGGAGAGCCTGGAACCCAGCTTACTATGAGAACTAGATACGTTGCAGGAGCTGTAATGCAGGACGTTACTCATGGTTTGCCTCGTGTTGAAGAACTTTTTGAAATGAGAACTCCAAAAGCTCTTTCACCAATTTCTGAAACATCAGGAAAATTAACAATTGAAACAAGTGATGATGGATATCTTCTAAAAGTTGCATCTCACAGAAAACCAGTTGAGGAAAGAGAATATTTCATTCCATTAGCTTCAAATCTATCTGTTAAAGATGGACAGGAAGTAAGCGTTGGAACTCAATTTGCACAAGGCTATTTGGATCCTAAAGAAGTTCTTAAGATCACAGGACTTATTGATGCACAAAGGTACGTAATAACTGAAGCTCAAAAAGTTTATGAATCACAGGGAATTGCAATTAACGATAAACACTTTGAAGTAATTCTTAGAAAAATGTCTGATAAAGTGGCAGTTGAAACAGTTGGAGATTCATCTCTAATTCCTGGAGACTTTATAACTAGAACGAGATTTGAGGAAATTAACGCTGAAATCTTGACTCAAGGTGGAGAGCCAGCAACAGCTCGTCAAACAATTCTTGGAGTTACAAAGTCATCATTGTTCTCAGATTCATGGTTATCAGCAGCTTCATTTCAGGAAACAACAAAAGTATTAACTGAAGCTTCACTTGAAGGAGCAGAAGATAAGTTAATCGGACTTAAAGAGAATGTTATCATTGGACGTCTTATCCCAGTTGATGGAATTACAGTTGATGAGACTTCAGAAGAAGTAGTAGGACTTGTTGCCCCAACCGAACCTGTTGCCCCAGTAGTTGAAGCTACGCCTATTGATGCTGTATAATTAAAAACCAAAATATGCCAACACTATCACAACTTACAAGACACGGAAGACACAAGAGAATGAAGAAGGTCAGAGTTACTGGACTTAGAAAACTTTATAATGCTAAGGACAGAGTTTATACTGAAGTTAATTCACCTCAAAAAAGAGGAGTTGTAACACTAGTTAAAACAATGACTCCTAGAAAACCTAATTCAGCTCTTCGAAAAGTAGCTAGAGTTAAGCTTTCAAACAGAACTGAAGTTACAGCTTATATCATGGGAGAAGGGCATTCATTAGCTGAGCACGGTATCGTTCTTGTTAGAGGTGGACGCGTAAAGGATTTAGCAGGAGTAAAATATCACATAGTTCGCGGAAAATTAGATTTAGCAGGAGTAGTTGGACGTCAATCATCTAGAAGTAAATATGGAGCAAAGAAAGGATCAGGTGGAGGTGGAGCAAAGCCAGCGGCAGCACCAGCACCTGAAGCAACAGCTTAAAAATATATGAGACACGCACACGTAAGTAAGAAAAGACAAATTGAGGGAGATGCAGTTTATAACAATATCTTAGTTGCAAAGCTCGCTAACTACATAATGAAAGACGGCAAGAAATCAATTGCACAAGGAATTGTTTATGACATGATGGAGATTCTTGCAAAAAAAGAAGAGCCATTGTCTCTTTTTGAAAAAGCAGTACAAAACATTGGTCCAAAAACAGAAATTAAAGCTAGACGTGTCGGAGGGGCATCTTATCAGATCCCGATCGAAGTTAGAGGAGACAGAAGAACAGCATTAGCGCTACGTTGGATAGTTGATGCAGCTAGGTCTAAATCAAACAAAGATTTTCACTCATTTGCAGAAAAATTAGCAGCAGAAATAATGGATGCGGCCGCTAATCAAGGAGAAGCTATTAAGAAAAGAGATAACGTTCACAGAATGGCTGACGCAAATAAAGCTTTCTCCCACTTCAGAATTTAATCCTATAGTTGAAGTTTAATCCTCTTTAGAATATAATTCCCCAACTATGTCAGCAGAAACATTTAGTGGCGGAGATTTTTATATGGCTGAATCCACAATTATTCCAAGAGGTGGGTTTGGGATGGTAAGAATTGGAATTCCACAGGAAGCTCTTCCTTCTGGACCCCTTTCTCCAGAGCTTATAAGAACTGCATATTCTACCGGGAGAAGTCAGATTGCTCAAGTAGGAGGAGATCTGAGAACTGCTTCTAACCAAGAAATTGCAGATGCGATCGAAATGGGAGGGTTTGAGGGTAGAGAGGTAAGTTACGTTCCGGCACAAGTAAGAATTGACAGTCATTTTACCGATCTTGCTCTTGATTACGGAGTTCCCGTGGGAAGATTGTATATTCCTGGTAGAAATATAGAAGGTGAAGAGTTGAGAGATCTAGTTTCGTCAAAACAAATTGAAATTGGTAATGATAAGGCATGGGAATTTTACTATGAACCAAAAGATGGAAAACCTTTACATGAAAAGAATGATGAGGATATTGCAGGAATCGTTGTAAGAATTAATGCTGGTGAAAAATTTTGGATACCACCACAGAAAAAGTTATTGAGAGTAAGAGATTTAAGTTCTGACGGAAAAGAATACAGACGTGAAATAGATAAGTTACTGGTTCTTGTTCCTCCAAGTGATAGAACGCAGCTTTGGATTGGAAATACTAGCGTAACAGTTGGAATGACGGAGGGAATTGATGCGATTTTAGATCGGGAAGTCTATTCGAGTATTACTCTTAAGGGAAAAAAGGGACTAAGAGGAAAACATATTAATGCAAGACTTCTTGATGGGGGTAGAGATTGGTTAATTCGAGTTGAAATACTTGGGCCTACTACTAGAGACGGAGATAATTTTATTATTCTTAGATTTAAAGAAGGCGTAAAGAAAGTAGCTTAACGCAGTCTAGCCTCGCAAGGCCTGGCCTTGCGTGCGTAGAGTAATATAGGACTGAAATGGCTAATTATAGACATGAGATTAAAGATTGGTAATAATAAAATTTGATGAAGAGTTTTTATGCAAAAAATAGACATGAATGGAGAAATTGGCTTGAGAAAAATCACGATAAGCAAAAAGAAATCTGGTTTGTCTTTTATAATAAGGCATCAGGAAAGCTTTCAGTTCCTTACAATGAGGTAGTAGAAGAAGCGTTATGTTTTGGATGGATAGACGGAGTAGTTAGAAAGCGAGATCCAGACTCCACTGTTCAAAGATTTACACCAAGAAGAGTTAAATCTAATTGGTCTGAGCTTAACAAAGAACGTGCCAGGCGCATGATTAAAGCAAAACTTATGACCGATGCGGGCTTGAAAGCTCTTGAGAGAGTAGACCTTGAAGTTAATCCAGTTGTTCTATCAATCGAAATAGAAAAAGCTCTTAAAAAAGATCCAGAAGTCTGGAAGAATTATCAGGCCTTTGACGATCTCTATAAAAGACTCAGGATTTATTATATAGAGGATGCTAAGAAGCAAAAAAGAATGGAAGAATACGAAAGACGCTTAAATTCATTTATAAAGAATACAAAGAAAAATAAAAAAATCGGAACGATTGTCTAGATTCCAAGCAAATTTTGTGGTATACTCATTTAGCTTCCATTTGTGGGAGCTTTTTCAAATATATGGCTGATTCATCTAATAGACATTTTGATTTAGAAAAGATCCGAAACATCGGAATTATCGCGCACATTGACGCGGGAAAAACTACTACAACAGAACGTATTCTTTACTACACTGGTAAAACTCACAAAATTGGAGATATTGACGAAGGAAATACAGTCATGGACTGGATGAAGGAAGAAAGAGAGCGTGGAATTACAATCGTTTCTGCTGCGACAACTGCTTTCTGGACCCCAACAGAAGGAACTCTAAAGGGTGTAGAACATAGATTTAATATTATTGATACTCCAGGCCACGTAGACTTTACTGCTGAAGTTGAGCGCTCACTTCGTGTTCTTGACGGAGGAATAACAGTTCTTGATGCAGAAGAAGGTGTTCAGTCTCAATCTGAAACAGTTTGGAGACAAGCAGATAAATATAAAGTTCCTAGAATTTGTTTTGTTAACAAAATGGATAAGTTAGGAGCAGACTTCCTAGCTACAGTTAAATCTATTGAAGACAGACTTGGTGCAAATACAGCAATCATGGTTCTACCAATTGGATCAGAGCAAACATATGTTGGAAACGTTGATCTATTAACAAGAAAGGCAATTCGTTGGGGTGGAGATGAATTAGGAGCTAAGTATGAAGTAAATGACGATATTCCAGAGGAAATGAAAGCTCAGGTTGAAGAATATAGACATAAGCTTATTGAAAAAATCTCTGAAACTGATGACGCACTACTCGACAAATATCTAAATGGAAATGAGCCTTCAGTTGAAGAGCTTAGGGGAGCACTTAGGCGCGCAGTTATTGCATATAAATTAGTTCCAATTTATGCAGGAACATCCCTACGAAATAAAGGAGTTCAGCCACTTCTTGACGCAGTTGTAGAATATTTGCCAAGTCCAGTTGATCTTAAAGAAGTAAAAGGAATAAATCCTAAAACAGAACAAGAAGAAACTCGTCAATTAGTAGCAGATGCGCCTCTTTCAGGACTCGCATTTAAAATTCAAAACGATCCACACGTAGGAAAACTTACTTTTTATAGAGTTTATTCAGGAAAGATTCAATCAGGAAGCTATATTTATAACTCAACAAAAGATAATAGAGAGCGCATTGGTCGCTTATTATTAATGCATTCAAACCAGAGAGAAGAAATTGATGAGGCATATGCTGGAGAAATCGTCGCTATTGTAGGGCTTAAAGAAACTATTACTGGAGATACGCTCTGTGATGAGGCAAATCCAATAATTCTTGAAAAAATTACGTTTCCAGAGCCTGTTATTTCCCTAGCTATTGAACCAAAGACAAAATCTGATCAGGAAAAATTAGGTTTTGCATTGAAGCGTCTTATGGATGAGGATCCAACTTTCCAAGTTAAAACCAACCATGAAACAGGACAAACTATTATCTCTGGAGTTGGAGAGTTACAGCTTGAAGTTAAAGTTAACACTATGAAATCTGATTTCGGAGTTGAAGCGAATGTAGGAGCTCCTCAGGTCGCTTACAAAGAAACTATTAAAGAAGAAGCAACAGGAGAAGGAAAATACATTCGTCAGTCGGGAGGACGGGGTCAATATGGTCACTGTTTCCTTAGGATCAAGCCAAAGCCACGAGGAGAGGGAAATGAATTTATAGACTCTATTAAAGGAGGAGCAATTCCCGCTGAATTTATAAAAGCTATCCAAAAAGGTATCGTAGAATCAGAAGAAAACGGAATTTACTTAGGGTATCCAGTAGTAGATATGAGTGTTGAAGTTTATGATGGATCTTTCCATGATGTGGACTCTTCAGAAATCGCATTCAAGATCGCTGCATCTAAAGCGCTTCAGATCGCAGCTCAGGGTGCAAAACTTACACTTCTTGAGCCTATTATGAAAGTTGAAGTTACAACTCCATCAGAATTCTTAGGAGACGTAATCGGAGATTTATCATCTAAAAGAGCACAGATTTCAGGAAGCGAAGATCGAGGAAAAGCAACAATCGTTAACGCTATGGTTCCACTTTCAGAATTGTCTGGCTACGCTACGATTCTAAGAAGTATGACTCAAGGAAGAGCATCATATTACATGGAGCCTTCTCATTATGATGAAGTGCCAAGTAATATCCAGGCACAAATGAAAGCCGCCTCCACCTTCACAGGAAGAGTAGAATAATCTAATTTGATTTTTATTCACCACAAGCATACAATTCCATTGTGCTAGAAAGAGAATCATTATTTTCTGTTGCAAAAAAGCTCGGACGCCCTCTTCAGCCTGGAGAAAAGTTTAAAAGAGAAAATCGTCTAACCTTAGGTAAGGGGATGATAGGTCAAATTTCTATACCTATTCCAGCTATGCCGGAAAGATTCGGTCCTACTTTTGCTCAAAACTATGAATTAATGCGTGGAGTTTTATCTGAGCATAGGGAAGAGATTGACCAAAACCCTAATATTCACGCTCTTAGTATTGATGTTCCTAATTCTTCGGCACTTAGATTACATATAGCAGAGGGTTTAGCTCCTGAGCAGGAGCGAGAAATTGTGCGAATGATTCCCGGGGTAGAAGTTAGACTATCTAGATCTCAAGACAACCCATTTAACAGAAAAGCAGCATAATTTCAAAGCTGAGAGAATTGCCCGCTCTAGGAGAATCTTATAATTGCCTTTAGATTGAAATAAGAATATAATCCCCATTTGTGAGTGCAGAATTTTTACGAAGTCAAGAAATGGTGCACCCGCTAGAATTAAAAGGTGCCTTAGGTCGCGCTCATAATCGTTTTAGGAGAAATGAACCAATTGATGTAGAAGCTTTATATTTAGGGATTGATCTTGCTGCGAATGTGCAAGTGGGGCTTAATCAGATAAATCCTCTTGTTGAAGCTTTTAGGCTTTCATTAAGAACTAATGTACTCCCCTCAGAAACAGAATATTTCGCTATAAGTTCAGATGTTCTCGTGCGTCCTTTTAGAGATTTTGAAGGAGAAGATGTAGGTGTCGGAGTATCTGCTTGGATAAATGAGCATCAGTCTACGGGAAGACTTAGTAGGCTTTTTAAGCATACGGATTCACATGTTATTGCTAGATTAGCTGCAAAAGGAAAGTCACTAGGGCTTTTTTATGAGTATTTAGCTGGAGCTTTAGATTTAGATGATGACTCAACTCCAAAAGGATTTAGTGATCCTCAGCCTAGATATTTCGATCTTTTAATAGCAGATTTTCTTCATAGTAAAGGAAAAGATTTGTTATTTGGATTTATGAAGGGAAGCAGAATAATTGATCCACCTCCAGCTAGATTTGATAGGGACTATGAAGCGATTGAAAGATTTAGAGAAGAAGAAAGAGGTAGATGGGGAGCTATAGCAGCTTTAGATTTAGTTGCGATGGAAGCTTGGCAAAGATATTTAGGCTATGGAGCGTCAATAGAAAGAAGAAGGAGTGCGGCGCTGGCTGTAGAAAAATACTCGAAATCTATCGCTGAGATAGAAAGGCTTAAGGATATTTCAGCTGCAGCAGCTAGAGAAAAATTAAATCCATTTCAAGCTTTATAGTTCCCTATGAGGCTTGAATTATGTAAATATTTCCTTATATACTGATTAGGTTATGAAAATTTATTTAACAACAGGAGTAGGTTATGGCAAAACCCCAATCTCTGCCTTTGACGGAGCTTTAAGAGATGCTGGAGTTGACAATTTTAATTTACTAACCCTATCTTCAGTTGTTCCACCTGGAGCTGAAGTAGTATTTGAGAAATATAAGCCTGAGGGTGACCAATGGGGAAATAAATTATTTTGCGTAATGGCTGAGATTAGAACAAGAGAATCGGGTCAGTATATAGGCGCTGCGCTTGGGTGGTATCAATTAGAAGATGGACGAGGAGTATTCGTTGAGCATATGGAAAAAGGTGAGACAAGGGAAGCAGTTGAGGCAAATCTTACAGAAGAAATTAATCAGTCATTAACTGATATGTGCCATTCAAGAAATATTGCGTTTGAAAAAGATAGATTAAGGATGAAAATGAGTATTACTAGGGTAGAGGACTCTTCGGCTTCGGTTTTGGTAGTTGCCGCATATAAATCTGAGAATTGGGATTAATTATGATTTTAGAACAATGGTTTTTATTAGCTCTTATTGCCCCTGCCTTATTTGCCTTAATAAATATTATTGATGATAATTTGCTTAGAAATGTTTATCGTTCTGCGCATTTCGGAGCTATAATTTCAGGTCTTTTCGGACTTTTACCTCTCATAGCTTTATTTTTTGTAGACATTTCAGTTCCCTCACTCCCAGTTGCTTCTCTGGGACTTTTAGCAGGATTTCTTACTGTTATGTATTATTATTTCTATTTTCGAGGACTTGAAGTTGAAAAACCATCAGTAGTTATTTCACTTTTTAGTCTTGCTCCAGCTCTAATTCCTTTTCTGGCATATTTTTTCTTAAAAGAAGTTTTAACTGTAAATCAGTATTTAGGTTTTGGAATTATTTTATTTTCTTCACTTGCCATATCTGCGACAGATTTAAGAAAATTTAAATTTTCTCCGGCATTCTTATTAGTTGGAGTCGGTGCTTTTATCTTTGCAGTCATTTCTGTGATAGGAAAATATGTTTATACAGAAGTAGACTTCTGGACAGGTTATATGCTTTTTTCGATGGGAATGGGACTGGGGGCATTATTCTTAGTAATATCTACAAAAAAAGGAAGAGATTTCGGTAAAGAATTTAAAAAAACTTTTAAGAAATGGATTTTAGTTTTTTCACTCGTAGAATTATTAGGAATTTCCGCAGAGTTTGTTGGTAACTTAGCGTTAAGTAAAGGTCCTGTGTCTATTGTAAAAGTTGTTGAAGGAATCCAGCCAATTTATGTCCTCTTATTTGCCGTTTTATTCTTTCCTTTTTTCCCAAAATATCTTAGAGATGCAGCTGGTGAAAATAAACTTCGAAATGGAATTTTTATGGTTCTAATGATTGGCGGCCTCTATTTAATCTACAAAAGTTAAGTTCTATTTTTAATAATATATTTTTTCAAAAAATGCGCGGGGTTCCACTGTTCTTTTGATTTACGAAGCCCCGGTATTCCTAAATCTTGCTCATTATTTATAAATTTATATCCTTTTTCAACAAGCATTTTGGATAAATTATGATACATAAAATAAGAAATTCCATCATAATCTGTATCTGACTTGGTAAAATGACTTACTGAATAATTCATTTGTTCTAAGCTTGCAATAATAAATCCCACTAAGGTTTCTCGGTCATAAATCCCAAGTGCTATTACACTGAATTCATTTGCATCTTTAAGAAGTCTAGTTATAGCTGTTAGTTCATGTATTGTGTCTGCTCTCTCCTTATTTCTCTTTTTTTCCCAGACATAAAAAACATTTATAATTTGTTCATTTATAGAGGGATCCAGTAGATTAATCTCTCTGACATGATAATCCTCATAAGTTCTTTGAAATCTGTTTACGAAATTCTTATGAGTATGATATTTGTCTCCTGACAAAAGCGCAATTTCATCCGCTGACAGAATATAATCAAAGCTATCTCTGTCTTCTTGAATATTAAACTTTTCTAAATTAGGTTTTCCTACAATATTTACTTCAGGAATCAATTTAAGTTCGGGTTTAATTCCTTCTTCTTGGCTTCTTAAAAGTAGCGCATTAATAGTTTCTTCGGTTTGAGCGTTTCCAATAAATGAATAAAAAGGTTCATTATTTATATAGTCTCTGAATTTAATAACAAGATTTTCGTTGAGAATTGAGATTTGAGTATCTTCTTCCGTGTTGTATGACCAAAGGCTTATGAAGTTAAAGTCAGAATATGGTTCAAATTTTTTTGTGATATTCTCAAAATCTGACTTATCTTCTATTTCAAGAAGTTTGAAATTTGGAAATAATGGTATCAATTCAATTTTATTGTAGAACTAACTGCTTTACTTGACAAGAGATACGCATGTTAATATGCTAGATGTGTGGAGACCATAAGAAAGAATTGGCCCGTACAGATACTTTTTCTGCTTTTTGCATTTTTTACCACTTGGTGGGTATACATGACTTTATTTTTGCCTCAAGATGGTTTGGCACATGGATATTTTGGCGCGCTTTATGGAATCATAGCCTTGTGGGGAGGAATTTGGGGATTATATATTTCAAGAGCATGGGGAGGATATAAGAGTCTTATGGGAAAAGCTATTATCATGTTTTCCTTAGGACTATTTGCTCAGGAGTTTGGGCAATGCGCATATACTTTTTATATATTTGTTCTTCATGTCGACGTGCCTTATCCATCAATTGGTGATTTAGGATTTTTTGGAACCATTCCTTTTTATATTTATGGAGCTTATCTTCTCGCTAAAGTCTCGGGTGTTAAAATCTCTCTCAAGTCTTTCAGGAGTAAGCTGCAGGCATTAATTATTCCAGTTGTTATGGTAGGAATCGCATATTCATTATTTTTAAAAAATTATTCAGTTGATCTTGGTCATCCTCTTGAAACTTTTCTTAATTTTGGATATCCGTTTGGCCAAGCCATTTACATATCAATTGGAATACTTACATATAGTTTAACCAGGGATATCTTAGGAGGAATTATGAAAAGAAAAATATTGTTTTTAATTTTTGCATTTGGCGCACAGTTCTTAGCTGATTATGCATTTATTTTCTTTAGTGACAAATATTTCCCGGGCAGCATATTGGATTACTTATATGCAGGTGCCTACTTCCTAATGGCAGTCGGATTATTTCAACTTCAAGCAGTAGCAAACAAGCTCAAAGCAAGTTAATCATATGAGTGTTTTTGTTCAGATGGCCGATAAAATAATCAAAGAGCAGCAAGCGATTATCGGTCCTGTGGCCTTTGAACAAGCCAAAAAAGTTCCAGGGCTTAAATTAGATGAGCAGAAAAGATCGGTATCTCTAGAGGGGAATGAAAAAGAAATTATTCAAAAATTAGTAGAGCAATACCAGCATCTTTTTGGTCAGACATCTGTTGAGGTTTGTAAAGATGCTATTAAAAGTCTTTCAGTTCCAGCCGACAGTCTCCCTGCTTTACTCAAATAACTAATCTACCTATAATTGAATAATGGATCTGCCCCAAAAGAATCCTTCAGCTTCTGATATTAAATCTACAAACGGCACAACTGTTGCCGGAATTGAGCACATCATGCAGGAGATGTATAAGAAGAACCAGGAGCTCAATGATAGAAATAAAACTCTGGCACTCTTAAGAAGTATAGATGAAATAGTTTTATCCGCTGTGACTGATATAAATCACGTTGGACAGAAAGTTTCAGACCTTCTGGTTAAAGAGGAGTTTAAATTTGTAGCAGTTCATATAATAAGCTCTTCTGAAAAAAAATTGTTCCCTATCTCCATTTCACTTTCTTCTGATAATTTTAAAGAAGATGTTATTAGCAAATTTTTAAGTTCAAGCATATCTTTAGCTGATAAGGAAAATATACTTGTAAAAACATTTGAAAAAAAGAAAGTTCAAATGACTAAAAATTTAGTAGATATTATGGGCGAAAGCTTATCCTTGGATAGTTCTATAGACATACAAGGAGATGGTGGAATTAAGACTATAATTACGTATCCTCTTCTTGTAAGACTTGAAGTAATGGGTACTTTAACAATTGGCGTAAGTGAAGCTGAGGAAGATCTTACGGACGAAAAAAAAGCATTAATTGATCGTCTTGCAGGAGTTGTGGGAATTGCTTTAGATAATTCCTTATTATATCGATCCATTCAAGAAGCAAATGAAAGATTAAAGCAGCTGGACAAGTTAAAAGATGAATTCGTTTCCCTAGCTTCCCATGAACTCCGAACTCCTATGACAATCATTAAATCCTATCTTTGGCTATTTATGGATAAGAAAAAGGGGCAGCTTACTGAAAAAGAAATGAGTTATCTGACTCGTGCTTATTCATCTACTGAAAGATTAATAAATCTAGTTAACGATATGTTAAATGTTTC
>CAZBFH010000007.1:0-3455 GCA_964491185.1 uncultured Gammaproteobacteria bacterium
GCTTCGTAATTTTTACACCTCGAGTTTCTTCACTTATTTTTTCTCAAAAAAGGGACATGACTTATAATTCCTTTGTATCTAAAACTCAGAACAATCAAAAGCTAGATCCGCAGGAATTCTGGAAATTTAGAGAATTCTACTCACCGGGATATTTTGAGCTAAAAGATCAAGGACTTAAGAATTCTGATGTTCAATCTGCATTGAATGAAATGGGCGTAAATCCAAAAAATATTATCTTCACATCTCTATTTAGAGCAAAACATTCAGTCAGCCTAGATGGATTAACAGAAGCCAAATCACTTGGTGAGACTGTTCAAACAGATTCTTTTCAAAATATAATATTCCAAAATGAAAACTCTATTATATTTACAAATGAATCAGGAGATAAATTCATAATCTTTTTACTCCCCATCTCAGAAATGAAAAAAGCAAATGGTTTTTTTGAATATGGTGGAAAAGATAAAAGTCTTCTGGAAAATAAAAACTGGTTCAATATAACTAAGATTAAAGATTAAAATGAAGTTTTCTAAGAAAATCTTATTTGCTTACATTTTATATATCTTAACCACTTCTTTAATATTCCTAAGCACAAATTCATGGGAGATAAAAAATAAACCCTTAAAGCCTTTTTTTCTAGACAGTGATATTAGCTACAAGATAATTGGTTCACTAGCGCTTGATCCAAACACAGGACATGCTTGGATCCCAAGAGCATTTCACAATAAAGTCTCTTTGAGCTTTGATTCATTTACCAATTCTTTATTTCAATCGATTGATCCCGTATTTCTTTTTTCACTTTCAAAGGAAGGTCCACTATACTCAGGCCCAACTGACGTCAAAATGCTATTCCCCATTGAACTACCTTTATTTATTTTGGCCTTGTTCTACATTATTAGAAATTGGAAACCCAGAAAAGACAAATATTTTTATTTATTTTTCTTTTTTATTTTATCGCTATTTACAGCTGGATTCTTCATTCATCCACTTCAACCCTTAAAACTCATGCCATTATTAATAGTTACGAGAACCATAATTTTCCTAGGAATTTCTGATTGGTTTTTAAATCAAAAATGGTCAAAAAAATATTTTTCATAATTTTAATAGTTGTAGGAATTTTCCTGCGCTTTTATCAGATCAATGAGATTCCTTACGGCCTATTCATGGATGAAGCCACAATCGCGGTGGATTCTAAATCGATTGCTGAGAACGGATTCGATGAGTACGGAAGAAAATATCCCCTTGTTTTCGAGGCTCTTTCTGACTTTAGACCACCAGGATATGTCTATCTAACTTCATTTGCCTATAAAATCCTTGGCCCTACAACCCTGACTATAAGAATAGTATCGCTACTCTCTTCAATCTTAGGAATAGTTCTTCTTGGCTATTTTACGAAAATTTTATTCCCCAAAAAAGAATTGCTTCCACTTATCTCAATGGCAGTTCTAGCAGTTTCCCCTTTCCATATTCATTTTTCTAGAATTGGGTATGAAACCATGCTCGCAACAACTCTCATGCTTATCTATTTTATTTCTCTAATTCACTTACTCAAAAAACCAAATCTTATTTGGATAACCATCGGGATACTTTGTGCAGGATTAAGCATTTGGACATATCCTGGAGCCAAATTTATCGTTCCCATTGTTGCTTTAGCTATATTCCTCCTAGGTGTTTTCAATATAAACTTTGAGTTTAAGAGAAAAAACCTAATAACGATCCCGCTAATTTTTCTTACAACATCTATTCTCGTATATATTCCAGCCCTACTTAATCCTATTTTTGATAAAAGACCCATAAGCTACATTAAAGAGGGAACTGATGGCACGCTTTTAGGGATAATCACGAAAAAGCCTTTTCTCATGCTTAATTCGTGGCTCTATATGTTCGATTTTCAGTTCTTATTTAAAAAAGGCGACCTATTCGCCTTTAGACACGGCACTAAAGAACAAGGACTATTTCTCTCAATATTCGCTATTCCTTTTATCCTAGGGATTCTAGCTGTCATCAGACGTTATTCAAGAACGTCTTTTGCGATTCCATTTCTTATTATTCTGACTCTAATCATTGGCTTTCCCTCAGCGTTAACTTCAAACACTCCATACGGAACTAGAATCCTCCCAATTTTGATACCTTTTTCCATATTTGTAGCTCTTGGAATTGAAATAATTATTCAAAAAACAGAAAAGCTGAAACCAGTAGTAAAATTTCCAATATATTTCGTCACAATTGTAGCAATCTTCTTTCAAATCTCCCTTTTTTACCATATTTATTTTGTTCACTTTAAAAAAACGTCTCTACCTGAATTTCCAAAGGCTTCTCGCGATATGGCGCTATTCGTAAAAAATTTCAAGGCGGAAAACGAACAGACACCAATCTACTTTATGACAGAAAGATCGTGTAGACAGTGGGCGCATGACGATCTACACCTATGGTATTTTGCAGACTTGGATAGTAACGAGATGGTTAAATGGAATAACAAGTTTAGAGAAGAAAGATACAGAAACGGTAGTCCGTTTGATAACTACGACGCCGCTACAATCCCATCACACACTTTTGAAAATATCCATCTTTATCCAGGCTATGAAGCCTTAGAAAACTCAGCAAAAGATTCACTTATCGTTAGATGCGGGCTCCATTTAGATGACATTGACGAATCGAAGGAAGAAATAATTAAAATATTTTATATGTACCAAGATGAGATGAGAGATCCTTACTATGTGATTACTAAAAAGCTTTAAGGCTTAGCGATAAGAATTGCAGTCTCTCCGTTTAAATAATCTATTTTCTTTAAAATTTCTCCGCCTTCTATGTCCTCTGCGCGACCAACGAACAATGTGTTCTTTAAGTTCTGATCGCTCTTCCAATCAATCTCTCTAAATTCATATTTATCGAAGTCATGATTCCCCACAGTTGTGTTTTTGTTCTGAAACTCTTGAGGCGGGTATTTTAAATAGAACAAAAAGAAAATATAAGACTGGTCTAACGGCACTTCATTTGATACTACAATTTTCCCATAATCTTTTTGCAATGAAACAAATTCTACAGCCTCTTTATACCCATATTGCCAATCTTTAGAATAATAATAATTTTGCTGTGAGAAATATTGATTTAAGAAAAACATAAAATTAAATAAAGCAATTAAAATTCCAAATCCAATAATCACATTCCTGACTGGAGCCATTTTTACAAAACTTCTTAACCAAAGATAAAATGAATAAATTCCTAGTCCCACAAAAATTTGATACGTCGGAAGAAAATTTAAAGTTCTTACGGCATGAGGAACGTCATTTGTCACGGCAGCTGGAATCGGAGCAATAAAAAACCATGAAAAGATAAATATCTTTGTTTTTCTACTAAACTTTCCAAAGATTAGGTAGTATAAACCCATCAGGAGAAAAGGCAATTCAAAATGATACAAAAGACCCATATTTGGCGCGTGATGACGAGGTAGATCTCCC
>CAZBFH010000007.1:3555-28330 GCA_964491185.1 uncultured Gammaproteobacteria bacterium
ATAAATCGACAAACCACTCGTAACCGCAGAGAAGAGCAATAAATATGGCTTCTTTAAACCCTTAATAAACAAAAATGCTGTTAATATATTAAGAAATACTCCAAGATTTGCTTCAAATGCAGTTCTTGAGAACTGAATATGCCATGGAGAAATCGCTAAAACAAATGCACACAGTAAAGCGATTTTTTCATTCTTAAACAACTCTCTAGCTAAAAGGTATGTTAACAGAATTGCGATTACACCAAGAACAGCAGATGGAAATCTTATGGCAAATGTTGAAACATCAAATAACAAAACCGATGGTACAGCCAAATATGCATAAAGCGCTGGTTTGTAGTCACCAAATGATTTGAGCGTTGTCGGTAGAAGACTACCATATTCATCTCGCCCAGTATTTAAAATCGAATAAGCATTATAAGCTAAGGATGCTTCATCCCAATCTGGACTTATGGGCACATTCCCCAATTGCCAGAATCTTAAAACAATAGCTATAACTAAGATTAAAATTAATAGAAATTTAGTTTTCAACATGAGCTGATAACATCGGCGTACCGTCAGGCAAATCAAACTTTTTTAATATTCTTGCATTGTCAGGAATCTTATCCCATCTCTCTACATGAATACTATTTTTTGAATCAGAAGTATTATTAAAATTGTATTTTCCTATTTTATTCACATGAACAAATCCAAAAACATCTCTTTCAATCTCAGAATTTTCCTGGTAATTTTTTGGGTCTATTTTATTGTGGAATAGATAATAGATATGAGGCCTGCCCAAAACATTTGTAAAATAAATGCTGTCATAATTATCTTCTACTTCACTCAAATATTTAAAAGCTTCTTTATAACCATAATTCCAGTCCGCCGCAGACTCTCTTCCATAATGAGAGTAATAAGAATGCACGAAATAAAATACATTTACAAAAAGTAGAAATAAAACTGAAAGATACATTCCAATAATCATTTTCGGTTGAAGTCTAGTTTTAAGTTGATCAATGAAAAATACAAAACCTAATGCCGTTAAAATCTGGAAGGTTGGCAGGACCGTTTCTATTCGAAGCGCATGTGGTGTTTCCCGAGCGGTAGCTGCTGGGATAATTCCCAGTAATAGCCAAATCGGAATCAACCAATAATATCCTTCTTTTTTCCTAAATAATATAAATGCTCCAATTATTAAGAATGGTAAATCCCATAGAAAAAGTTGGCCAATATCTTGTGTTGAAAATTTAGGATTACCATCCCCTTTTATAAACAGGAAGTGTGGATCTAAATTATCTAAATAATGTTTCGCAAATTCTGTGCCGTAAAAAACTCTTCTATTATTAACTATCTTGGACCATATCGCCCCATCGTCATTTTCAATAGATTGATTTGATGTCTTTACGATTTCAGGGTTACTGAAAATATTTACCTCCTGATATCTTAATTTCGCCTGCGGAGAAACAAGAAAAGGAATTATTGGGAGTAGTAATACTAAACCTAAAATTCCGGCTACTATTACCTGCTTTTTTGCTTTAAAAAGCTCTTTCCTAAAACCAATTACAAGAATCAGACCAATTAGAGGAACAAAAATTCTTGCTGTATTAAATACATAAAATGAAGCAGCAAATGAAGCTGCGGATAAAACTAAGAGCCACATATTTTTATTTATTGCACGTAAAAATAATGTAATTCCTAATACAATAAAAAATGTGGAAACGTTTGCTTCAAATGCAGCACGAGAAAGCATAATATGCCATGGAGAAATACTTAAAAAAAGCGCAGAAAAAAGAGCCAATTTTTCTTTATTCTGATTTTTTGGAAAAATTTCTTTTACTAATAAATATGCCAAGGGAATCGTAAAGAAACCAAACAAGGCAGAAGGAAACCTAGTCGTAAATTCATTCAGTCCTAATATCTTTACAGGCAGACTAGCAAAATAGGCATAAAGAGGTGGCTTAAAATCACCAAAAGACTCTATATATTTATAGGGAAATTTTACGCCAAACTCGTCTTTTCCATCAATCCCAATCGCATATGCATTGTACCCCCAAGCTGCCTCATCCCAATTTAAAGACATTGGTATATTTCCAAGTTGCCAAAATCTTAAAACAAATGCTATTAGAAGAATTATTATTAAGAAAAACGAACTGCTTATTTTATTCTGAAGAAATTTTTTAAAGAATTCTTTTGGCATAAAGAATTAATCTATGAAGCGATATTTTAACAATGTCCAAAGTGCAATTGAACCATCATGAAAAGTTCTTAGTTTTTTACCTTCACTGTAGTCTCTGGGAACTGTCGTAATTGGAATTTCCAAAATCTTATACCCAGCTTTTAATAATTTTGCTGTAATTTCAGGCTCAAAGTCAAATCTTCTAGCATTTAACTTAAACTTCTTCCCCACTTTTGCAGGGAAAATTTTATAACAAGTCTCCATGTCTGTTAACCAACTACCATACAAAATACTTGTTACGAGACTTAACGATCTGTTTCCCAGATAGTGAAGAAGGAATCTTCCTGTTCTTTCCTCTTTTTTCATATGTGGAAGTCTTTTAAGCCTTGTTCCATAAACGACCTCAGCCTTCTTATTTAGAATGGGCTCCATGAGTGTTGGGATAAATTCTGGATCATATTCTAAGTCAGCGTCCTGAATAATAATATAGTTACCAGTTGATTCATCTATGCCTCTTTTTACAGCTGCCCCTTTACCTCTATTCATTGGCTGCTTAAAGAGTTTTATTCCGTCTTTTGGGAGAAGATCCAAAGTCCTGTCTGTGGATCCATCGTCAACAACTATGATTTCAGTTTCCGCATTTTTTATCCTAACAGCCTTAACTCTTTTAATTATTTCAGCGATTGTCTTTTCTTCATTGAAAACCGGAATTATGATTGATAGCTTCATAGAACTTTGTATAAAGAATAATTCGAATTTTGATAAATTAACTCGATGTTTTCGAGCTTATCAAAACAAGGAGTTTTCTTCAAGTCTAAAATATAAGAAGTATCAATTTGCTTTAGTCTTTTGTCTAAATCTATCTCTAAATCTCCGCCATCTTGACATCTTATAAGTAAATCATTTATGTCACCTGTATTCTTCTTTCTAGTTTTAATCTCTTCATCTATGCCACCGAATTCCATTAACTCTGGCTCGAAATATACTGAATGCTCCGATAAACCCGATATGATTGGTGCTAGATATGGCGCCTGGTAAATATCACCATTTTTTTCAACGTTTAAAAGCAAAACGCTTTGATCTTTAGGAATTCTTGAAAGCTCTTTTGAAATCTCTACTAAATCTAAATCGATTTTATAAGGATTATTTGAGTACAATCCTAAAAGCCTAAGGTTATCTGGTAGACTTAATAAAATAATTCCCAAAAGTATAACTCCAAGCTTTAAATTATTAATTTTTCCTAAAACCCCACTTAACGAGTAAGCTGTTGGAATTAAAAGAATAAAATAGCCGATCCAAAGAAATTGAAGAACCACAAAAACAGCGGTGCTTTGAATAAAAAAACTAGGAATTAAAAAACTAAACAAAATTAAAACTCCCCAGAAAATATTTTTTTCGTTATATAATTTCCTATCAAAAAGTTTTCTGAAATGAATAAAGTTAATAAGTCTTAATCCAAGACTCGGAAGATAGAACAACGGCAAAATTAAAATAAATTTATAATAAATAATCTTTATGTAATTATCGTGTGCCTCAAAAACTTGTAGCCGCTGGTACCAATCAAGTTGATAAATAGCGGCTATACTTTCTAAAAAATGTCTATATAAAAGATTTGGTGCAAAAATTAATTTTCCTGATCCAAAATTAATCGGCAAATATGTAACTGCCATAATAATTCCACCAACAAAAATCACAGGCAAATACTGAAGATCTTTTTTTCTAAGCAAACTAATAAGAAAAACTATTCCAATGCTTAAAAAAGCTAAAAAACCTGTGTAAATTTTAATCATTGGCAATACGCTAATAACAATGGCACCTAAAATAAAAGAATATTTAGTTTTGGTTGAAAAAACTAAAATATAAAATGCAAAAAGCAGAGAAACAGATAAAATTACAGACGGATCTACGATATTTGCTATCGTTTGGACAATTCCAGGATCAAGAGAAATTTTATTTGGGAATATGAATCTAGAAAAACTTTGAGCAAAATATAAAAGAGTTACAAAAATTAACTGAGTATCTCTTCTCATTCCCATAAATTTTCCCAATGAAAGTCCTGCCAAACCATAGAAAATTGAAAGAGATACGGGAAATAATCTAAAGAATAAATCTAAAACCTCAAGTCTATAGAATTTTGAAAAATATGCGACTACAAGATCATAAAAAAAGTTATACCCACTCAATGGAAGTCCAAAAAGCCCTGGGTGAGTTGGCGGAAAATTATTCTTAAGATTACCTATTAAGCTTAAATGATAAATCGCATCTACGCTATTTACTGAATAAAAAACCAAACTGTTATTTTCAATGGATCCAGATCTCCACATCAAATAACTAGTTAAAATAGTCCCGGTCACAATAATTAAAGTTTCTAGTCTTAAAACTTTTCTCAAATTTATTACTGGGATTTCCCTGACGGATTTAATAAAAACTGGTATGCATAAAATCAAAAATATATTGTAGTAAAACTCTAGATGAAGCCATGAAAGTAAGTACGAAGAAATCATAAACATGGAAATGCCCAGAGCAAAACTTAAAACAACATTTATAATTGTTTCTTTTGCCGAAAATTTAAATAATTTAAGCAGTAAAAATCCAGGAATATAAAATGCAAATACTAATAGAAAGAAGAAGTATATAAAATTTAAAATAATCATGAAATGAAGTTGTCTAAAACATCTTTATCAGAAACGATGAATTGCCTTTGGGCTATAGATCTACTATTTAAAACCCTAGGAAGTTTTAAAATTCCATCAAAAAATCCCAAAACAAGTGCCCTATCGCCTTTTAATCCATTAAGTAAATGGTAAGGAAGCCAAACTAGATGAGACATAATATTTCCTGGATTTCCATTTTTCCAAACAAAAATAAATTGATTCCTGTATGCTATTCTCTTCACTTTTTGCGGTGTATATTTACTTCTGATAGCTCCCTTTTCATGCTCATGTCTTACAACGCTCGTTTTTTCAAACAAAGTTTTAAACCCAGCTCGCTGCGCTCTGTAAGAAATATCTATATCCTCCCAGTAAAAGGGGTCGTACACTTCATCAAGACCGCCCAACTTATCCCACAATTTTTTCCTAAAAGCACCACTTCCCCCACTTATCCAAAGAGTATTAGCTTTGTTAAGATCTCCCGCACTATGCATTAAGAATCCTTTTTCCCATCTTCCGATTCCCCTTCCTCTTAAAATTATTTTTCCACCCTCAACGCTTTCATTTAAGCATCCAACCGCAAAAACTGATTCATCAGAAAAATGTTCAATAAGAGGCGCGATAAATGAATCATTCGCAATTACATCTGTGTTAAGAAGAATTATAATTTCTCCTTCCGCAGCCTTTACACCCTTGTTCACATTTGTAGAAAATCCCTTATTTATTTCACTCTTTATAAGAGTTAAATCTTTATTTTCTTTTATAAAATTTTCAATAACCTGTATAGAATTATCTACAGAGCAATCATCTGCGATTACAACATCAATCTTGCCGTTTTTATAATTCTCTATAGCTTTTAAAAGCACAGGAAGATTTTTTTTGAGAATTTCTTCACCATTATAATTTGGGACAACAATGCTTATATTCATAATATGCTTTTATAAAAAGTTATAGTTTGTTTACCTCCGGGAATGAAAATACCTCGAAAATTATAATCAGTTCTAATGATCATACCTTCAGAATCATATCCTTCCATTTTAACATGCCAACCTGGATAATATGAATCAGACAGTACTAAAAATCCTGAACCCTGGGCCTCTATATTAGTCTCTACTACAACTTTATTTTCAGTATAAGTTAATATCCTTACTGATCCTTCAGAAAGATTATTACTTGACTCAAATTCTCCTTCAACAATTGCGGTGGTTGAAGGATCAAAAAGAGGGTCAAACATTAACTTTATAGCCTCCTCCTTACTGGATGCGCTAACTACATTCTGTACTAAAAAAGCACGAGGCAGTACGTTTTTATTTTCATATACCTTAGTCGATCCTTCATCAAAAACTTTTACAAACCCATTTTCATTAATCTCATTTAATGTTAATACATATTTAATTCCCAAAAGATCAACTAAATTTCCAGAAAAATTTTCAACTCTTACTATTCTATTAAATCCAAAAGGTGGATCTATATTTGGTTCATTTCTATTGATTGCAGATATTAACTCTGCATATCTATTTAGGAAAAGTGGATCATATCCTTCAACTGTTTGAATTTTATAGACTGAGGAAAAGTTTGGAGGAAGAATTCTAGCGTCATTTGTAGCAATTCTATGATTACCAATATTCTGAGAAATAAATTCAAGAGTTTTTGTCCTTGGAAATAGATATTCTGGTTTTGAGAATGTATTAAATTTCCAGGAAAATCTAAATAAATCAAAAACTGTTACTGCAAGCAATAGCAGTAGTGCAATTTTTTTCAAATCTTTTTTTAAGAAAACAGTTGATATAACCAAAACACTTGATGCACCAAAAATCAGTAAAGGAAATATTAAGTTTCTTCGAGAAATCATTAAATCTTCTGATTTTATTCCAAAACTAGTCCCCATTTGGATAAAAATAAATATTGCTAAAAATATTAATCCTATAATTCCGACTGGAATAAATATTTGTTTTAATTTCTCTTTTTTTATTAAAAAGTTAAGCCCTAGCGCTGCTAAAACTGCTATGGAAAAATTCACTAAAAATATTAATCTTGTTGGCTGAGAAGAGGAAATAAGGGGAATTTCTAAAACAAATGGTAATTTAGAAATAAAATTAGGAAGGGCGAATAAAAGAGATATAAAAAATACACCTCCAAAAAAATAAGTTATTTTATCTCTTCTGAAAATAAACGCAAAGATAACTAAGACAATTGAAAGAATTCCGCCATATGCAGTTAGCTCTCCGTAATTCCAGACACCCCAATAATTAAGAGTCGTGGGATTTCCAAAAAAATCAGGAATTATAAATTGAACTAAATTTTGCCAAGGCAAAAACCATCCTTCTTTTTGCCAAAGTATTTGATCCAAGCTTCTCGCAGAAAATGAGATAAATCTTAATGTTGGAATTAACTGCACTGATGTTATTAAAAGTGTAATCATCCAAGTTATTAAAAACACCACTCCGAGGTTTTTTATTTCTTTACTTTGCCAAATTCTAATAAGTAAATAAACTGAAGAAAATAAAGATAAATAGAAAAAAGTTTGAAGGTGACCCGCAAAAAAAGCAGATACACTTGAAAAAATTAGAACAGCGGACCAAATTACTATTTTTTTAATATTTTTATCAAATGAAATTTTATCGATCGCTAATAATATTAAAGGTAACCATAGGGCTGTATGAAGTACATTTCCCCATTCAAGCCATGTTGTGAAAAAACCAGAAAAAGAAAAAACAACAGATCCAAGTAAACTTGAATAAATATCTAATTTTAGATTTCTTAAATATAATAATAAAAAAATGCCTGCAAGGAGTGGCTGAAGAATGATAAACAAAGTCCATGAATATTTTAGAGGCAATGCAAGCAAAATAATATTAATGGGATAAAATACACCTGACTGAAAATTTGCTAAAAGCGGTGTTCCTGAAAAAGAATAAGGATTCCAAGTGGGAATTTCAGACTGCTTTAATTTCTCAATAGATAATTTTTTCCAAGGGTATTGCTGTCTTACTGGATCTGTTATTAAAAAGTTTTTGTATGGAATTCCGTTTGGATAATCACTAGCATATAAATCTCTATATGGATGGTAAAGACCAATAATCGTATCAGCTGGAATCGGCTGTAATCCTTTTGCAAAAAATTGCCAGAAGAAAATACAAACTAAAACAAAAATTGCGAAATAAGGAATAAATCTCCTAAACATTTATAAATTCATTAACAATTTCAGAAAATTTTTCTTTGCTAAATTTTTTTGCAGTTTCTTTTGCCTCTTTTGATAAAGAGATTAACAGCTTTTCATTATTTACTAATTTTAATGTTTTTTCTTCAAGCTCAACTAATGTGTCCCAAAGAAAACCATCTTCTCCTTCTGTAACAATTTCCCTTTGTCCTCCTGCATTAATTACGACAGGCACCACACCAGCTCCCATTGCCTCAACAGTGGAAATTCCAAAATGCTCCGCAAACTGCGGATTTTTTTCTAAATCCTCTCCATATCCACTTGCATGCCAATATATCTTAGCTTTTCCATATATTTGCCACAGTTCATCATTTGATTTGTTAACTAAAAACTCAACGGGGTAATTTTTTACAAAATCTCTCATTTCTTCAAACTCCCTATTATCTTTTTCATTTACACTTACTGCTAAAACAAACTTCCAATTCTTAAAACCCTTGTCCACCATCCTTTTAAACTGCTTTACCATCACATGTTGCTTTTTATAATCGTCATTTTTTACATTTTTTATTCTAAATCTTCCGACGTGCAGAATTATATTTTCTTTTTTTTCATTAATTTCCTTAATTTTTACGGGCGGAAAAAGAATTTTAGTTTTTAAATGAAACTTATCATCTATAAATGACTTTGTGTAATTTGAATTGCAGAAGAAGACGCTAACTCTTCTAAACTTTAAGCTTCCAATTATTGATTTTTCTTCCATCCTGTCGAGCGGCTGCTGAATATGAACTAAAAGCTTCGGATAAACAAGAGGGATAGACCCATCGCTTAGAAAAATAATCCTGTCATATTTCTTCGTAGAGATAATTCTCTGAAGCGTTGAATACTTTGAGGAGAAGATGTTTGTCACTAATTTCACTCTCGATAAATCAATTGAGAATCTCTTCAAAAGACCATCCAGATCTTCTTTATTATCCCAAAACACCTCTACCTCGTGCTCCGCCGACAAAACCTCAGCAATAGTCATCATATATTTCTCTCCTCCCCCTAAATCATCAAGATATGGATCAAAAATACCAATTCTCATCTAATTCATTCTAACAACTTTTGATTTTTTATTAAAGTTTATGCTAGGATTAGTTTATGAACTTCATGAGCCCGATTCCAGGAATTAATCCATACCTAGTGATGGCTCTTCTTATTTGGTCTATGTTCTGGAAAAGCCTGGCACTCTGGCGCGCAGCCAAAGGAGCTCAAAAATACTGGTTCGTGGGCCTTCTTTTAATAAACTCTTTTGGAATTCTTGAATTAGTTTACTTATTTAGATTTGCAAAAAACAAACTTACCCTTGAGGAAATTAAGCAAAAAAAATTTCTTCCTTAACTCTTCTTATTCTGTAGTTCCCAAAGCTTGGCGTAGGTAATAAAAGTACTATACGACTGATAAATGGCTTCTATTAAACCGGTTGAGCCCACTTTATATCCTTTTTCAGAAACATATGACTTTAGAAATGTAGTTACCATAACCCTTGGAAACCTCCACCAAGTCATCCTAGGATGATTCGCTTCAATTCTAATTCTACTTTCAGTATCAGACCATTCAATACTCTTTTTCAACATCTGGGAAAGATTTCTATGCGTAAAATGAATAAGTGCTCCATCTATTTGCCCTATATCCCCATCAACAACCGCACTCTCGTGGATTTCACCTCGCCATCCAGTTAGTTTTTCTTTTTTAAATAATCTCTCAAGTTTTTCTATCTTTGGCCACTCATTATTCCCTAAATAAAAATTTTTTCTATTAATTCTGTAGGCGGAATAAGAGGAATTAGATTTTATTTCAAACAAAATACTCTTCCTAAGCGTCTCATCTACTCTTTCATCAGCGTCTATATATAAAATATAATCTCCGTTAGCATTTTCCTTACCCAAATTTCTAAGTTCTGAAAAATTAGTTGTCTTGGATTTAATAATTTTAGCTTTATACCTTAATGCAATCTCTAAAGTCTTGTCAGTTGAACCATTATCAACGATTAAAATTTCATCACAAAAACTTAGACTTTTTAATGCATCCTCAATCATCTCCTCTTCGTTTTTTGCAATTATTACGCCAGTTATTCTCATCATTTGAAACTTCCTTTGCCAAAATGCCCAAAGTAAAAATCTAATACTCCCCTTTTTTGCCAGTGCCTGCCAACAAAAAGCAGTTTTAAACTTTCTCGAATTAGTGCAAATTTTGCTCTTGGTGAAGCGTACTCAAATCCGAAAATCATTCTGTTCCTGGAAATATAGTAATCCTGAAGACCAGACCCAGATCCTCCACTCGATTGAGCATTTTTATGCCAGATTATAGAATTTGGAACAAATAATATTCTGTATCCTTTCTTAATAGTTCTCAAACTTAAATCCGCATCTTCGTAGTATAAAAAGTATTTATCATCGTAGCCTCTAATTTTCTCAACTAACTCTCTTCTTAACATTAAACAACAGCCACTCGCTATCTGGGTCTCTATAATTTTATCAAACTGACCGTCATCAAATTCATCAACCCCCCTGTGATATCCAATAATATTTGCCCAGTCCATATTCCCCCCTGCATACCAAATTACTTTTCCTAATTCACTTTCTTTATATTTTTTGTGAAACTCAAATCCCTTTGCAAAATATATTTTTGGAACCACTATCCCTGCATCTTTTTCTTTTTCCGCAACTTTTAATAAAGCTTCAACGAAATTTGGCTCTACATATGTATCATTATTTATCAAGAGAATATAGTCTGCATTATTTTTTAAAGCGTGATTAATTCCTACGTTATTTCCACCAGAAAATCCTAAGTTTTTATTATTAAAAATAACTTCAAGATTCAAATTTGAGTATTTATTTACATCAACTGAAATTGGATCATCAGGGAAATTATCTACAACGATAGTATTTAGTAGAAAATTATCTCTTTTTACCTTTAAAAGAGATTCAAGAAGCTCAATGGTATCCTTGTGACCCTTATAATTTAAGATCACAATAAAAACTTTTTTCATTAAATTTTGCCTTTTATTTTGTAGAAATATTTTGTAGCGATATTTTTTGAATCTTCAAATTTAATTCTTGAAACCCAATACTTTAAATCTTTGCCAAATTTTCCAAACTCTCTTTCTGTACTTTGCAAAACCTCATAACTTTCCACCTTTTTAAATCCTGACTTCTCCCAAACGATTGCCAAAACAACCAAATGTGAAGATGCCATTAAAAGTGACAGAAATAAACCATGTAATCCATCTTTATAACCACTCCTAGCAAAAAACCTACTTAAAAATTCCTTGGATGGAATACTTATGAGATCTCCGGGAGAAAGTGCAAAGTCTTTATTTATTAAATTATTAGCCTCATTTTGAGCATAATTTATCATATTTTTTTGAATAAATTGAATTATTGTTTCGTAATTATAATGAAGAATATGTTCTTTTAAATAATCTGTTTCTCCGTCAACCTGTACCCCCTCATGAACGTGACTATTTTTAAATTCACCTTTATTTTTTCTAAAAAATCTTAATTGATGATCTGGGTACCAGCCCGAATGATCGATTTGCTTTCCAAAAATAATATTTTTTCTAGGAATAAAATATCCATTTTTTAATTCGTCTTTTTTTAAAAGCTCTTCAATCTCTATTTGTAATTCCGGTGTTACGATTTCATCAGCATCAATTGAGAGTATCCAGTCATTTTTCGCTTTTTTAAATCCGGTGTTTTTTTGAATATCGATTAGAAGAGGATCATTTGGTTGCGAGATAATTGACGAGGCATATTTTTTTGCAATTTCGAGTGTTTTATCTGTTGAAGAATTATCTACAACTAAAATTTCATCTGCGAACGATAAAGACTTAAGACATTTTTCAATCTTTTGCTCTTCATTAAATACTGAAATTACTACAGTTAATTTTTGCATTATCGATAAAGTCTCTTCGCGTCGGCCAAAATCTGTTTACCTGACAATAGATAAATATTAAATATATAAATTGCCCCGCCTAAAATTATAACAAAGATTAGCGTCAGAAGATTTTTTATCAATAAATCAGAAAGGAAAAAAGTTCCAAGCGTCATTATAATTGCCGCAATTGCTGGCTTATAAATGCTTTTTAAGAAATTGAACTCTACTACTTTTTTAACTAAATAAATTGTAATAAAAATAGTCAGAGTCACAACAAAGGATGCAATTGCGACTCCATTAAAGCCCCAAAGATATATAAATAGCGGAGTTATGGTCCATGTCATGAATGTCCACAGGACCATAAGCTTAAGAGTAGTTTTCACTCTTCCTGTTGCATCCAGGACATTAACCAAAACCGATGACATAGATGAAACTATTGCGTTAAGAGAGAAGAAAATCAAACTAATAAGCGCTGGTTCCCACTTATTTGCCCAGCCAGGAATATAATTCATCATATATGGAGAAATTACAATAAGCCCTGCCAAAAGTGGGAACAATATTAATGTTGTAAAGAAAAGTGATTTCTCGATCGCAGTTCTAAGAAACTCTTTATTATCCTGAATTCTTGAATACGAAGAAAAAGTAACTTTAGTTACGCTATCTACTATATAACGATAAACAAAAAAAGCTATTCTTTGACCAAATCCAATATAGCCTATCTGTGCAAATGACAAAAACTTTGTCAATATTACAGTTAGAAAATCATCTTTAATCGTGGCTAAAATATTTTTCGCTTGGAATTGAGCACCAAATTTTAAATCTCCAATCGATGCTCTATAAACTCCGACACTTGGTTTCCACGGTGAAATCAAATAATAAAGAGGAATTCCTACAAGACTTGAAACTAAAAATGCCCAGGAATAACTATCAACTCCAAATTTATTTAAAACAAGCGAAATAAGAATAATATTAAAAATAATTGACTCACCTATCTGAGGTATTACGAGTTTTCCAAAATTAATATTTCTTTCAAGAAGAATTGACGGAATCATCTTGAATGATGAAAGAAAAATAGTAAAAACTAAAACAAGAAGAAGCCTTCCTCCTTCATCATTAAGACCAAAGAATGCTTTGATTTGATTTATGAAAACCAGAAATCCCAGAAAAATTCCAAATGTAACGGCAAACTGAATTGTAAAAACCGTCGCTAGATCCTCCCTTTTCAAATCTTCTTTTTTCTGAATTAATGCTGCTCCAAGACCAAAGTCAGTAAAAAAACTGATAACTCTCTGGATTGCGACAACTGCTGTATAAATCCCCAGCTCACTGGCTGAAAGAATTACCGAAATTGTTAAGAATGCGGCAAAATTAATTAGTTGAAGAATTAGACTTCTACTGGCGAGCGCAAATACACCGTGAACGGTTTTCCGAGAAACTTTTTTTATATCCAGTTTGTCCATTTTTTATTAGAGTTTTTGTTGCCACGGGTGTGTTTTGAAAAGTCTCCACATTACTTTCATATCTCCCCAGATAGTCGAAACTAGTCTTACGGTAGAACCAGGATTATCTACCCAATGCACTGGTTCTTCAAATATTCTATATCCACTTTTTTCTCCAATAATAAGAAGCTCACCATCAAAAAACCAATCATTATCTTTAACCTTTGGAATAAGATCCCTAACAATTTTTTTAGTAACTCCCTTAAAGCCACACTGAGCATCTGTAAAATGTGTTCTGAACCAAAACTGAATGAAGAAAAAGTTAAGGGTTCTTGAAGTAATTTCCCTAAGCATAGTTCTACCCTCTACCTTAGCGCCTCTCGCTAGACGTGATCCAATTGCTATGTCATACCCATTCTCGAGCGCTTTAAGGAGATTTGGAAGATGCTTTAAGTCAGTTGATAGATCTAAGTCCATATATACACAATAGTCTGCTCCAGAATTACTCCATGCTCTTTTTACTGCTCTTCCTCTACCTTTTTCCTCTAACCTAAAAAGCTGAATTCGAGAATCATTTTTAGATAAATTTGCGGCAATTATGGGAGTGTTATCGCTTGACGCATTATCAGCTATAGTTATTGTCCAGTCAAATTTTGAAAGATTTTTGGAACAATAATCTACGAGCTTTTTAATATTAACTTCAAGCTCTTTTTCTTCATTATAGACAGGAATTGTAATCTCAACAGTTGATTTCATTTTTGTTTACGCTTGGCATAAATTATACCAGCTACAATGATTAAAACACCAGATATAGTTAGTAGATTTGCTATTCTTTGAATATTTGTTTCTTCAAATTTTCCCACCAACATACTTTCCCCACCTGGAACCTTAATAAGCACACCCGTAGCGGCCTCTTCAATATCTTGCAAATCTCCATTTACATAATATTTCCACGAAGGGAAATATGGAATATGTACAGTAATTTCATTTTCCTTAGCGGAAGTTATTTTTGCAGAAATTCTATTTGTTTTAGTTTCTAAATTTGATATTTTAATATTTTCTCCAGTTATTTTTTCTTTAATAATTTCTTCAGGATTTTGTGGTGTTAAAAATAATTTTGGCATATATTCATCAGATATATTTGATGTAGTCCAATTTAACGAATGTTTATTCGTGTACTCCTCTGAGCTCTTGGTTAAATAATTTTGAGGAGAAAATAATTTCGAATACAAAATTATCGGTGAAAGAATAATAGAAACGTAAACTAGTAAAAAAAGAAAATTATATTTTTTTGAGTTTATTTTTGAAATTCCATAAACTACTGATCCAACAACAAAAGAGGAGAAAAATGATGCTATCAAAAGGAATCGCCATGGATATTGAAAAAAATTCATGTATGGAACTTTATCCCAAATTATGCTCGACTCGCTAATCATTAGAAACATTACCCCGACTAGTAATGCAAATGAAACAAATATCACCAGGGATTTATTTTTTTCTTTCCTGAATAAATATATTCCAGAAAGAAATGAAAGACCCACAAACAAAATATGTAATTTTCCAAGCCTAAATGATAGCCCATCTACGCATCCTGGAATGGATCCACCGAACATCCATGGACTATCCCAGAATTGTCTCACGCAAACAAAATGATCTCCGAAGTGAGCTTTTCCACCTATTGTTGAAAGTACATTAGTGTAGTTCATCTCTAAAAGTGTCGGTAGGAAGTAAAACGAGGCAAGTAAAATTCCAAGAATTGGAATCAGAAATATTAATATTTTTTTATTCATTAAGAACAAGATTAATGCGGCCAAAATTATAAACGGACTTATCATCAGGGCTGAAAGATTATGAGATGAAATTATCCCTGCATATGAAAGACTTCCCAAAATTATAAAAAGAAAATTATTTGTTTTAAAGAATTTAAATAGAGAATAAAAAACTAAAGGAATAAATGAATATGCATAAACTTCTCCTATATCTCCTCTAACATAAATATCTAGTGCATGATAAGGCGCATAAACATAAAATGCCGCCGATACTATTCCACCAATCTTCCCCCAAAATTCTTTTGCCAAAAAATACATTGAAAATGCAGATCCTATTACAGCTATTAGAATCATAATTTTGGTAGCAGTTAATGCATCAAATCCAAGAAAATTAAAAAATGCCCCAATGTAGTAAGGGAAAGGACCATAAAAATTAAAAATTGGATAACCATAACCGTACCCGAGGTCAGGAACCCATCGGACAGGAAACATACCATCAGACAAAGCTACCTTCATTTCATGAACTCTTTGTATCTGTGTGTCATCGTGGATATTAAAAAAGCCAAATTTAAAAAATGGCAAAACAGTAATAACACTTAGCATTAAAATAGTTAGTATTGTTATTTTCTTTTTTAGAATTTCCATAGTTTTTTAATTCCAAAAATCATTAAAACAATTAAAGTTAGAATTGTGACAATATTACTAACCATTCTTAAAGGTGTTTCAACAAATGAAGCATTTACAACATGTGTACCTCTTGGTAATTCAAATTCCATTGTACCCATACTATTATTATAGTTTATTTCTTTTTTTATTCCGTCAACATTTATATTCCATCCAGGATAATAAATTGTATTGATTCGAGCGATACCATCTTCTTCCATTTTTGCAGAAAAACTTGTCATCTTTGAATTAAAAGTAATATTTCCTACTGTTCCCATCCCCTTCAAGATCTCTACCTTTTCGTTTTGTCTTTGTGTTGGCTGCTTCTTAACCCAAAGCGGCATTAATTCATTTGAGGAAGTTGTAGTCGCATCATTCGTAAAATAAAATCCCTCTCCCCTATCTACATAAATGGAGGGTTTTGATAATGGAATATAAAGTATTAAAGCAAGTAAAATAATAACAAATCCTGAAATTCTAAAATATTTATAATTAGATAAATAACCCGAGAGAACTGAAACAATTAAACCTAATTGGGACAATATCACCCAGGGATAATTAATTTCTGAAAGAAGTGGAAGTTTCCATACTAATCTTGATTCTTTAAAAAGTAAAAATGAAAAAACAAAAAATCCCAAAAATAAAACAATTGCTCCCTTCTCATTATTTACTTTTCCAATAAATCCGATTTTTCTTAACATAAAAATTAACAAAACCATACCTAGTACTATTAGAAATGGCCATCCAATTTGATAAGTAAAAGGACTTACTGGATCTGTAGGCGTACCATATCCCCAGGGAGATTTCAAAAGCTTAGAAAAACTGACAAAATATAAATTTCTATCTGCAATTGGAACTAATGATAAAAGAATGTTTCCTTTTTCTAAAAGTGCAGGGATCCAAAAAAAAGCTGAAAGCCCAAGGCCAGAAATTAATACAAATAAATAATTCTTAAATATAGCAAAATCTTTTTTCCCTAAACTCCCAATAAAAAATAAGCCTAAAGTTAAGGTAAATAAGATCCCCATAATATTATGTGAGGAAATTAATGCTGCATATGAAAATCCACCAAGAAATTTAAAGAATAAAGAATTTGGTTTTTTCAAAAGGGACGCTAATGAAAATATAATTATGGGGAAAAGCATAAATGCAAAACTTTCACCAATTGAACCTCTTACAAATAAATCAACAAGTCTGTATGGAAAATATAGATAAAGAACCGAGCTTATAAGACCTGCCCAATTGTTTCCCCAGATTTTTCGGGAAGCCAAAAACATAAAAAATGCAGATACTGGAATTGTGATTGCGAACATTAGCTTAACTGTTTCAACAAATCCTAAACCAAACATGTGAATCCCTACTCCTAAATAGTACGGAAAAGGATAAGTAAAATTAAACAGTGGATATCCATAACCAAAATTTAAATTTCCACTGTATCTTGCTGGAATTTGAAGATCTCTTAAAGCTCTAAACATATCAGAGAGTCTTACAACCGCCCATTCCCCATCATGAGTTGGAAAATATCCAGGATGAATATATGGAATAAGTAGAGGAATAGAAATTAATATTGAAAAAAGTAATACTGGAAGATAAAAATTAACAAATCTCACGATTAAAATTATTTTTCAACGGAGTAAACAGTGTAGTAAACCCCTTCACTCTTCTTAAACTCAGATATTTTTTTAAGTGGCCAATCATTTGGTGCATCTCCTGCATATTCGCATTCAATACAGGGTTGATAAAAAATGAAATACGTCGGCATTTTCTCTGATGCTTTTAATACGTCCTGTGGAATTTCTTCAACCGGCCAATAGCCTTTAATGATTACATTAGGATTGTCCGCAAGATAAATCTCCAAAGCGTATGGAAGAAGTCCAAATGTGCCTTCAGTTCCTATAAATATTTTTTCATCTCTAGATTTTTCTTCAAAGAATCGAATACTTTCCTTAACTCCCCCGCCCGCTGGCCAATCACTAATATATTGTGCATTATCGGCGCTTGCTATTGCAGCCTTCGAAGGATTAAAAATAAAATCCATTGAAACTTTTGCTGGATAGAGAATAAATATAATTATTACCAGAGAAGAAATTAAATAATAATTATTTAATTTCCTTTTGCTCAAATAATTATTTAGAAAATTTATAATTTGTGTTAAACCAAGTGCTGCAAGCGGCAAAAGATAAAGACTCATAAAGAAAATGAATCTCGGGAAAATTACTCTTCCGAATAACGCAAGCGCTATCAAAGGAAGCGCAAAATAACAAATTAAAACAAATTTTTCTTTGAGGTATTTTTTAGTGAGAAGAGAAACGAATATTAAAATTAAATAAAAGGGCGTTAGATAAGTAAAAAGCCAGGTTAAAAGTCCTCTTAAATTTCCAAAGAATAAATTGATATTATCTGTAATCGGAATACTAAATGGATAGTAAACAAAAATTGTATTTTTTTCTTTAATGATATGAAAAAATGGAGAAAGTCTTAACGAATTGTATAAAACTTCTGTAATCACTATTGCTATTATTGCGAATACTCCCCATTTAACTAATCTTCTAACAAGATTTTTTTGTTTAAAATTTACAAGAACTAAAGTTATTGGAAGAAGAATGATACTAAAATTTGCGCTTGTTTTCGTAAGCATTCCTGCCCCTAAAATTACACCGAGAGTGTATGCTATATCTAGTCTCATTTTTCTTACAAGCAAAACAGAAAAATACAAAGCGAACACTGCGAGTGCCCCAACAAGACTGTCGTATACAGCTAACCGGTCGTACACAACTGCAAATGGATAGATTACATATAAAATTGCTGATAAAAATGCCGTTCTTTTAGATTTGAAAAGTTCATGTGTTAAAAGCCAAAGACCAATTAATGAAAATAAGCCTGCGAACACTGAAACAAGCCTAATTGCGATAACTGGATCTTGAATTAATCTTAAAAAGATCATTCCGAACCAGATTAGCATTGGCTGTTTCCCATCAGTTAACGAAATGAATCGCCAATTTGCATCTTGAGAGGCTATCTGAGCCCATCTTATATATAGCGCTTCATCAGTGAAGATTGGAAAATTACCCAGGAGGGTTAACCTTGATACAAAAAAAGATATTAAAATCAAAATACCTAAAAGAATTTCTTTTTTATATTTCAGAACTAGATTCATCATAATAAATTATACAAGAAACTATTATTATTGTGCACGTTGGGATATTGGAAGCTTATCATATACATAAACTGCTAAAACACAAACTAGTGGAATTACTATGGTTAAACCATTCCTGATGGGAACTCCTATTCCATCCCAATTCCCAAAATAAAGAAGAACCGTATACCTCAAAAGTAGTCCTAATGAAAACCCGATTGCAGCACTTAGAATGTACTTGTTTGGTTTTAGAAGTGCGACAAATGGGAGAATCCAAAGAAAATACCATGGCTGAATTTCTATTTTAGTAAGCGCATAAAAAGATGCTAAAAACATGGAAAAAATAGAGAGCAATACAAATCTGTTATTATCCAGTCTCTGCTTAAAAGGGATAAAACTTACAATGAGTGGTAATAATAGTCCGAGGGTTGGAATTTTTACCTGAGAGGAAACTATGACTAAAATAATAGCTAAAAACCTTTTTCTTAAAAAGAATAAATAAATTCCGAGGAGTGCGAAAAATATCATAGATATATCATTATGAGATGAGACTAAGCTCTCAACAATAACAAGAGGGTTTAATGCGAAAAAAGCAGTATTAAAAATAGCATTTTCTGAATTTATTTTCTTATTAATTCTATATATCAGATATATGGATCCTAAATAAAACGAGGTGATAAAAAATTTAAATAAGAAAAAAGTTAATAAAAATATATTAAGACCGATTAATGAGATAGGAACTGATAAACCAAGCCAAATCGGTCCATATGGATATACCCTATGTGTCCAGCGCATAAATGAAAGCATTGGATCAGTTGGATAGTCCAAAGCTCTATGGAAATATGGATTCTCGTGATAGAAAGTCACTATTTTTGCATCAAAAATATAATTAAATAAATCATATGAAAAAGCATTATAAGAAAAAGAAAGAATCGCTCCGGTCGAGACAATCAAAATAATTAGGTCTTTTGTTCTTAATTCTTTTCTAAGAGCTTTTCTCAAAAACCAGAAATAATAAGCAAACATTAGAACTAAAATAGAAATAAACAAAACAGTTGAAAGCGGTCTGTTAAAATACCCGATGTATTGGAAATTTTTTTGAACAACTTGCAAGATTGAAGCTTGAGAAAGTGTCAGACTTAAATCAACTTGAGTAAAGGAATAAAAAAAGAGTAAAACAATTACGACTAGGAAGGAGTATTTACTGATCGCGTAGATCATAGATTGTATTTTCCAGAAAATTTATTTAATGTAATTTTTCCTAGATCTAGAATTCCATTTATAGAATCTTTAATGGGACTTACCCTACGCGATTCAACGTAAAGCCATTCCACTGGAACCTCTTTGATTTTATATCCCATTTTATTTGCGATATATAATAGTTCAACGTCAAATCCTGCAGTTACATTAGATCCATGAATTTCTGAAAACCCGTTATGAAGTATATTTATTTTTTTAAATAATTTTTCCGAAGCTTCCTCTGTAAACATTTTAAATCCGCACTGTGTATCTTGAATCTCATAAATTCCCACCATCACTTTTCTAAGAATTATCATACTTCTAGACATTACGCGACGCGACAACGGTGAACCCTTTCGACTTCTATTTCTAGACCCAATTACTACATCAAAATTTTTGTTTATAAATGGCAAAAGTTTTTCTACCTCCTCAATCGGAGTTGCTTGATCCATATCAGTAAATAGCCTTATCTCTCCATTTGCTGCTAATATTCCCTTAGTAACCGCTCCCTCTTTTCCAGAATGCGAGCCCTTAATAACTCGAAAATTTTTATTCTCCTTAGAGAATCTTTCAGAAAATTCCAACGACCCGTCATCGGAACCGTCATCCACAATTATCACCTCATAGGTATATTTCTGGCGGGCTAAATAATGATCAATCTTGTCCAGTACTCCTTTTCGAAGGTTAGGCATCTCGTTATATGAAGGAATGACCACAGAGAGGTAAACTTTATTCACCCACTGATTATACGAAAAAACACGTCTTCAAACAAATCCAAAACTTGTACCCCGTAGGGGAGTCGAACCCCTGATCTCAACCTTGAGAAGGTTGCGTCCTAGACCACTAGACGAACGGGGCTAGTGGCTATATTTTACCTTAAAGTTATGCTCAAAACAAACTCACTCAATACCTATGTTAGGAAATTAGGAAACAAATAAGATTATTCTAAAAATGGAACCTCGGGGATTACATCATGTAGAAGATTGCGAAGATTACAAAAACTCCAAAGATTATTATTATCTGAGATGAAGTGAATCCAGCCCAAGTATTCTTGGATGAATGACTGGATCTTTTTACTTTTCTTTTAGGCATTAGTTAATTAATGTCACAATTGGAAAGTGTTGTCAAGTAATTAGTCTGCTTGAGTAGGCGAGGGAGCATGAAGAAGTGGTCTCTGAATTACGCTTTTAACTCTAGTTAATGGTTTCGCAAGAGCGATATCTAAGACCTCATCCATATGTGAAACAAATTTAAAATCCAAATCTCTTAAAACTTCTTTTGGAACATCAATAAGATCTTTTTTGTTATCTTTTGGCAAAATTATAGTTTTAAGTCCTGCGCGATGCGCTGCGATAACTTTTTCTTTAACTCCGCCAATCTCAAGAACTCTTCCTCTAAGAGTAACCTCTCCGGTCATACCCACTGTTCTTTTTACAGGAATTTTTGTAAGAGCTGAAACTATAGCGGTTGTAATTGTATCGCCTGCTGAAGGTCCGTCCTTTGGAACAGCTCCCTCTGGAACATGAACGTGAACATCAATTTTTTGGAAGAATTTTGCTGATAAACCTAACTCAACTCCACGAGCTCTAATATACGACATCGCGGCTTGCATAGATTCTTTCATAACATCTCCAAGTTGCCCTGTAAGAATCAGGCTTCCTTTTCCAGGCATTAGTGCGACTTCTATAAATAATATGTCTCCGCCAGCTTCTGTCCAAGCAAGTCCTGTCGCCATTCCTATCTCATCTTTCTTCTCAATAAGCGTCGCTTTCATTTTAATTGGTCCTAAATACTTGGTAACATTTTTACTTGTAATAATAATTTTCTTTTTCTTTCCTTCCGCGACAAGCTTTGCAATTTTTCTAAGAAGTCGTGCGACTTGACGCTCCAAATTTCTAACTCCAGATTCCCTAGTGTAATGTTCTATGATAAACCTTAAGCCTCCGTCTGTAAGCTCAACTTCTTTTGATGTTAATCCATGAGCTTCCATTTGTTTACTTATCAAAAAGTCTTTTGCGATGTGAAATTTTTCATCATGAGTGTATCCTGCAAAATTTATGATTTCCAAGCGGTCACGTAGAGCTGGTGGAATTGTATATAAAACATTAGCAGTTGTAATAAACATCACATCAGACAAATCAAATGGAACCTCAAGATAATGATCTGAGAAAGCTGAGTTTTGTTCTGGATCTAGCGCTTCAAGAAGTGCTGAGGAAGGATCTCCCCTAAAATCTGCTCCTACTTTATCAATTTCATCCAACATAAACACTGGATTTTTTGTGCCAGCATCTTTAATTCCTTGAATTATTCTTCCTGGAAGTGCACCCACATAAGTTCTCCTGTGTCCTCTAATTTCGGCTTCATCTCTTATTCCTCCGAGTGAAACCTTTACAAACTCTCGTCCCAAAGCATGCGCGATAGATTTTCCGATCGAAGTTTTTCCTACGCCTGGAGGCCCGACGAAGCAAAGGATTGGTCCTTTCATTTTTCCCGACAGCTTTTGGACCGCAAGATACTCAACAATTCTTTCCTTTGCGTCCTTGAGTCCAAAATGATCACTGTTTAGCATTTTTTCAGCTTTTTTAACCTCAAGATTCGTCCTACTTTCCTTACTCCATGGAAGATCAATTAACCAGTCGAGATAATTCCTGATATATCCTGCTTCTGGATTAAATTGAGCCATTTGAGAAAGCTTCTTAGCTTCTTTTCTAGCTTTTTCTTCTATCTCCTCTGGCATTCCAGCTTCCTTAATCTTTTGCATGAGCTCTCTAATTTCATTATCTTCATCACTTTCTCCAAGCTCCTTTTCAATAGTCTTAAGACGTTCTCTAAGCATTACCTCACGAGCTCCTTTTTCAAACCTCTCCTGCGTTTTTGAAGCAATTTTTCGCTCAAGTTCTAGCACTTTTATTTCTTTAGCTAAAAGCTCAGTCACTCTTTCAAGTCTTTTCTTAACATCTGTCATTTCAAGAAGTTCCTGTTTTTGTGAAGGTTTAAGATCAAGTACTGAAGCGATAAGATCTGCAAGTTGACCTGCAGGATTGTCCGGAGACATAATGTTCATAAATACTAGAAAATCTGCGGTTTTTCCTAGATTCATGGCTCGTCTGAATTCATTAGTAAGATGGTTACATAGGGCTTTTACCTCAGCTGTTTCATTTGCATCCTCAATTAATTCTTCAACATGACCTACTAGGAAGTTATCATTCTCGTGGAATGAGTTAATTTTTACTCTAGATATTCCTCTTACCTGAGCGTTAATTTCTCCATCAGTTTTTATCATTCTCTCGATTCGACAAAGAGTACCAGTGGAAAAAATGTCAGATGGGCTTGGATCATTTACCTTTGCGCTTTTTTGAAGCACAAAACAAACAATTCTTTCTTGACTGAATGAAATTTCAAGAGCTGCAAGACTTTTTGGCCTGCCAAAAGTAAGAACTGAATCTGTATTTGGAAATATTATTCCGTCTCTAATTGGGATAATGGGGACCACCTTCTCCATATAGTATTAGCACTCTATCATAGGACCTGCTAGTTGTCAACCCATTAATTCTAGCCTCGTATATTATGCTTAGGGGGTTGACAAAAAGATTTATGAGTCTAGAATTAATATATGAAGAAGAGGCTAACCAGTCAACACCCCACACTACCCATAGGAGTTACTCCTGAACAATTGGTGAAAAGACTTCATTCTTTTGAAGGACGTCTCGCTGACTATATTTCACGCTTTGCGGGAAGCATGTACTTCGTTTATTTCCATGTATTCTGGTTTGGAGCCTGGATAGTATTAAATCATACATCAGTCAGATTTTTTAAGTTCGATCCATTCCCATATGGACTGCTTACTATGATCGTCTCACTTGAGGCGATTTTTCTTTCTACTTTCATCATGATTAATCAGAATAGACAAGCACTCGTTGATACTGTTCGTGAATTAGAAGAAGATGAAGAAGAAAAAGAAGATGAAAGAGAACAGGAAGAACTAGAAGAAGACGTCCAGGATATTCAAAAGGATCTAGACGACATTAAAAATGCAATGGCATTTATTCAACAAAAAATCTCTGGCCTCGAAAAATCCCCAGGATCTTCAGATAAATCAAAAAGTTAAAATGACAAATAACGAAAAGGCAGAAAAAATATTTATAGAACTTCAAAAACTCTTCCCTAATGTAAAAATCGCCATAAATTACACTACTCCCCTTGAACTTCTGATCGCCGTAATCATGTCTGCGCAGTCTACCGATAAACAAGTAAATGTGATTACCCAGGATTTATTTAAAAAATATAAAACAATCAAAGACTATATTAAGGCCCCGCTCCCAGAATTTGAACAGGATATAAAAAGAATTGGACTTTTTAGAGCTAAAGCTAAAAATATAAAAGCCGCTGTAGCAATGATTGATAAAGATTTTAATGGAAATGTTCCGGACAATATGGAGGATTTACTCAAACTCCCGGGCGTTGGAAGAAAAACTGCAAATGTAGTTTTGTATACGATTTATGGAAAAACTGAAGGAATCGCTATTGACACTCATGCCAGGCGCTTTAGTCAGTTATTTGGATTCTCAAATACAGACGATGTCGTAAAAATCGAGAAAGATCTTATGGAAGCATTTCCTAAAAAAGAATGGGGAGAAATTACTTA